>NZ_QUIK01000018.1:1600-67170 GCF_003480105.1 Clostridium sp. AM42-4
ACACAGGACGATAACCAGACCCGGGAATGAAAAGACCGGGGCAAGCGAGGTAGGAGTTAAGCTGGCAAATCCGCTTAACAATCCGAAGACGTGATGCGGACCGAACAAAAGTAGGGAAGCTGGTGATTCGAACTGTCAAGAAAAGCCGCTATTGTGTGATATGTGCCCGTACCGTAAACCGACACAGGTGGATGAGGAGAGAATCCTAAGGCCGGCGGGAGAAGCATTGTTAAGGAACTCGGCAAAATGACCCTGTAACTTCGGGATAAAGGGTGCCTGCGCAAGCAGGCCGCAGAGAATAGGCTCAAGCAACTGTTTAGCAAAAACACAGGTCTATGCAAAACCGAAAGGTGAGGTATATGGGCTGACGCCTGCCCGGTGCTGGAAGGTTAAGAGGAGAGGTTAGAGCAATCGAAGCTTTGAATTTAAGCCCCAGTAAACGGCGGCCGTAACTATAACGGTCCTAAGGTAGCGAAATTCCTTGTCGGGTAAGTTCCGACCCGCACGAAAGGCGTAATGATTTGAGCGCTGTCTCGACAATGCACCCGGTGAAATTGAAATACCAGTGAAGATGCTGGTTACCTGCGCCAGGACGGAAAGACCCCATGGAGCTTTACTCCAGCTTGATACTGGGATTCGGTTATACATGTACAGGATAGGTGGGAGGCTAAGAAATGAGGACGCCAGTCTTCATGGAGCCGCTGTTGGGATACCACCCTTGTGTGACTGGGTTTCTAACCTGCAGCCGTGACCCGGCTGGGGGACAATGTCAGGTGGGGAGTTTGACTGGGGCGGTCGCCTCCGATACCCTTTCGGAGGCGCTCAAAGGTTCCCTCAGAATGGTTGGAAACCATTTGTAGAGTGCAAAGGCATAAGGGAGCTTGACTGCGAGACCGACGGGTCGAGCAGGTAGGAAACTAGGACTTAGTGATCCGGTGGTATAAAGTGGGATTGCCATCGCTCAACGGATAAAAGCTACCCTGGGGATAACAGGCTTATCACTCCCAAGAGTTCACATCGACGGAGTGGTTTGGCACCTCGATGTCGGCTCATCGCATCCTGGGGCTGAAGTAGGTCCCAAGGGTTGGGCTGTTCGCCCATTAAAGCGGTACGCGAGCTGGGTTCAGAACGTCGTGAGACAGTTCGGTCCCTATCCGGCGTGGGCGTAGGATATTTGAGAGGAGCTGTCCTTAGTACGAGAGGACCGGGATGGACTGACCTCTGGTGCATCGGTTGGGTATCAAACCCATGGCCGAGTAGCCAAGTCGGGACGGGATAAACGCTGAAGGCATCTAAGCGTGAAGCCCCCCTCAAGATGAGATATCCCATACGCAAGTAGTAAGACCCCTTGAAGACGACGAGGTAGATAGGGCAGAGGTGGAAGTGTGGTAACACATGCAGCTGACTGTCACTAATAGGTCGAGGGCTTAACCAAGACGGTTTAGGTAAAAGAAAACGGATGAAATTCAATATGTGGTTTTGAGGGTACATAGATGAGAGGCTGGAAGAGATTCCAGTCTTTTTTTGTTATGAAGAACAATCGGCGAAAATTCCTCAGTTTTGTTTCTTAGGCAGTCGGCGAAAAAGAAAGCAGTTTATGCGAAAAAACGAAGGAAAGTTTCAATATTTGAAGTATCGTTGACTTTTATTATTTCTTCTCTTAATATACTTAGGAACCGAACTATTACGAAGGCTATTACAACTATCAGAAGCGGAAACGCAACAATTGGTGAAGCAATAAGGTATCGACGAAAAGAAACTACGGACAAACAAAAGTCTGCAAAGGCGGAGTCAGAAACAAAGGCAGAAAGGTGTGACATGGATTTATGGAAACAGGAAAAATGATCAACTGTATTTCGAATCGGCTTCGGAACCGCTCGCAGGAAGTACATACGCAGCTGGGCATCGGAAGTGCGCAGGGGAAAATCCTGAACTATGTTCTGGTTGAGTCAGAGGCACATTCCGTATATCAAAAAGATCTGGAGCGGGAATTTGGTCTGCGACCATCTACGGTAACGGAAATGCTGAATGCATTGGAGCAGAAAAAATTGATCCAGCGGGTATCGGATGAATGGGACGGACGATATAAAAAAATCGTATTTACCGAAAAAGCGAGAAGCATGAAAGACCGGATTCGGCAGGAGGTCGAGGAGACGGAGCATTTGTTATTACAGGGAATCACGGAACAGGAAAAGCAGGAATTTCTGCGTATTGCAGGAAAAATGCTTCAAAATCTGGAGGCAGAAAGGACGAATGAAAAATGAATGCAAATGAGAATGCGGAAAATGAATTAATGGCCCGGATGAAGGTTTCTAAGGCAGTTGCGACGATGGCGATCCCAAGTGTGATCAGCAGCCTGGTTACGGTTGTTTATAATATGGCGGATACCTTTTTTGTTGGTCAGACGGGAGATCCGCTTCAGGTTGCTGCAGTCAGTCTTACGAATCCCATCTTTATTTTATTTATGGCGGTTGCGAATATGTTTGGCATGGGCGGCAGCGCTGTGGCATCTATGGCACTTGGAGAGCAGAATCAGAAGCGTATGAAACAGGTTTCTACATTTATCACGTATGCGTCATTGGCCGTTGGGATTCTCTTTGCACTTGTGTTAGTGGGATTTATGCAGCCAATCCTGAGTATTTTTGGCGCAAATGAAGAAATTTATGCGCTGGCATGCGGATATGTTTTTCATATTTCTTATGGAGCACCGTTTATCATCTGGTCTGCAGCAGCCAGCTTTGTAGTGCGTTCTGAGGGCGCCAGCAAAGAGGCGATGATCGGCAGCATGATCGGTACCATTGCCAATATTGTTCTGGATCCGGTTCTGATCAGTGGATTTCATCTCGGTGCAGCTGGTGCAGCAGTTGCTACTACTTTGGGAAATATACTGGCGAGCCTGTATTATCTCTGGTATTTCGTGAAAAAAAGTAATAATTTTTCTATTGGGATCCGTAATTTCACATGTCGGTACGGTATTTTCAGCGGCATTTGTTCCTGCGGTCTCCCAACCGCTATTTTTTCAACTTTAATGAGCGTTTCCACAATTGTATTAAATCAGATTTTAGTCGCATATGGAAATGCACCGGTAGCGGCAATCGGAATCGTATTCAAGGCAAATATGTTTATCACATTTCTGCAGATGGGACTTGCAAACGGAGTGCAGCCCCTGCTTGGTTATAATTTTGGATCCGGCGATAAAAAACGTTTTCAGGACATTGCGGCATACACAAAAAAATGCTGTATCGTGATTGGAATTTTGGCGACACTTCTGTTCTTTGTATTCCGCAGACAGATTATCGGCTTGTTTATCCAGGATGAGGAAGTCATCATGTATGGTGTCAGAATGCTGATTGCATACATGCTTTCTGGGCCTGTCATCGGAATCCTTTTTATGAATATGAACTGTATGCAGTCTGTAGGAAAAGCGTTTTGGGCGACTATTTTATCGGTGCTTCGTCAGGGGGTACTTCTGATTCCGCTTTTATTTCTGCTAAATGCGCTTGGTGGTTTAACCGGCGTTATTTACGGGCAGGCACTGACGGACTATATTGCAGTCATTTTATCGGTTTTGATGTGGAGAAAATGCATTGCGCAGTTGCCGTAGAATCATAAATCATTACTTTCTTCCATAGAATTCTGCAAGAAAATCTTAAATCAATGTAAGGGAAAACCTACTTGAACCAAATGGATTCCGTGCTATGATAATGGGGTGAAAATGGCAAGTCGAAATATTTTGCTGTTTATGACATGGATTGACAGAGATTGGAGGCAGAAAATTTGAAAAAAATATGGAAGTATTGTATCTCGTTATGCTGTATGGCTGCGGTATTTGCCGGGGCCGGCAGCGTAACAGCAATGGCAGAGACTGCGGATACAGCTGCGGCGGAAACTCAGGCAGAAAGTCAGGCGGCAAAGCCTGCACCGGCAGAATTTGCCCATATAACAAGCTGCGAAGTGACAGGTGGCAATCAGGTAAGCATCAAAGGTCAGATGGAAGGAAGCTGGTCGGATCCGGCATACTATGATAATTATCTGTATCTTTTTGAAATGAAACCGTATCAGAGGGATTTAAAAGGCCGGACGGATTACGCTGCATGGATCACAAAGGGAGACGAATTATCGTTTCAGCTTCCGCTGAATCATGGAACGCAGGAAGACAGACTGTATTCCAGTTTTGTTGTAGCTGTCTATGATGGAAGTGAATATACCATTGTCAGTAATGAGGCTTATGTGGCAAATCCGGAAAGTGTTGCAAAATACACAGATCCGTATAAGACTGCGCAGACAAAAAAAGGACTTCTGATCCAGACGACACCGGCTATGCTTTCGGATGCGTTTTCCCTTGGCGTAAACCATGTGATCGTCAATATTCCGTTCAACCACATTTTGGGCAGCGGAATTGATTATGAGTATGATGGGAAAACTTACCATTTTAATAAAGATGTGCTTGCCGTATACGATGACACCATTAAGAGAATGTCGGAAAAAGATATGACTGTTACTGCGGTTATCTTAAATGGCTGGAACGACAGCACGCCGCAGTTGTATTATCCGGGGGTTACAAAGCAGCCGGCTTCCGTTGCAAACTATTATGGTTTTCATGTTGCGACGGAGGAAGGATATGAGTCCTTGCGTGCGATTGCTGCATTTTTGGCAGACCGTTACGGAAGAAAATCTTCTCCATATGGGAGAGTGTCCAACTGGGTCATCGGCAATGAGATTAATAATCAGCTTTGGAACTATATGGGACCTATGAGTCTGGAAAGCTATATCAATGAATATCAGCGGGCATTCCGCGTGTTCTACACAGCAATCCGCAGTACCAGCCAGAGCAGCCGTGTCTTCTTCTCAACGGATTATAACTGGATGCACGAAGCGGATGGCTCGTTGACATATAATGCCAAAGATCTGCTGGATGCATTTAATAACCAGATGATCCCGGGCGGTTCCATGGACTGGGGATTAGCATATCATCCGTACTCGATTCCGTTAACGGAACCGGAATTCTGGAATGACCGCGAAACCGGACTGATCAAGGATGATGCGTCTTCACCGGTTGTAAATATGCTGAATTTAAGCGTTCTGACAGATTATCTGCAGCAGGCCCAGTTCCGTACCCGTTCTGGTGAAGTACGCCATGTGATCCTTTCTGAACAGGGCTTTACATCCACCAGTGCAACGCGTGGCACGACAGAAGATCTGCAGGCAGCAGCAATTGCTTATGCATATTATATTGCCGACAGCAATCCGTATATCGATGCATTTATCATGAGCCGTCAGGTTGATGCGCCTTCTGAGATGGCAGCATCCCAGGCGTTTGGTCTGTGGCATTGTGATACCAGCAAGACCAATGATATCGTAGCAACCATGCAGAAGCCCTCCTGGCTGGTATATAAAAATATCGACAACAAGGCATCCACCCTGGAGACCACAGAGAAATACAAAGCACTGATTGGAATCAGCAAATGGAGTGATGTGGTTCCGAACTTCCGTTGGAAGAGTCTTGAAAAGTAGATTTTCATACGAGCGAGGATTTTGCTGTAAGCAAAAACACAATGAATAAACGAACAGAATCGTGGCAAACTAAGAAAGCACCGGAGTTCCTCCTGAAAGGATAGGAACCTAGTGCTTTCTTATTTCGCAGGAAACCGCGCCTCAGTGAAGAAGTATGCCAAGGTATATTCTTTTTATATCAGGTAAATTAAAAAATGTGTCTTTTGAAGTGAAAATGAACACGTTAATGAAGCAAATAAAATTTTTCAAAAATTTCGAAATAAATTGCTTGACAAAAAGGTACCCATATCATATAATACCTGTGTTGCCTGTCAACGAGCAGCGTATTCCTCGATAGCTCAGTCGGTAGAGCACGCGGCTGTTAACCGCGCTGTCGTAGGTTCAAGTCCTACTCGGGGAGCTCACATATTTTTTATATGTGTAAATAGAATATATGAGAGGCCCCATGGTCAAGCGGTTAAGACATCGCCCTTTCACGGCGGTAACACGAGTTCGAATCTCGTTGGGGTCATTTATCAGAGTTCATCTGGTAAACAATTTTATATGGCGACATAGCCAAGTGGTAAGGCGTGGGTCTGCAACACCCTGATCACCAGTTCAAATCTGGTTGTCGCCTCTAAGGAATCATCGAAAGATGGTTCCTTTTTTTGTCTGGAAAAGCCAGTAAAAATCAAGGCTTCCGGGGTTTTTGCTTACTCAAAAAAGTGTTTGCGTAACTTTTCATGCATTTCACCATAGTCATAATCTTGGATAAACTCAAGCACTTTCCTGACGGCCGGCGCTAGATCATGCGCGTTCCGGACACATGCACCGATCACGCGCTCTTCTGCCGGGACGATGGGCAGCATTTTCACTTCATCCTCAAAGCCGTACATGGTCAAAAGAGGCATGATCGCAAAGCCAAAACCAGCTTTGACCATCTCAATCGTTGTTTTATCATCGACTACGTGGCATACGGTGCGGATGTCGAGATTCAGCTTGTCTATGATGCGTCTGGCATCTGCATCGCAGGATTCACGCTGCATGACAAAGCGCTCGTTTGCAAGGCTTTCAAGGGAAATTCCGGTGTCTGACGCGGTTATCGTTCCTTTGCGCAAAATACAGATCAGCGGATCGGCGAAAATACGGTAAAAAGGAAAATGTGGATTTACTGTCTGGGACAGGAAACCGATGTCAACCACTCCGGTTTTTAGCCAGTCAATGATATTCTCATAGGAGCCTTGGTAGATCTCGAAGGTGATATTGGGATACTGCGCTTTGAAACCATAGATCAGATCGGACAGATATTTGCACATCGAATTGAAAATGCCAAGGCGGACATGTCCTTTCTTCAGACCGTTCAGATCGGACAGATACTGAAGGAGCATATCTTCTTTTTGGACCAGGGAGGAAATCAGGGGCAGGACCTGTTCGCCGGAGGTGGTCAGGACAACGCCGCGCCGGTTCCGGATAAACAGGGAGACTCCGAATTCCTGTTCCATCTGCTTTACAATGTGACTGACGGCAGGTGGTGTAACGTTGTGAAGTTCCGCTGCTTTTTGAAAGCTGCTGTATTGTACGATCGTGAGAAATATACGGTAATTAAATGTGTCCATGCTTTCGTCCTTTTGTCCTTGTTACAATATAAGATGAAAATAATTAAAGTATAAGATAAATAACTTTATATTTATTTATTATAATTTTAGTAATATGATGTGGCTATGTCAAGTGAAGGGATGAAATGAGGGGGATACAATGAAGAAAAAAAGTAGTTTTACAGGGCAGCTGGGGTTTGTTTTCGCGGCAGCAGGAAGCGCAGTTGGTGTTGGTAATCTCTGGCGCTTTCCTTTTTTGGCGGCGAAGGATGGTGGTGGTGTTTTTCTGCTGATCTATCTGGTCCTGATCTTTACGGTTGGTTTTGTGTTGTTGACCACGGATATTGCTATCGGCCGCAGAACTGGTAAAAGTGCGATCTATGCCTATACAAGCATGAATCAGAAATGGAAATTTCTCGGTGTGATCACTTTTTTTGTACCTGTTCTGATCATGACGTACTATGCGGTGATCGGCGGTTGGATTCTTAAATATATCCTGCTGTTTCTTAGCGGGAATGTGGAGACTGCCGCGCAGGACAACTGTTTCACATCGTTTATTACTGCGCCGGGATCCGTGTGGTATGGGCTGATTTTCATGCTGGTGACAGCGTTTATCGTGTATCACGGTGTCGAAAAAGGAATTGAGCGTGTCTCCAAAACCATGATGCCGATGCTTTTGTTGATCGTGGTTGGAATTGCGGTGTACTCTTTAACGTTGAAAAATACGGCAGATGATGGAAGTATCCGGACGGGTATGCAGGGATTAAAGGTTTATCTGACTCCGGACTGGTCCGGGATGACGGTATCAAGATTTCTGCAGATCACACTGGATGCCATGAGTCAGCTGTTCTTCTCTTTGAGTGTATCGATGGGGATTATGATTACCTACGGTTCTTATGTAAAACCGGAGGTTGATCTGGGAAAATCCGTATCCATGATCGAACTTATGGACACTGGTGTTGCGCTACTTGCGGGAGTTATGATCATTCCGGTTGTTTATGTATTCTTTGGCGTGGATGGAATGTCTGCGGGCCCTGGCCTGATGTTCATTTCTCTGCCGAAAGTATTCTATCGTATGGGCATTACGGGAAGAATCATTGGACTTTTCTTCTTTATCCTTGCAGCATTCGCAGCGTTGACCTCCTGTATTTCCGTTCTGGAATCCATCACTGCAAACTGCATGGAGATTTTCCATACAGAGCGTAAAAAAACAACAGGAGTTCTGTCGGTTATTTATCTGGCTGCAACTGCCGTGATTGCGCTTGGATACAGCATTTTTTACGTTGAGGTCATGCTGCCAAACGGAAGCACTGGACAGCTGCTGGATATCATGGATTATATCAGCAACAGCTTTATGATGCCGTTTATTGCCTTCTTGTCAGCCATCTTTATTGGCTGGATCATGAAACCGGCCTGGATTGTGGAAGAGATGGAACGCGGTGGAAAGAAGTTTGGGCGGAAGTGGCTTTACGTAGTGATGATCAAGTACCTGATGCCGATCATCATGCTGGTGCTGTTTTTGCAATCTACCGGTATCCTGAACCATGTTTGATCTATGGACTGAAAAAGCTGCCTTAAGCAGAACGTGCTGTTGCCGCTGGTGATATAGGAGTTGTCGGATAAGTGCTTGTTCTTAATCAAAAGCAACACGTTGTAGGTACTACAATCTATTGACTTTGCCCCGAGCCTGTGATACGATTTGAAACAATAAAAATGCAGGATGAGAACAGGAGGTCATATAGATGAAGAAAACAATCACGGTGTTTAAGGGAGACGGCATTGGACCAGAGATCACAGACTGTGTTCTGGAAATTTTAGAAGCAGCCGGTGCAGAACTGGAGTATGAGGTTTACAATGTCGGTGAGGCTGAATGGAAGAGAAATGGTGCATTGATTCCGCCGGAAGCATATGCTTCGTTTGACCGGAACCATGTTTTATTGAAGTCTCCGATCACAACTCCGATCGGTCACGGATTCCGTTCCCTGAATGTAACCCTGAGAAGTAAATATGACCTGTATGCAAATATCCGTCCTGCAAAATCGAATATCGCAGTGAAAACACCATTTCATGATGTGGATATGGTAATTTTCCGGGAAAACACGGAAGACCTGTATGTGGGTGTGGAAGAGCAGATCGATGAAAATACGGTTCATGCAACGAAAATTATCACCAGAAAAGCCAGCACCCGAATTATCCGTGACGCATTTGAGTATGCACGGGCACATGGCAGAAAAAAAGTGACTTGTGTACATAAGGCAAATATCCTGAAAATGTCAGATGGCCTGTTTTTGAGCATTTTCCATGAGATTGCAAAGGAATATCCGGAGATTCAGCACGATGACAAGATCATTGACAATACCTGCATGCAGATGGTTATGAATCCGAATCAGTTTGATATCATTGTAACACCGAATCTGTATGGCGATCTGTTATCAGATCTGGCAAGTGGACTGATCGGAGGACTTGGACTTTTGCCATCCAGCAATCTCGGAACAGATTATGCCATGTTTGAGGCGGTTCATGGCAGTGCGCCGGATATTGCCGGACAGCACATTGCGAATCCAACCGCATTTTTATGGTCAGCCTGCATGATGCTGGAATACTTAGGGCAGCGTGATTGCGCAGCAAAGATCCGAGGGGCAGTGGATGAGGTACTGGAAGCGGGAATCTGTCTGACTCCGGATCTTCATGGAACTGCGACAACCGAGGAATACCGGGATGCGATCATCCGGAGAATGAAATAGAAGAAAGCTGTGGAAGAGTTCATCGAAAGGTGGACTCTTTTTCTTGTTCATAGGAAGTGCGTCCTGTGAAACAAAATAAAAAATTCCATAAGTTTTCCTGATAAGTATGATATAATAGTTGATACTGCAGGCGTAGTTTTCGCATAAAAATATGCAAAAGACAGGAAAAAGGAAAGATACATATGAGTGAAAAGCAGATCGCGCTGATGATAGGTGGAATTTTATTTCTTCTGGCAGTGATCTTGTTCTTTCGGATCCGGCGGAGTTTCCGCAGATTTCTAAATTCCGCGGAGATTCGTTTCCTCCGGGAATTTTTGCGGAGTGCGCAGAGCGCAGGAGAAGAGCAGGAAGAACAGCCAAAATCGCTTGGTGGGATGACAAGCATCTACTTGCCGCAGATCCTGCGGGATTTCCCGGAATGGAACTGGGAGGAACTGCGAACGGAAGTGGAACGGGCAGTGAAGGAATTTCTGGAAAAAGAAAATATCCAGACAGCCGGGGCAGTCAGAATCCATAAAACCGTGATCAACCGGTATCAGCGTTATGGCGGCAGTGCGAGTATTTTCTGTGAAACTGCGGCAGAATATTGGAGAGAGGCAGAGCCTGCCGGGAAAAATGGGATGAAGGCGCAGAAACTTTCCAGAAGCCGGACCAAAGAGAGCCATCAGACAGATAGACCGGCACCTCACAAAAGGCAGACGGTCTGCGAGACCGAGCTGGTGTACATTTATGACTCCGGAAAGGCGGGGGCAGCAGCATCGGTGGTATGCCCGAATTGTGGAGCGCCGGTGGAACAGCTTGGGGTAAAACAGTGCCGTTATTGTGGTTCTGCACTGGAAATATCCGGAATGCGGGCATGGAAGGTTCATCAGGTTACAGAAAAGGTCCGGTAGCTGTTGGCTACTGGACCTTTTCTGAGCAGTAACGAGAATAAATGGTTGGAAATGGGAATTTCGCTATATTGATTCTGGAACGGACTCACGCTATAATAATAAAACGCGAAAGACGTGAAAGAAAGCTTAAGATAAGAAACATACTGTCTTATCTTATATGGAAGGAATAAAGGAATAGAAATGACAGATTTGAATTTTAAACCAGTAGAAGCAGCAGATATGAAGATTCTGGCACCGTATTTTGGGCTGCGTCCCAATAAGACTTGTGACAGTGTGCCGTTAGACAGTTTCATCTGGCGGAAATATTATCATGTGCAGTATGCCATTCATGAGAACAAGGCACTCTTGTGGCTGATGAAGGAAGAAGGGGTGATGCATAGTGCCATGCCTCTTTGCAAAGAAGAGAACTTAAAAAAGTATTTTGATATGACAGTGGAATATTTTAATAATGTCTTGCATATTCCGCTTAAAATTTATCTGGCCGATGAGGAGGCGGTAGAGTTTCTTCATTTAAAGGAGTCGGATGATTTTGTGGTGACGGAACAGGAGGATTTAAAGGATTATCTGTACGACGGCGAAGCCATGCGCAAACTGTCCGGCAAGAAGCTGCATAAGAAGAAAAATCATCTGAATGCATTTTTGAAGGAGTATGAGGGCCGCTATGAGTTCCGGCGCCTTTGCTGTTCTGACCGGGATGATGTCTGGCGTTTCCTGGACCACTGGAGAGAACGCAAGGGCGATGAGGTAGAAGAGCATCTGGATTATGAAGTAGAGGGAATCCACGAGATTTTAAAGCAGTGTCTGGATCTGGATATCCGGATGTCTGGTGTATACATTGATGGAACACTGGAAGCATTTACCATTGGAAGCTATAATCCGGCGGAAAATATGGCAGTCATTCACATTGAAAAGGCAAATCCAGAAATCCGGGGTTTATATCAGTTTATTAACCAGCAGTTTCTGGTGCAGGAATTCCCGGATGTGGCGCTGGTAAACCGGGAGGACGACCTGGGACAGGAAGGCTTGCGGCACGCAAAAATGTCGTATAATCCGTGTGGCTTTGCAAGAAAATATCTGGTGCAGCAGAAGAACTTCAGCAGATAGGGGTGTGGCAGAAAAGAGAGGCAGCTATGATAAGATATCTGGATAATCAGGAAAAAGTCCTGACAAAGAATTTATGGAGAGAAGCTTTCCCGGAGGATTCTGAGGAGTTTCTTACTTATTATGATCAGGAAAAAATGACAACAAACCAGGTTTTGGTCCGTGAGGAGGATGGAATTCAGGCGATGCTCCACCTCAATCCATACCGGCTTTTGGTGCGGGATGCCTGTTGGAATGTGGACTATATCGTGGCCGTAGCGACGAAGAGTACGATGCGTCACCGGGGATATATGCGCAGTCTGCTTCTTCGGATGATGCAGGATATGCGGGAACGCCAAATGCCATTCTGTTTTTTGATGCCGGCGGCAGAGGCAATCTATACGCCGTTTCAGTTTACGTTTATTTATGACCAGCCAGTCTGGAAACTGAGTGGAAATAAAGATTTGAAACGTGTCTGTGTGGAAGAAGACACCGTAGAGCTGGCAGCGGACTGGATGCAGCATTGGCTAGAATCGCGCTATGAGGTATTTGCCAAGCGGGATGCAGCGTATGTAAAAAGTCTGGTGCGTGAGGTTCAGAGTGAGCTTGGCAAGCTGGAACTGTTGTATGACGGGGAGCAGCTGGTTGGAATCCAGGGCATCTGGGGACGCGAAAAGAAAGAACAGCGCCTTTTGTATACAGAAACTGGTTACTCGGAACTGGAGACCAAGAAACCGGCGATCATGACCCGGATCGTAACACCGGAAGCGTTTGTACCAGTGATCCGCTTAAAACAGGATGCCCAGACGGAACAGCTTCGGATCTGCCTGGAACTGGAAGATCCGCTGATCCCGCAAAATGCGGGACGCTGGGTGTGGACACTAAATCATACGGAATCCGAACTGGAAAAACTGGACGGTCCGATCGATACGATGGAGGAAGCATTGGCACGGCCCCAGTGGGATGAGCGTCGGGTGCTGCATCTGCGGATTGAAGCGTTTACGGCATGGCTGTTTGGTTACCGGATTCCGGAGGCAGTCCGGGCCTATCCGGGAGCGGAGCAGATTGATGTGCTGAGCCGTGTTTTTCTGGATGAGGTTGTATAAAGAAAAGTGCCAGGCTGCCAGTTGATAAATAGAAGAAAATATAGAAAAGAACTACATGGAATGAAACTGGAAAGGAGCATGCAGGATGGATCAGAAAATGTCAGAGCGAGTGGATCTTTTGGAACAGTGGATCAAAGAAAGCGACAATGTGGTGTTCTTTGGCGGTGCGGGTGTTTCAACCGAGAGCGGAATCCCGGATTTTCGAAGTGTGGACGGACTTTATAACCAGCAGTACGATTATCCGCCGGAAACCATCATCAGCCACAGTTTTTACCGGAAGAACCCGGAAGAGTTTTACCGGTTTTACAAAAACAAAATGCTGTTCCCGGATGCGCAGCCGAATGCAGCACACAAGGCACTGGCTAAACTGGAGCAGCAGGGCAAGGTGCGTGCAGTGATCACCCAGAACATCGACGGCCTGCATCAGGCAGCCGGAAGTAAAGAGGTTTTGGAACTGCATGGATCTGTCCACAGAAATTACTGCACCCGCTGTGGGAAATTCTTCGGACTTTCCGATATTTTGGGGATGAACGGTGTGCCGCGGTGCGAGTGCGGCGGCATTATCAAGCCGGACGTGGTTTTATATGAAGAAGGACTGGACCAGGAAACGCTGCAGAAGGCGGTGCGCTACATACAAAATGCAGAGATCCTGATCATTGGCGGTACTTCCCTGACCGTTTATCCGGCAGCGGGCCTGATCGATTATTACCGGGGAAAGAAACTGGTGCTGATCAATAAAACAGCAACGCCGATGGATGAACGGGCAGATCTGGTGATCAGTGCGCCGATCGGTGAGGTGTTTGAGCGCTTTTTGACGGAGGGGAAATAAATGTATAGAGCAGACGAGGCGAGATACGACAAAATGAGCTACAAACGCTGCGGGAACAGCGGCATTCTGCTTCCGAGGGTATCTCTGGGCATGTGGCAGAATTTCGGTGCGGAAAAGCCGTTATCCGAGCAGAAGGAGATCATTTTTAAGGCATTTGATCTGGGAATCACGCATTTCGATCTGGCAAACAATTACGGTGCGCCGAATATCGGAATGGCAGAGGAAAATTTTGGAAAGATCTTTCTGGAGGATCTGAAGCCTTACCGGGAACAGATCCTGGTATCTACCAAGGCGGGCTATGACTTCTGGCCAGGTCCTTACGGAAACTGGGGCTCCAGAAAATATCTGATGTCCAGTCTGGATGCAAGCCTGAAGCGCATGAATCTGGATTATGTCGATATCTTCTATCATCACCGCCCGGATCCGGAGACACCTCTGGAGGAGACGATGGGTGCCCTTTCCGATATGGTTCGCCAGGGTAAGGCATTGTATGTCGGCATTTCCAATTATCAGGCAGATGAAGCTGCGCGTGCCATTACCATTCTGAAAGAGAATAAAACGCCGTGTCTGCTTCATCAGGCGAGATACAATATGTTTGAGCGCTGGCCGGAGCAGGGCCTGTTTGATGTGCTGACAGAGACCGGGACCGGCTGCATCGCATACAGTCCGCTGGCGCAGGGCGCATTGACGGACCGGTATTTAAAGGGCATTCCGGCAGACTCCCGTGCCTCCCGCAAAGGAACTACGATCGGCAAGCGCTATATGAATGAGGAACAGCTTGCGAAGGTAGCAAGGCTGCATGAGATTGCCGTGGAGCGCGGACAGAGCCTGGCGCAGATGGCGCTGGCGTGGGTGCTGAGACGGCCGGAGGTAAGTAGTGTGCTGATCGGGGCAAGCCGTGTCAGCCAGCTCGAAGATAACGTGGAGGCACTTGAGCATCTGGACTTCTCAGAAGAGGAGCTTGCAAAGATCGATGCGATCCTGGGAAAAGACCCGGGACATATGATTCGCTAAATCTGGAAATGCAGAAACAGAGCCGGAAAAATGAAATAAAAGAATGAAATAGGAAACAGAAGCATTTATCTGCGGGTTTCCTGGGAAGGAAACAAATATAAGCCAGGAAGTTTGAAAACAACAGAGAAGCTGAAAACGAAAGGAGAGCGATGCATGGACCAGCGATGGAATTTTGAAGTTGGAGATATCGTAAAATTAAAGAAACCGCATCCCTGCGGAAGCCATGAGTGGGAAATCTTGCGTGTCGGGGCAGATTTCCGCCTGAAATGTATGGGCTGCGGCCATCAGGTGATGACAGAGCGGAAAATGGTAGAAAAAAATGCCCGTGGACTGACGAAGGCAGGAAACGTGGAAAAGGCGTGAAGACGCAAAAAACCTGCAAAAAAACTTGCAAAATCTGCAAAAAAGTGCTTGCATTTATGCGTCGCTTCTGCTAAAATATTTATCCGTGACACATTAAAATCCTTGCTCTTGAGACTGAAGTCAAGGGCCAGAGACCACAAGGAGGTAAAGCAATGAACAAATACGAATTAGCAGTTGTTCTGAGCGCAAAACTCGAAGACGAAGAGAGAGCTGCAGCACTGGAGAAGGTACAGGGTTATATCACCCGCTTCGGTGGCACTGTAACAGGCGTTGATGATTGGGGCAAGAAGAGACTTGCTTACGAGATTCAGAAAGCAAAAGAGGCTTTCTACTACTTCATCAAGTTCGAGTCTGAGAACTCTGACTGCTCTAACGAAGTGGAAGCACACATCCGCATCATGGAGCCGGTTGTCAGATATCTTTGCGTAAAGCAGGACGAGCAGTAAGTAATAGATAACGACCAGCTTAAAAAAGGAAGAGTGATGGTATGAATAGAGTAATCCTTATGGGAAGATTGACCAGAGACCCGGAAGTTCGTTACACCCAGGGAGAGCGTTCCATGGCTGTTGCGAGATATACCCTTGCAGTGGACCGCAGAGGACGCCGTAACCAGGACGGAAACGAGCAGACTGCCGATTTTATTAACATCGTGGCATTTGACAGAGCAGGCGAGTTTGCAGAGAAGTATTTCCGTCAGGGGATGCGCGTACTGGTGTCCGGACGTATCCAGACTGGCAGTTACACCAACAAAGAAGGTCAGCGTGTTTATACCACAGACATCATCGTGGATGATCAGGAGTTCGCAGACAGCAAGAACTCTGGAAGCGGCAATAACGACAATGGCGGTTACGGCTATCAGCCAACCTCCAGACCGGCGCCGACCAGCGCGATTGGCGATGGCTTCATGAACATTCCGGATGGTGTGGAAGACGAAGGACTGCCGTTTAACTAAATCGGATTTAGCTTAAGACGGCACGAATCATTTGAAGAAGGAGGCAGTACCAATGGCATTCAATAAGACTGATAAAGCAGATGGCGCTAAGGTAAGAAGAGGCGGCATGCGTAGAAGAAAAAAAGTTTGTGTATTCTGCGGCGATAAGAACGGCGTAATCGATTACAAGGATACCAACAAGCTGAAAAGATACGTATCTGAGAGAGGTAAAATTCTTCCGAGAAGAATTACCGGTAACTGTGCAAAGCACCAGAGAGCTCTGACCGTTGCTATCAAGAGAGCACGTCACATCGCTCTGATGCCGTACACCATGGAGTAATCCTAAGATACGGACTTAAGAATTCAGGAGAGGTTTTATGCGAGAAATCGTGTAAGGCCTCTTTTTGCATAAGAACAGTTTGGATTACTGTCCACGGGCAGGATTTTCTGAACTATAGAGAAAAGATAGGGACTTATTTCTGGAATCGTCAGACTGTATATACTGTATATAGAGGAGATCGCGTGATCATGGAAGTATTAATGGGAATATTTTTGAAGGCCTGCGTAGCCGTGCTGGTTGGTGTGATATGTCTGGCCGGACTGCTTCTTTACTCTAAGAAAAAGGATAAGGAAGAAGCACAGAACGGAAACCGTGCAGATTGCCCGGAAAAAGAAAACGCTGGTGCAGGGCATCTGACCTGTAATGGGGACTGCAGTCATTGTGGCAGTCATCACTAAGTATAACAATATCGCATACTAGTCCGAAAGCCCCCGCCGCGGCGGGGGCTTTCTACTGTGTTTCCGTATTTACAGAGACTTACTACGCAATATTGTTATTCTTCTGGAGCAGCCGCAGCCGGACTCACCGCAATTCCATTGACTTCGACGACGCCGTCGATCGCGATGACGAGGCACTGGCGGCCATCGATCTCGCGGGTTTCAATGAGGTCTGTGCGGTCCGGGTTGACCTTGATGATGACGTCCGGGGTTTTGACCTCGAAGGCGCGGGTGTTGGCGATATTGCTTGCGTAAATGGAAGCCCTTTCTCCTGCAGTCTCATCGAAGTTCTGGTCAAAGGTTTCCAGATGTTCTTCTTCGACGCCGCTTTTCTCTAACAGGCTGCGTACCTGGTATTTGTCAAGTACCAGCGGCTCAGGCTCGTCTTTGTGCTCTTCGATCAGTTCGCTTAAATTCTCATGGATTGTTTTTACTGTTTCATAGTTGCAGGCATCTCCCAGGGTGTCTTCGATGATGGTCTGGAAGGATTCTTTCTGGTATCCGGCTGGCAGCGGGAGCGGGCAGCCCAGGAGCTGCTCGATAAAGGCATCGTGCAGGTCATTGCTGTCTTTGGAGTAGTAAAGGGTGCTGTGCAGGTCGGTGGAGCGGTCGTTGAAGGCTGGGAATAAAAAGCCGAGCTCCGGCATCTGGACTACCCAGTCGCGGATGCGGTTCTGGAAGCTGCCTTCCAGTTCGTTGTAGCTGAGTCCCGGTTTGGACAGATCGACCGGGCAGATGGAACACAGGATGTAGCTGTAAACTTCATCGGAGGCATCTTCCATTTCGATGCCGTCGGAGGTCTTGCCCGGAATGTCGTAGGCGTCGTGGATCAGCAGAATGAGGTAGTTGCCGACGTAGTCGTAGTTTTCAATGATCCGGTCGTAGAAAGCGTCTAAAAGAGCATCGTCCTGGAGACGGCTGTTGCGCAGCTTTAACAGGAATTCATGCGGTCCGCCTTCTTCCTCGGCAGCCAGCGGGAACTCCAGGTTAATGAGATTTTTTCCCAGTGTGCCGGACAAATTTTTACGGAGCAGTTCAAAATACTTGAACATATCCTCTTCCGGAAGAGATAAAAAGGCTTCCTTGAATTCGGCTTTTTTGTTTTTTTCACCATCCACGTAGCAGCCGCAAATGCGGGAAATGGAGCAGTTTGCAGGGGTGAACTGGCGCTTGATTTCAGCGATTTCTTTTTTTATCATAAAGTGAGTCTCCTTTACAGCGGTATCGGTCTTACTGCACACGCACGTATGTACAGTGATATATTAATGGAAAACGTGTTATTTCGCGCGTAACTGCTTTAGAAATTTGCAGTTGCTTCGGATTATTATTCTATCACGGAACGACTGTTCTGGAAAGATAAAGTCAAAAAATCTGCAACGACAACGGTGTCGCGCGGAACTATATCATTGCAAAGTGTCGAAGGCTGTGAACGATAAGGCTTACGGGTATGCGCTGTGCCCGGAAGCGGAACGATAGTAGACGAAATAAGTCGGCTATGGTATAATCGAAAGATAAGCGGCGGCAAAATGCTGACTGCAAGCGGCAGGTCCCCTGGGGTCTGGGTAACTGTGATGTTGCAGGTTTCTGTCTGCGCAATGCATGGACAGGAACGATTGCAGGAACAGTTGCGAATCGAATAAGGAGAAAACGTATGAAAGAGAACATAAAGGTTCATGGGCAGCTGAAGGGTTATTTGAGCTGGCCCCTGCTTCTTTCCCTGTTTTTAGTCTGCGCCAACATTGCGGCCGGGTGTGTCAGCCATATTGGCGGACTGGTCATGCTTCCGTTCACGATCGGCTATCTGGCGGTTGCCATGTGGATCTTTCTTTACAGCAGAAAGCGTATCCTTGGCGGGCTGGTAGACTTTTCAGCGGAATATGCATGGATTCAGAAGCAGCTGCTCACGGGGCTGGCTCTGCCTTACGCGTTAGCCGATGAAGACGGCAGGATCGTCTGGGCAAACGAGGAGTTTCGGGCAGTAACCGCCCTGGAAAAAGGAAACTGGAAAAATCTGCTTTCCATGTTTCCGGAGGTAACAAAAGAGGATCTGGCGACGGATGAGGATCCGGTCAAGGTGCACACTGTTTTTGGTGAGCATCGCTTCCGCATGGAGATCCAGCCGATCTATGTGAGCAGTTCGGAGGAAGAGGAGATTCAGGCAGTTGTCAGCCAGCAGAAGCTGTTGGCGGTATATCTGTTTGATGAGACGGAGATTTTGCGTTACCGTCAGCAGATCACCGATGAGAAGATGGTGGCAGGTATTATTTATCTGGACAACTACGATGAGGCACTGGAGAGCGTGGAAGAGGTGCGCCGTTCCCTGCTGACTGCGCTGATCGACCGTAAGATCAATAAGTACATCGGCGCGGTGGATGGAATTCTGAAAAAGATTGAGAAAGACAAGTATTTCTTTGCAGTAAAGCAGAAATACATGGAGCAGATGCAGGAGGAGCGTTTCTCTATCCTGGAGGATGTTAAGACCGTCAATATCGGTAACGAGATGGCAGTGACCTTAAGTATCGGTATCGGTATGAATGGAGATGGCTACGCCCAGAATTACGAGTCTGCGCGTGTTGCCATCGATATGGCCCTGGGCCGCGGCGGTGACCAGGCGGTTGTAAAGGATGGCAGCCGCATCCAGTATTACGGCGGCAAGTCCCAGCAGCAGGAGAAATCCACCCGCGTTAAGGCCCGCGTTAAGGCACATGCGATGCGTGAGCTTATGGAGACGAAGGACCGCATCCTGATCATGGGTCATAAGTTGAGCGACAGCGATGCCTTTGGCTCTGCGATCGGAATTTACAGGATCGCAACGGCATTAAACAAAAAGGCGCATGTCATCATCAACGAGGTGACAACATCCGTCCAGCCGATGATGAATCGGTTTTTGGACAATCCGGATTATCCGGAGGATCTGTTTCTGACCGGTGCCCAGGCGGCAGAACTGGTAGATGCCAGCACTATGCTGGTCGTGGTCGATGTAAACCGGCCAAGCATCACCGATGCGCCGGAACTGTTGAAGCTGGTGAAGACGATCGTGGTGATGGATCACCACCGCCAGAGCAGTGAGGTCATCAGCAACGCAGTGCTTTCCTATGTGGAGCCGTATGCTTCCTCAGCCTGTGAGATGGTTGCTGAGGTGCTGCAGTACATCGCGGACGGAATCCGCATGAAATCTGCCGAGGCAGATGCCATGTATGCCGGTATCGTGATCGATACCAACAACTTTACCAACCAGACCGGTGTGCGTACCTTTGAGGCAGCAGCGTTCCTGCGCCGGAACGGAGCCGATGTGACTCGTGTGCGCAAGCTGTTCCGGGATGATATGCAGGATTACAAGGCGAAGGCGGCAGCCATTGCCTCTGCAGAGATTTACCGGGATGCCTTTTCCATCGGCGTCTGTCCGTCGGAAGGGCTTCCGAGTCCGACCATTGTCTGTGCCCAGGCGGCAAATGAACTGCTGGAGATCAAGGGCATTAAGGCGTCTGTGGTTATGACGGAATATCATGGTCTGATCTATTTAAGTGCCCGTTCCATTGACGAGGTCAATGTGCAGGTGATGATGGAAAAACTGGGCGGCGGCGGTCACCGGACCATTGCCGGGGCGCAGCTTTCCGGCATCAGCATGGATGAGGCAAAGGACCGCGTGAAAGCGGTGATTGATGAGATGTTACAGAAGGGAGATATATCATAATGGAAATCGTATTATTAGAGGATGTTAAGGCATTAGGAAAGAAAGGCCAGATCGTAAAGGTTAATGATGGATATGCAAGAAACTTTATCCTGCCGAAAAAGCTGGGGGTTGAGGCAACTTCCAAGAACTTAAACGACTTAAAGCTTCAGAAGGCAAACGCAGCAAAGGTGGCAGCAGAGCAGCTGGCAGCAGCAAAAGAGCTGGCAGAGAAGATCGAGGCTGTTTCCGTAACCCTGAAAATGAAAGCCGGAGAGGGCGGAAAGGCATTTGGTTCCGTATCCAGCAAGGAGATTGCAGCTGCAGCAGCAGAGCAGCTGAATCTGGATATCGACAAAAAGAAACTGGTTCTTCCGGAGCCGATCAAGACCTTCGGAAACCATGAGGTGCCGGTAAAGCTTCACAAGGATGTAACCGCGAAGCTGACTGTCAAAGTAACGGAGGCGTAAGTTTTTATGGATGAGGCATTGATGAAGCGTGTGCTTCCCCACAGTGTGGAAGCAGAGCAGTCGGTAATCGGCTCAATGTTGATGGACAAGGATGCCATCATTGCCGCATCGGAGATCATCACGGCAGCGGACTTTTACCAGCAGTCGTATGGCATCATGTTTGAAGCCATGGTGGAATTGTTCAATGAAGGCGCTCCGGTCGATCTGATCACGCTTCAGAACCGTCTGAAGGAGAAGGATGTGCCGCCGGAGGTCAGCAGCCTGGAATTTGTGCGCGACATCATCACCACGGTTCCGACTTCGGCCAATGTCCGTTCCTACGCGAATATCGTGTACGAAAAGTCGGTTTTAAGAAAGCTCATCAAGGTGAATGAAGAGATTGCCAACACCTGTTATGCAGGAAAGGAACCGCTGGAGCAGATTCTGGCAGGTACGGAGAAAACCATCTTCGACCTCCTTCAGAACCGGAATTCCGGCGACTTTGTGCCGATCCGGCAGGTGGCATTAAATGTCCTGGAAAAGATCGAAACGGCGTCCAAGAGCCAGGGGACGGTAACCGGTATCCCGACCGGATTCATCGATCTGGATTATAAGACTTCTGGTATGCAGCCTTCTGACCTGGTGCTGATCGCGGCGCGTCCTTCCATGGGTAAGACGGCATTCGTCTTAAACCTGGTGGACCATGTGGCGGTCCGCAAAGGACTTCCCTGCATGATCTTCAGCCTGGAGATGTCGAAAGAGCAGCTGGTCAACCGTATGCTGGCCATGGAGTCCAACGTTGACGCCCAGAAGCTTCGTAATGGTAACCTGACCGATTCAGACTGGGATGCGATCGTTGAGGGAATCGGTGTCATTGGAAATTCCAGGATGATCATTGATGATACGCCGGGTATTTCTATCACGGAGCTGCGCTCTAAGTGCAGAAAGATGAAGCTGGAGTATGGGCTGAGCATGGTCATCATTGACTACCTGCAGCTCATGACCGGCAGCGGCGGGAAAAGCAGCGAGAGCCGTCAGCAGGAGATTTCTGAGATTTCCCGTTCCTTAAAGGCACTGGCGCGTGAAATTAACGCACCGGTCATTGCCCTGTCGCAGCTGAGCCGTGCGTGCGAGACCCGTACTGACCACCGTCCGATGCTTTCGGACCTGCGTGAGTCCGGTGCGATCGAGCAGGATGCCGATGTGGTGATGTTCCTTTACCGTGACGATTACTACAACAAAGATACAGACACTCCGAACATTGCGGAGGTAATCATAGCCAAACAGCGTAATGGCCCGATCGGTACGGTGAATCTGTTATGGCAGCCAGAGTTCACAAAGTTTGTGAACCTGGCAAAATAGATTTCATAAATACATGTGATGATAAAAGAAAGATAGAAGAAGACCATGGAAGTTTTGTGGGGCTCTTCTATCTTTTTTTGATCACATTTGTGAAGGTGTTGAAGTGTTACGAATATTTCTGAAGGTGCACTCATATGATTTAAGTAAGCTGTAGTGCAGTTGTGGGGCCAGAGCACGGCTGTGCTGTATGAAATAGGAAAGAACCATAAGGAGAGAAAAGGATGGCTGAAAGACGTTACTCCATATCCCAGGCAAGCAGGCTTGTGGGAGTGGAGAATCATGTGCTCCGTTACTGGGAGGACGAGCTGCACCTGGAGATACCGCGGGACAGGAAAAATCAACGGTATTACACGAAGCTTCATATCGAAATGTTCCAGAAGATCAATGAATTAAAGGAAAAGGGATACCAGTTAAAGGCTATAGAGCCGGTTTTAAAGCGGATGCTGGCTGGAGAAAAAGACCTGAATCTAAGCCGGATCCTGATGGAAAATGCAACGGAAATCCTGCGCCAGGCACATGCTGGGAGGGCTGGGGTACAGATGCAGGCAGAAACGGTGTACCGGTATGCGGGAGAAGAAAGTTTTGGGAAAGCAGATTCAGGAAAAAATAACGTAGAAGAAAAAAATTCTGGGGACGCAGAATTCATTGCGGGGAATGGCGGGATCAATGAAGAAAGTGTGGAGAAGGATATGGGAATGGATGGGGATGTAAAGACAGGAGCAATAGCAAGCCGGGAAGAAGATGTGGCCATGATGTCGCAGCAGGAAAAACTGGAGCAGTTCCAGCTTTTGATGAACCATATTATTGGCAATGCGATTGGACAGGCCATGCGCCAGAATAATGAAGTGCTCAGCGAGGAGATCAGCCGTCAGGTGAATGACCGCATGGTCCAGGAGCTGGAGTACATGATGCGGATCAGCGATGAAAAGGAAGAAGAACGCTTCAAGGCGCTGGATGAAGCACTGCGTGCGTACCAGAAGGAGAATAAGGGAAAGGCAGAGGCTGCAGCAGCCAAAATGCCGTTTTTCCGGAAAAAGAAATTCGGGAGAAGCGGGAAAAAGTTGTAGGGAAAAGGCGGTCCGCGCTCAGCGGGCCGCCTTTACAAATGCTTCAAAAATTGCTCTCATACAGGAATCCTGCTCCCACAGATATTCCGGGTGCCACTGGACTCCGAGGAAGAACGGGTAATCTGGTTTTTCAACTGCCTCGATCAGACCTCCAGAAGCATAGCCACAGGCAGTCAGTCCCGGCGCAAGCCGGCGGCAGGCCTGATGGTGCATACTATTGACCTGTAAGGTCTCACAGCCGGTCAGACGGGCCAGCAGAGTGCCAGGGACCACGTCAACCTTGTGGGATGGGATGACATAATCAAACGGCTGTGTATGTGCGACCGGGAACTCCTGCGGAAACTGGCTGGGGATATCCTGATAGATATCGCCGCCAAGTGCAACATTTAAAAGCTGGATCCCGCGGCAGATGCCGAGAATCGGTTTTCTGGCCTTCATAACCAGCTTTAGCAGGGTCAGTTCCATACGGTCCCGGCGCAGGCAGACATTGCCGCAGTGGGCCTGAGTTTCTTCCCCGAAATAGAAGGGATGGATATCCGGGCCACCGGTAAATAAAAATCCGTCAAACGTGTTCACAATCTGCAACAGATCATCTTCTTCCAGATCCAGGGGAAGAATCAGCGGTGTACCGCCGGCAGCGCGTATAGCCTTTAAGTAGGCAGGGCGCATGTAAGGCTCGTCGCGCTCGATATTAAAATAAGGGGTGAGAGCGATTAATGGTTTTTGATTTGCCATGGGAAAACTCCTTTACAAAAAAAGCCTCTTCTGTACCGCAAATACAGAAGAGGCTTTTCGATTAATTGTGTTTCAATTAACCCTCGCTGATAGCGCCGGTCGGGCAAACACCTGCACAGGTACCGCAAGAGATGCAAGCATCAGCATCGATTACGTACTGGCTGTCTCCCTGGGAAATAGCGCTTACCGGGCACTCGCTCTCGCAGGTACCGCAACTAACACAAGAATCAGAAATTACATATGCCATGATAATTATCCTCCTTAAATATTCTATAATCATTTCGATAGCATCATTGTATACTATCTTGAAAAAATATTCAAGAGGAAAATATTGCACTTTTGAATAAAATGAGGTACAATATGCGGTTAGCTTTGGGTAACTATTGCAACTTAAATCCTAGAAAAGCACTATGAATTGGGCGTATTGAATAAAATTATTATATTCAATTTGTGCGAAATGCATAAATGACTAAATGAGGATCACAAAGATCCTTCGATGCTGCAAAGATCTTGTTACTGTTCACAGGTAGGGATTTTCTGAACTGAAAATCCCGTATGATACAGTTCTGTCAGCAGATTTTGCCGATTTGGAATGCGAAGCATCGGCAAAGTCCCGTTGCTGGGCACGCATGCGTGAACAGTAACGGATTTTCAGTTTTGTGAATACTACTTGCGCATTTTGGTGAAAAGTATTATAGTGTAATGTAGTATATCCAAAAGGAGGAATTCAACATGCAGATCAGTAAAGATATGTTAATCGGCGAGCTGCTTCAGAAGAGCGATCTGATTGCCCCGATTTTAATGCGTGCAGGTATGCATTGCCTGGGCTGCCCGTCTTCTCAGGGAGAGTCTCTGGAAGAGGCATGCATGGTTCACGGTATCGACTGTGATTCACTGGTATCTGGTATCAACGAGATCCTGGCTGATAAATAAGGCACGTTTGCAATATGGGAACAACAGCTGCTGGGCACATATGTGTGAACAGCAGCAAACAAAAAAGCGAAGACCATCGAAAGACGGTACTTCGCTTTTTTGTTTCCCTTTTTTAGATCAGGGCAAGTTTCTGTAATGCATCTGCTCCAATGATAATTTCATAGTGTTCCTGATAGTAGGCTTCGCCTGCAACGTCGGATTTTACTTTTTCACCGTATTCTGCAAGCAGATTACAGATACGGCTGAATGTGATCTGGTCTGCACCAGCGCTGGAAAGAACCAGATAATACTGGCTGCTTCCCGGTTTTTTGTAAAGCTTATTCGGGATGGAGCCGAGTGCTGCTGCAGCCCTTGCCGCATCGGAAATCTGATCCAGACTGCTGAAACGGTAGGTGCGGGTCTGAATGACGGGTGCACCATCGGCCGAACCGTCATTTGCTGATTCATTCGGGGTCTGCAGGGAAGCAGTGTCTGCATCTCCTGAAACTGCCGGATTATTCATGGCAAGCATATTTTGCTTAAACAGCTCCATGAGTCCGTCTGAACCTTCCAACAGCTCGTTTGCCAGACCGCTTAGGAAATTTTCTGCCCCGTCTTCGGAGAGAGGGGAGAATTTGGAAAAGCGGGTATCCAGCTCCTCAGGATCCTCTATCTTGGTGATGACAAGCATCACGCTTTCACCGGACAGCGGAATCGCTTCCACCATCAGGGGGATATCTTCAGCGTCAAAGCCAACTTCATTGGAGGCCTTTTGAATCATTTCACGAAACAGACTGCGGGCTTTTTCACTTCCATAAGCAAGCTCACCCAGATTTAAATTGCGGGAGCTGAGGTCAAGACTGGTCAGCGTGCAGCGAATCTGGTTTTCATTGATCCGTTCAATCTTCATAAGATCACTCCTTTCAATCTGAAATGGGAAAGGCGGAAAAAAGAATCTGCTTTCCTACTTTAATTATAGTACATGATAAGGGAAAATATCAATTCCTATGTAAAAATTTTAGGAAATGTTAAGAAAACGTGTTATTGTTCACACGTTGCTGTTTGCACAATGTGTGAACAGCAATAAGAAAACAACGAATGTCGAATTCTGTCGAACCTTGAAGATGGATTAAGTTGCAAGACATCGTTATTCAGACTACAATAAAATCACAGAGACAAGTACAAAGAAGGAGGTGCAAAAACGGCGGACACCATTTTATTCGGAAAGTACCGGTTGTGCCGTGTACTGGGCTGCGGCAGAAGCGGTACAGTATTTCTGGCAAGGCACATGGAGCTGGACGAATACCGCGCCATCAAAAGGGTTCCGAAGACCTTTGTCAATTACGAACTGTTTAGAAGAGAAGCGCTGATACTGAAGGGGATTCGTGACCAGGCTATACCCATCGTGTATGATCTGGCGGAAGATGATCAGTACAGCTACCTGATTGAGGAGTATCTCGAAGGAGATTCTTTATATGCCCTGGTTACAGAATCAGGACATTGTTCATCGGCAATGACGATCTGTTACGGGATCCAGATTTGCCATCTGGTACATATCATGCATTCCACAATGCCTACCCCTATTTTATATCTTGATTTACAACCCAGAAATTTATTACTATGCGAAAACACAATCAAGTTGATCGATTTTGATCATGCAGTTTATGCAGATGAAGCGGAACATATGGAAGAACGTTATGGAACAATCGGCTGCGCGGCACCGGAACAGTATTCGGGAGATGTTTTAGATGGAAGAACAGATATTTATGCCATTGGTGCTGTCCTCCATTACATGCTGACAGGACATTTCCCGGGAGAACGTATCCGGACGGGGCAGGCAGAGTTATCAGGAATTACGGAGCGTCATCTGATGTGTGTTATCCGCAAATGTCTGCAGAAGGAAAAGGATAAACGGTTCCAGACGGTAGCAGAGCTGGAACAGTCACTGAAAGAACTTTGGAGCCAGTCGGAATATGGTGTGTTCCGATATGGGACAAAGCGTATGGAAAAGTCTCTGGTGATCGCCGTGGCGGGAAGCCGTCACGGAGTGGGAACGACCCACATTGCTATGGGCTTTACGGCATATCTGCAGCGATGCGGAATGCCAGCGGTTTATGAGGAACACAATGAATCCGGAGCGGTGCGCCAGCTTGCGCAGTGCCGGGGAGTCAGGGCAGATTCCTGTGGAATCTTCCGCATCTGGAAAACACCGATGCTGCCCCGTTATGGGGAAGTGGTGGAGTGGAAGCCGTCCGGATACCGGATCCGCATTCTGGACTGCGGTGCAGACCCGGCTATCCTGACACAGGAAAATGCGGACGGATATTTGCTGATATGCGGTGGAAAACCCTGGGAATGGGAGAATTCCGGAGACGCTGCAGCATACTGCGACTCTGTTCATGGCCTGAAGGTGCTTTACAATATGTTTTGTGACCGGTTGCCTTTCCGGCAGAAGTATTGTGTTGCAGGTGGACTCAGGATGCCATATTTTGCAGATCCATTTTATGGGAGCAATCCGTCAGACCGTGTATACCGGACAATCTGGAACCAATGGTTTGGACAGGGAGGAGATACGGTACGAAGGGTATTTTCGGGAATAAAAAAGAGACTCCGGTAAGCTTGCCAGACCTCCGGTTCCGGACGATTGGCCTGGTGGGCTGCGGACGGGGAGTGGGAACCAGTCATCTGGCGATTTCTCTGGCCAATTATCTGACGGGAGTGAAACGGAAAAAAACAGCAATACTGGAATGGAACGGTCATGGGGATTTTTCCAGGATAGAACGGTTTGCCGGGAAACATAGCGGCAGACAGAAAGCGATGCAGCAGGAGACGGATCCAGGCAGGAATGTGTTTTGTCTGATGGATGTGGATTATTACAAAATGGCGGATCCGTCGGTGCTGGCTTTTTGTCTGGGGCAGGATTACCGTTATGTTATTCTGGATCATGGGGAAGCATCCCAAAGCAGCTTGTGCGAGTGTGTGCGCTGCGATCTAAAAATCCTGGTGGGCTCCTTAAATGAGTGGAAAGCAGAAGCATTTCTGGAAATTCTGGAGCAGGCAGGAAACATGGATAAAAGCTGGAAGCTGGCCGTAATGTCGGGCGGGGAGGAAACCAGAAGAGAAGTTGAGAGGCTGTTTCGGTGCAGGCTTCAGAAAATTCCAGCTTCAGTAGATGCATTTTGCATTACACCGGAAAAAATCAGGTATTTTGAAAAGCTGTTGCTGGGCACGCACATGTGAACAGTAGCAGGAGAAGGGTTACGATTCACGTAGTGCGTGAACAGTAGAAGTAATACAAAAGCATGCAGACGGTACAAAAACAGTGTGGATGGAATGTGTCACAGCAAAGCCTTCAAAGAGCAGGTGCCGTCTGGCAGAAAAGAGGGGCAATGACAGCAGCAGAGAAAAAGCGAAGAGAAGAAAACCAGCTTTATGTAGAGGGGTTAAAGCGGTATCAGGAAAGAGGAATCCGTGTTTTAATCGACGGAGAGGATGCCAGTGACGCAACGTGGGGAAAATTATTTGAGATTCATGAGGACGGAAGCTTCTACATGGGTGACTACATCTTGGAAGACCTCCCGCAGGAAGAATCTGAAGAAGAGGAAGAAGAGGGGGTGCAGGAGGAAGCGGAAGATTATATGAAATCCAGACGGTTAAAAGAAATCCATTTTGACATCGTGTATCACCGGTAAAAAAAGAAACACATTCTGATCAAAAAAGAGAATCCCCGATTCAGCCCGGGAAAAAGATCAGGAAAATTTAAGAGAAGCCGTGTCTGATTTATGGTATACTGATAAAAAAGTTATTGTTCATAGATAGGAATTTTTTGAACAGAAAAAGAATACCACGAAGGAGATACGGCAGATGAAACGGTTTCTTACAACAGTACTGACTGTGATACTGACGATCGTGCTGCTTGCGGGAGCGGCAGCAGGGTTTATTTTATACCGGAAGTACAAACCATCAAAAGAACAGGTAGACCAGAATGAATGGTATCAGGCCAGCGGCGATGAGATGGCGCTGTTTTTAGACAGTGTGCTGGTGGAAGGAGTAAAGGGACGTTATATCGATGGACAGACCTATTTGCAGTTAGACTGGATCGATGAAGCGGTGAATGAGAAGTTTTACTGGGATGAAGAGAACAGACAGCTGATCTATACCTTGCCAGATCAGATTGTGTATGCAAATGAGGAAACCATGGGAAGCAGCGGAAAGCCGCTGGTGGTGCAGCAGGATGGCCAGGTATGGCTGCTGTCAAGCCTGGTGACTGCTTACACTAATGTGCGTATCGATACATACGATACGGACAATGTGCGCCGGGTATTTGTAGATACGTCGTGGGAACCGCAGCAGCTTGCGGCCGTGAAGAAGAAAAGTGCGCTGCGGATCCGCGGTGGTGTAAAGAGTGCCATGATCACAGAGGTTCCATCTGATTCTGAAGTGATCGTGCTGGAACAGCTGGATAACTGGAGCCGGGTACGTACGGAGGATGGACAGGTGGGCTATCTTGCGAACCGACGCTTAAAGGAAACAGAAAGCAGGACGCTGGTCAGCACCTTTACAGAGCCGGAATATACCAGCATTTCCATGGATGGGCCGGTGGTGCTAGTCTGGCACCAGGTGACAAACCGCCAGGCCAATCAGGCAATGGAGAATCTGGTATCGAATACGAAGGGCGTAAATGTCATTGCACCGACCTGGTTTATGCTGACAGATAATCAGGGGAATTATGAATCCCTTGCAGATAAAAATTATGTGGACCGCGCCCATAGCATGGGACTGCAGGTATGGGCGGTTCTGGATAATTTTAACAAAGGGGAAAATGTCCAGTCAGAAATTTTGTTTGCCAGCATGGCAGCCAGAAAAAAACTGATCGCATCCCTGATGCAGGACGCAAAAACCTATGGCTTCGATGGAATCAATCTGGATGTGGAAGGAATCAAGGCTTCTGCCGGACCGCATTATGTCCAGTTTATCCGGGAGCTTTCTATTGACTGCAGAAAAGAAGGTCTTGTCTTATCGATCGATTCTTATGTGCCGGCATCCTATTCTGCCTTTTATAACTGGGCGGAGCAGGGCCGTGTAGCCGATTATGTAGTCATGATGGGATATGATGAGCACTACGCAGGCGGGGAAGCCGGTTCGGTTGCATCGATCGGATATGAGAGACAGGGCATTGAGGATCTGTTAAAGCAGGTACCGAAGGAAAAGCTCATCAGTGCGATCCCGTTTTATACTAGAATATGGAAAGAGGATGCATCTGGAACAACATCCCAGTCACTGGGAATCGCAGATGCAAAAGCGTGGGTCGAGGATAATCAGGTTGAACTTTACTGGCAGGATGACCTGGGACAGTATTATGGAGAGACGCAGAAGGATGGCGTAAATTACGAGATCTGGATGGAAGAAGAACGCTCTCTGGCATTGAAAATGCAGCTGATCCGGGACAATGGTCTGGCGGGTGTAGCCTGCTGGCGGCTTGGCCTGGAACCTGCGGATATCTGGGACACGGTAAAGCTGCCATAGGGTTCTGTGGGTGAACGGCAGATGGTTTGGAAAGGGTGATGGGAATATGAGAAAGAAAACAGATGGCAGAAGGCAGGTGCTTTCTGCCTTTCTGCCTGTTCTTGCGGCAGTGGCTATTGTGAGTGGATGTGCAAACAACCGTCCGGCAGATGCCACGGCAGTGTCAGGAGAGCAGCAGACAGAACAGGCAGGAGCTGAGCAAGAAAAGGATACGGAAAAAACAGCAGGGAGCGAAACATCGCAAGCAGCAGACGAAACAGCTTCGGGGAAAACAGAAGCGGACAGGGAATCCGGCGCAGATAAAACCGGAACTGAAAAAACGAAAAAAGAAATCCGGTCAGATGAGGTGAAAGAAGACTCTGGGCCGCTTCCGAAAGCCGAAGATGGCGGCTGGGTAGAAAATATCATGCTGGGAACCGATATCCATTATTTTTCCGATTCCCTCACCGATGGAGGACCCCGTTTTCAGGAAATGGTGGAATATGGAGACGGTAAGGTGGTCACTTATATTGACCAGATCACGGATGCGTTTCTGGATGAAGTGGTAAAGCTGCGTCCAAACGTGCTGGTTTTAAGTGGCGATCTCACCTTAAACGGCGAAAAAGCAAGCCATAAGGATCTTGCGGAAAAGCTGCACCGGGTAGAAAATAATGGAATTCCGGTTCTTGTGATTCCGGGAAACCATGACATCAATAACCGGCAGGCAGCGCGGTATGAAGGCGAAGAGCGCCTTCCGGCTGAATATATAACACCGGAGGAGTTCCGCCAGATATATCGCGCGTTTGGCTACGACGAGGCGGCCAGTGAAGATCCGAACAGTCTGAGTTATCTGTATGAGCTGGATGAGAATACCTGGCTGCTCATGATCGATAGCTGCCAGTACAGCCCGGTCAACAAGGTTGGCGGTGCGATTTCAGAAGATACGTATGAATGGATCGGGCAGCAGCTGGAGGCAGCCTGGGATGCTGGTGTAGAGATCATCCCCATTGCCCATCATAACCTGCTGGATGAAAGTGAGATTTATGTAGACGAATGCACGATTGAACACAGTGAACAATTTGTGGACCTTTTGGAAAACTGGGATGTACCGCTGTTTCTGAGTGGGCACCTTCATGTACAGCATTGCAAACGTTCCGATGAAAACAGGGGAATCTGGGAGATGGTAACAGCATCGCTGGCAACACCATCATGTAAATATGCGATCCTTACATACCGGGATGACCGGAGCTTTCTGTACCGGACCCGGTCACTGGATGTAGAAGGCTGGGCGAAGAAGAATGGGCAGACAGAAGAGGATCTTCTGAATTTCAGCAAGTTCCAGACACCATTTTTGCGCCGGGTATTCTATAATCAGGCAGTGGCGGCGTTAAAAGAGGTACCGGAGATTACAGACAGCGAACGAGAGCAGATGGCCCAGTTATATTCCCTGCTAAAATACCATTATTACCAGGGAACGGCATACCAGGTGCAGGATATGGTACGCAGTGATCCGGCCTATGCATTGTGGCAGGAGAACGGTATGGCAACGCAGCAGGGAGAATATTTCCAGTATATCCTGAAAGATGGTGTGCGGGACTATAACCGGCTTGAGGTAGAGTAGCGCTGTGAAGCGGTACGGGTTTCTGCCCAAATGAGAGTGAAAGACCCAAGTCTTTTCGCAGTCCGGGAGTCATATATTCTATAAGAAAAGGTCGGACCCGGAGAGATCGTATGTGGAAAGGTTTGGAAAGATTAGAGCAGCTTATGACAGTCATGCTTCTGACATCTGTTTTTTTGCTGTCCCGCCATGCAGGACTTATGGTATCCAGCCAGAGCGTGACAGCAAAGACTCACCGGCCGGTTGTAGTCCTGGATAGTGGACACGGCGGCATGGACCCTGGTAAGATCGGTATAGACGGAAGTCTGGAAAAAGACATTAACCTGCAGATCGCGGAACGGTTGAAAATGTATCTGGAGGCATCCGATGTAGATGTGCTCATGACCAGGGAGGATGACCGGGGACTGTACGAAGAGTCAGACGACAGCAAAAAGATGGCGGACATGAAAAACCGTTGTAAAAAAATTGAAGAAGCGAATCCGGATCTGGTGGTGAGCATCCATCAGAACAGCTATCACCAGGAACCGGTATGCGGCGGCCAGGTATTTTATTATAAAACATCCGAAAGAGGAAAGCGCCTTGCAGAGATTCTGCAGAGGCGCTTTGACTTTGTATTGGGAGAAAAGAATACCAGGCAGGCAAAGCCGAATGGAAATTATTATCTTCTCCTGCATGTAAAGCAGCCGATCGTGATCGTGGAATGCGGTTTTTTGTCAAACTGGAAGGAGGCGGCAGCGCTGAATTCTGCAGAATACCAGGATCGGCTGGCATGGACGATCCATATGGGGGTGATGGAGTACTTGAATGGCCAGTAACGAAAAACGAGAGAGAAAATCCTCTTGATTTTTAAACAGAGATGTACTATAGTTAAGGCAACGATAAGTTCTTCGGGGCGGGGTGTAATTCCCCACCGGCGGTTACAGTCCGCGACCTGTGTAAAGCAGTTGATTTGGTGAAATTCCAAAACCGACAGTATAGTCTGGATGAGAGAAGAAATTGTGTGAAGGCTTTTACAGCGAGACTTGTAATGGCAGCATGAATGACTTGAATCCCCCGGGTAGCGATATCCGGGGGTTTTTTCGGTCTCATAGGAAATTGCACCATATGAAATAAAATGCTCCGTGAGAATGTACTAAGACACATTCTTTCTTGCTTCACACGATTCCTCTGAATGATGAACTTACACAATCTATTTCAGGAGGAAAAAACATGAAAGAAAAATTACTTACGACCAAAAATGTTGTATTAATGGGAATGTTTGGTGCCCTTGCAGGTGTGCTGATGCTGTTTGAGTTCCCGCTTCCGTTTCTTGCACCGAGTTTTTACGGACTGGATGTCAGCGAGGTGCCGGTACTGATCGGAACCTTTGCCATGGGACCGGCGGCAGGCGCAGTTATGGAAGTTGTAAAAATTCTGGTAAAGCTGGTATTAAAGCCGACCAGCACCGGCTTTGTAGGAGAGTTTGCAAACCTTGTGATCTCCTGTGCCCTGGTCATTCCGGCAGGTCTGATCTATAAAATTTCCCATACCAGAAAAGGTGCCATGACAGGACTTGTGGTGGGAACCATCTGCATGGCAGCGGTTGGCGTGGTAGCCAACGCCCTGGTTATGCTCCCGTTCTACTCCAACTTTATGCCGCTTGAGACGATCCTGGCAGCAGGTGCAGCCATCAACCCGGCAGTCGGAAGTGTATGGACCTTTGCGTTGTTCTGTGTTGGACCGTTCAATGTGGTCAAAGGCATTGTAGTATCGGTTGTGACTGCTCTGGTTTATAAACGTGTCAGTGTGCTGATCCACAGTATCGGAACGCACAAGACCGTGAAAAACGGGAAACGTGTGAATGCATAAATAATATAGAAAACTTATATTCTGACACCCTGCGGTCTGTCTTGCACCGCAGGGTGTCTTGTGTTATGATAAGGCAGAAACAGACCGGTAAAAAGATAAGGTTTTGTGCCGGGAATAATGATGTGGACACAGCGTTGGCAGCACGCTGGCCTCATGTTGCGTGCAGGATTGCAAAGAAGGTAAAGCTATGAATACAAAACTGGTAAAAATAGAAGATACAAAACAGATCAAAGATGAGGAACTGGCTGAGGCGGCGCAGATTTTGCGTGACGGCGGGCTGGTGGCATTTCCGACCGAGACGGTTTATGGTCTTGGCGCGAATGCACTGGATGAGACTGCGGCAAAGAAGATTTACGCAGCCAAGGGTCGCCCGTCCGACAACCCGCTGATTGCGCATATTTCCTGTCTGGAAGAGCTGGAGCCGCTTGTGGCATACATTCCGGAGGCGGGAAGAAAGCTGGCGGAGGCATTCTGGCCGGGACCGCTGACCATGGTATTTCCGAAAAGTGACATTGTGCCTTACGGAACGACCGGCGGGCTGGATACGGTGGCAGTCCGTATGCCGAGTGACCCGGTGGCAAACCGCCTGATCAAGCTGGCTGGTGTTCCGGTGGCAGCACCGAGTGCGAATACATCCGGCAGGCCAAGCCCGACTACGGCACAGCATGTATGGCAGGACATGGAAGGCAAGATTGAGATGATCTTAGACGGCGGCCCGGTGGGAATCGGTGTGGAGTCTACCATTGTGGATGTATCCGGGGATGTGCCGACATTGCTTCGTCCGGGTGCAATTACCATGGAGATGCTGCGCGAGACCGTAGGACAGGTAGAGATTGATCCGGCGATCCAGGCACCGCCAAGTGCGGATCTGCGGCCGAAGGCACCGGGAATGAAATACCGGCATTATGCACCGCATGCAGATTTGCAGCTGGTAGAGGGTGAGACTGGTAAGGTGGTGGAAACCATCAACGAACTGGTGAAAGAGAAGCTTGTGGAGGGCAAAAAAGTCGGTGTGATCTGTACCGATGAGACAAAGGCGCGTTATCCGCAGGGAGAGGTTCGAAGTGTAGGACTTCGTGCGAAGGAAGAGACGATCGCCCACAACCTGTTTGCGGTATTGCGTGAATTTGATGATCTGGATGTGGATTGCATTTATTCGGAGAGCTTTTCGAAGGATCATCTGGGGCAGGCAATCATGAACCGGCTTACAAAGGCCGCAGGGTATCATGTGCTGAAGGTGTGAAAAAACAGAAGCCAGAACAAAAACAGAGTAGGATCTGCTGATGTCAGGATGACGCAGACGCATTGTGATGCAGCAGGATAGAAGACAGGAGGCGGCATAAGATGAGCAATTCAAAGAAACGTGCAGATTACATTTCCTGGGATGAATATTTTATGGGTGTGGCGGATCTATCCGGCCGCCGTTCGAAGGACCCGAACACGCAGGTTGGTGCCTGCATTGTCAGCGAAGATAATAAGATCATGTCCATGGGCTACAATGGTTTCCCGAAGGGCTGCTCAGACGATGAGTTCCCGTGGGGACGTGAGCAGGAGGGCGATGATCCGTACAGTACCAAATATCTGTATGTGACACACAGTGAACTGAATGCGATTTTGAATTATCGCGGAGGCAGCCTGGAAGGCAGCAAGATTTATGTAACCCTTTTCCCTTGCAATGAGTGCGCAAAAGCAATCATCCAGGCAGGAATCAAAACCATTATCTATAAGGAAGACAAATATCCGGATTCTCCGTCGGTACGGGCATCCAAACGCATGCTGAATGCGGCAGGCGTGCGGTATTACCAGTACGACCAGACCGGAAGAAAGATTGAGATTGACGTATAAAGTATGAAGTTTTTATTGACGGCGATCAATGCCAAATATATCCACTCCAATCCCGGAGTGTACAGCTTAAAAATATTTGCCGAGTCCCAGGGCGCGGCAGCAGCACAGGGAGACCAGAATCTGTTTGATGATGGTCTCCCTTGTGTGCCTGAGAAGGCAGCGCTGACTGCTCCTGCTGTAGCAGGTCTGACGGAGGTTGCAAAAGAAAAACAGGGAGCCGGATGCAGTATGCAGGTGGAAATTGCGGAGTACACCATCAACAACCAGATGGAACTGATCCTGGAGGATATTTACCGGAGAAAACCGGATCTGATCGGGATTTCCTGCTATATCTGGAATATTTCCTATGCGCTGGATCTGGTGCGGGATATTCATAAGGTGCTTCCCGATGCCGATATCTGGCTTGGCGGTCCGGAGGTTTCCTATGACGCGCCGGAGCTTCTTACCAGGGAGCCGGAGGTGTTTGGTGTCATGAAGGGCGAAGGCGAAGAGATGTTTGCCGGGCTCTTAAACTGTTACCGGACACTGGGGTGCACGGTGCGGAGTCTGTGGCAGAATAAAGACTCTGATATACAGGCTTATGGGATACCGGCTATGGAACGGGAAAACAAAGCGGGTGATTTCTGGCAACAGATGCAAAAGGTTGCAGGCCTTACCTATCGACGCGAAGACGGAACCGTCTGCGACCAGCCGATCCGTCCAGTCATGGATATGAGCCGGATCCCATTTTTATATCCGAGTCTGGATGGCTTTGAAAACCGGATCGTTTATTACGAGAGCAGCCGTGGCTGCCCGTTTTCCTGCAGTTATTGCCTGTCCTCCATCGACAAGTCCGTCCGCTTCCGCAATGTGAAGCTGGTGCTTCAGGAGCTGGATTTCTTTTTGGAGCGGAAGGTACCGCAGGTAAAGTTTGTGGACCGGACCTTTAATGCAAAAAAGAGTCATGCCATGGCAATCTGGAAGCATATTCTGGAGCATGATAATGGTGTGACAAACTTCCACTTTGAGATTACGGCAGACCTTCTGGATGAAGAAGAACTGGAACTTATCAGCCGGATGCGCCCGGGGCTGATCCAGTTGGAGATCGGCGTGCAGAGCACCAACCCGGATACGATCCGGGCAATCCGCCGCAAGATGGATCTGGACCGCCTGCGCTATGTGGTGGAACGGATCAATGCAGGGAAAAATGTACACCAGCATCTGGATCTGATCGCCGGACTTCCTTTTGAGGATTACGATTCCTTCGGGCGTTCGTTCAACGATGTGTACGCCATGGAACCGGAGCAGTTCCAGCTTGGTTTTTTGAAGGTGTTAAAAGGCTCTTATATGCACGAAAAGGTAGAGGAGTACGATCTGAAATACCGGGGAAAGGCACCGTATGAGGTGCTTTCTACCAAATGGCTGCCTTACAGCGATGTGCTGCGCTTAAAAGGTGTAGAGGATATGGTGGAGGTTTACTATAACAGCCGCCAGTTCCTGAAGACATTAAAGCTGTTCGAGCAGGAGTTTGGAAACGCATTTTCCATGTACGAATACATGGCGCAGTATTATGATGAAAATCATCTGACCGGGTTAAACCACAGCCGTCTGGCCCGCTATGAAATCTTCCATGATCTGATCCGTCAGAGGGTGGGGGAGGAAAAGCCTGGTGCATTCGAGGATGCGCTCATGTGTGATCTGTATCTTCGAGAAAATGCCAAGAGCCGTCCGGCGTTTGCACTGGCGCAGGCACCTTATAAGGAAGAAATCCGACGGTTAGTTCCGGAACTCAGGACGCTTGGAACACAGATTCATGTGGAGGTGCTGCGTTCGGGCGAAATTTTGCTGTTTGATTACCGGGAGAAGGACCGGTTAAACCATAATGCGAAGCTGACGGTGTTGGGGAGGATCTGAGTATGAGCGGAGAAAATGTGACGCTGGATGCAGAAAATAAGAAGGATGCCGCAGTAGATCAGATGAAGCACGATCTGGGAGCAGGAATACGGCTGCAGTCGGGGCAGGCGGTTGGGAGACAGATTCAGATTCCGAACAGTTACATCGCGCTGGATCTGGAAACTACCGGCCTGAATCCCAAACAGGATAAGATCATTGAGATCGGGGCTGTGCGGGTTGAGGCTGGTCAGGAGACCGGGCGCTTTCACACGATGCTCGATCCGCACCGGGAATTGGAGACGCGGATCACGGAACTGACAGGTATCACCGGGGATATGTTGGAAAACGCCCCGGATCTTGTGGACATCCTGCCGGGATTTCTGGATTTCTGTGGAGAACTTCCGCTTCTTGGCCATCGGATCATCTTCGATTACAGCTTTTTAAAGCGGGCGGCGGTCAACCAGGGCCTTACCTTTGAAAAGGACGGGATCGACACGCTGACGATGTGCCGCCGTTTTATGCCGGCAGAGGAGAGCAAACGGCTGGGAGCAGCCTGTGCCTTTTATGGTCTTACACAGGAGAGCGCCCACCGCGCACTGGGCGATGCATTGGATGCCCACAGGCTGTATCAGAAGCTGGTGGAGAAGCATGCAGGGCAGGCGCCGGAAGCATTTGCGGCTGAGCCTCTGATTTACAAGGTAAAGCGGGAACAGCCCGCATCCAAAAAGCAAAAAGAGGACTTGCGGTATTTACTAAAATATCATAAAATAGATTTACCTGTGCAGATTGACTATCTGAGCAGGAATGAGATTTCCCGTATCACCGATAAGATCATATCGAAATATGGGCGGATCTCCATGAAGCAAACTTAAAAAACCGGCCCCTTAGACAGGGCTGGTCCTATTTTTTAGAAGAGGTGATTCATTATGATGAATATGCATAACAATAAGAAAGCCCGCATTATCATGGGTATTGTGATCGTAATCCTGATCGTGGCTATGGTTGCGCCGATGGCACTGTCTGTCATGATGTAATGGATTCCTGCGTCAGCAGGTAGTAGAGCACGAAGTGCGGGATCCGTGAGTTTAAGCTATAGTATGTGAGCAGCAAAGGGAGAAGTTTATGAAAATATGGAATCTGCTTGGGGGACTGACGTTGGTGGCAGCCCTGGGGAGTGCAGTGGCATTCCCTGCTTACGCAAAAGAAGCAGCATATCCGGATGGTATTTATGTAGGGGATTTTTCCCTTGGTGGATTGACAAAAGAACAGGCGGAGAAAGGATTTTCCCAGTATCTGTCTGAGCTGGAGGCGCGCACCGTGACACTGCGTGTCGATGGAACCGAGGTTAAGACAACGGCAAAAGAGCTGAGGTATGCCTGCGGAAACGAAGATGCACTGGAAGAAGCAGAAGATTATGCGGCCGGTGGCTGTCTGATCCGGCAGTATATGGAGCGCAAGGATCTGGAAAAGGAGCCGGTTCATATTCCGCTGGATGCACAGGTCGACGAAGCGTCAGTCCAGATGCTGATCGATGCGAAGTGTGCAGGGCTGGTCGATGAACCGAAGGATGCAGTCATTACGCGGAAAAACGGAAAATTTGAGATTACAGAAGAACAGACAGGAAAGACTGTCGACACCAAAGCAACCATCGAGAAGCTGAATGAGGCGCTGGCAGAAGATTTGGCAGAAGTGACAGCCGATGCGGTGATCATTGTAGGAGAACCGAAAATCAAAAAAGAAGACCTTGCTTCCATTTCCGATGTGCTTGGTACCTGCACGACGGCTTATGCAAGCAGCGGTGCATCACGCTCCGGAAACATTGCAAATGGTGTTTCCAAGATCAACGGCCATGTGCTGATGCCGGGGGAAACCTTATCGGGTTACGAGTGCATGCATCCGTTTACCATCGAAAACGGTTATTTTACGGCAGCGGCGTATGAGAATGGCCAGGTTGTGGACAGCGTTGGCGGCGGTGTCTGCCAGATCGCAACCACGCTTTATGACGCATCACTGGAAGCAGAACTGGAAATCACCCAGCGGCAGAACCATTCCATGATCGTCACCTATGTGAAACCATCCATGGATGCGGCGATTGCCGGAACCTATAAGGATATTAAGATCACGAATAACTACAGTACCCCGATCTATATCGAGGGAACGACAGCGGGGAAAACGCTGACCTTTACGATCTACGGAAAGGAAACACGTCCGACAAATCGGAAGGTAGAGTACATTTCCGAGACGATAAGCAAGACCGATCCTGGTGAGCCGCAGCGAAAGGTAGACAATTCGCTTCGCCCGGGACAGACGAAGCAGGTTCAGTCAGCACATATCGGTTACAAATCCAGACTGTGGAAGGTGGTAACGGTAGATGGTGTGGAGAAAGAGCGCACCATCCTGCATACCGACACCTACAATCCGTCTAAGGCCATTGTTCTGGTAGGACCGGCAGCGCCGGCAGAGACACCGGCTCAGCCTGTGGAAACTCCTGCAGAAAACACGTCGGCGGAAACTTCGGCAGAACATACACCTGAGACCGCCGCATCGGCGGAAACTGCAGCACCGGCAACCCAGCCTGAGCAAAGCCAGGTGGTGGGACCGGGAACAGCAAATGCGTCTGCGGGCGAAGCTTCAGCCGGAGGACCCGGTGAGGCGGCAGCACCAGTTGAAAATGCATCGCAGCCGGAATAATCCGGAGTCTTGTAAGGCTTTTGTTGCTGGGCACGCACGCGTGAACCGGAATGAGGATTGGAATGCGAAGCATCGGCAAAATCCCGTTGCCAGGCACGCGTGCGTGCACAGCAACAATGGCATGCTTCCGAACAGAAAAAGGATTGAAATATTATGATGCGAAGAATTGAGCGCGAGAACACGGGACTTTTGCACCCCGGACAGGATCTGGTGGTTGCAGGTTATGCGGGTCTCGCGGGAACTTTGAAGCTGGTGGAAACAAAGAAAGAAGAGCTTTCCCATTGGTTTTCCGGTGAATATATGGATGAGATCGCGGAATGCAGTCAGTACCTTGTGCCAGTGACAGCAGAAAGTGCGCAGGAAACAGCAGGTCTGGCTGAAGTGGCAGCACAGTTGGCTGGCACGTCTGCGGTGCAGAAACAGGATCTGGAACCAGAAACCGCATATGATGGAACTTTCTGGAAAAGTCTTGGTGCCACAGAGTGGGAACCGGCCGGGGAAGGCGGCATCTTAACTGCCATCTGGAATCTGACCGGCGCCTATGAGACCGGCGTGGAGTTTTATCTGCGCCAGATCCCCATCCGCCAGGAGACGGTGGAGGTCTGTGAGCGCCTGGAGTTAAATCCGTACCGGCTTTACAGCCAGGGCTGCATCCTTTTGACTGCCGAAAACGGCGGTCAGCTGGTGCGTGCACTGGCAGAAAAAAACATTCCGGCACAGGTTATTGGCCGGGTGAACAAAGGCATTGCACGGGAAATGGTCGTGCAGGAAGGACGGGGATTTTTAGAGCGTCCCCAGCCTGATGAAATAACGAAAGTGATTCCCGGTTTTTTCGCCTGAAAAGATCGGGATTCCCTATATATCGCAGCTGCACAGGATTTTCCATGTGAACAGGAATCATGTTGCAACTGCAGGATTTACACAATTATACAAGGAGGCAATCAAAAATGAGAGAGAAAATTTTGGCGGTAATCGAAAAAAACAGCAGAATCGATATCCATGACCTGGCGATTCTTTTAGGGGAGAGCGAAGTCGCGGTCGCCAATGAGATTGCCGAGATGGAGAAAGAACATATTATCTGTGGTTACCACACCCTGATCAACTGGGACAACACCAGTGAGGAGAAGGTCGTTGCGCTGATCGAGGTAAAAGTAACTCCCCAGCGCGGCATGGGATTCGACAAGATTGCAGAGCGCATCTACCAGTACAGCGAGGTCAATGCCGTATACTTAATGTCTGGAGCATTTGATTTTACCGTGTTTATTGAGGGCAAGACCATGCGCCAGGTTGCACAGTTTGTATCCGACAAGCTGGCACCGCTTGATTCGGTCTTAAGCACTGCAACCCATTTTGTACTGAAAAAATATAAGGACCACGGAACCATTCTCTGCGACGAGGTCCAGGATGAAAGGATGCTGATTACACCGTGAGAAACCCATTAAATGAAAAAATCGTTTCCATCCCGCCGTCCGGGATCCGTAAATTTTTTGATATCGTCAGTGAGATGAAGGATGCTATCTCCCTTGGTGTGGGCGAGCCGGACTTCGACACGCCGTGGCACATCCGCGAGGAAGGCATTTATTCCCTGGAAAAGGGCCGTACCTTTTATACCTCCAATGCAGGTTTAAAGGATTTAAAGATTGAGATCCACAATTATCTGGAGCGCCGCTGCAATGTCTGCTATGATCCGGACCATGAGATCATGGTAACTGTGGGTGGCAGTGAAGCGATCGATGCGGCTATGCGTGCCATGATCGATCCGGGCGATGAAGTACTGATCCCGCAGCCAAGCTATGTTTCCTATACTCCGTGCTGTGTTCTGGCAGACGGTGTTCCGGTCATCATTGAACTGGAAGAAAAGGACAACTTCCGTCTGACTCCGGAAAAACTGTTAGAGAAGATTACGCCGAAGACCAAGATCCTGGTACTGCCGTTCCCGAATAACCCGACCGGTGCGATCATGGAGCGGGAGGATCTGGAGAAGATCGCAGAGATTGTCATTGAGAAAGATCTTTACGTCATTTCCGATGAGATCTATTCGGAGCTGACCTACGCAAAGGAAGACCATGTGACGATCGCTTCCCTGCCTGGCATGAAAGAGCGCACCGTTCTGATCAACGGCTTTTCCAAGGCATTTGCCATGACCGGATGGCGTCTGGGCTATGCCTGCGCATCGGAGCTGATCTTAAAACAGATGTTAAAGATCCACCAGTATGCGATCATGTGTGCACCGACGACGAGTCAGTACGCGGCAGTGGAAGCGCTGCGCAATGGCGATGAAGACGTACAGCACATGCGGGAATCCTACGACCAGAGACGCCGTTATCTGATGAACGCCTTTGCGGAGATGGGGCTGGATTGCTTTGAGCCGCAGGGTGCATTCTATATGTTCCCGAGCATCAAACGCTTCGGCATGACTTCCGAAGAGTTTGCGACCCGGCTTTTGCGCGAAGAAAAAGTAGCAGTGGTCCCGGGAACTGCATTTGGAGACTGCGGAGAAGGCTTCCTCCGTGTGTCCTATGCGTATTCCTTAAAGAGTTTAAAGGAGGCCCTTAGCCGCATCAAACGGTTTGTGGACCGCCTGGACGGAAAAACGGAGTAAAACGAAATGAACATTGTATTATTTGAGCCGGAAATGCCGATGAACACCGGAAATATCGGGCGTACCTGTGTCGCAACGAATACCCGCTTACATTTGATCGAGCCGCTGGGTTTTAAGCTGAATGAAAAGGCAGTAAAGCGTGCCGGACTGGACTACTGGGATAAGCTGGATGTTACCGTGTATTCCGATTTCCAGGATTTTCTGGACCGCAATCCGGGCGCGAAAATCTACATGGCAACGACCAAGGCACCGAAAACCTACACGGATGTGGAGTACGAACCGGACTGCTATATCATGTTTGGCAAGGAAAGCGCCGGGATACCGGAAGAGATTCTGGTAGAGCACAAGGAAAACTGTGTGCGGATCCCGATGTGGGGAGACATCCGCTCCTTAAATCTTTCCAATTCCGTGGCGATCGTGCTGTATGAGGCACTGCGTCAGAATGGATTTGAGAAGATGAACATGGAAGGACATCTGCACCGCCTGCACTGGAAAGATGAAGTGTAAGAACGTTGCCGGATACGCATGCGTGGACGGAAGCGGAAAATGATAAGAAAACTGCATATCGAAAGAGAAAAAGGAGATCTGCCTGGTGGCGGGTCTTTTTTTTCATAGGAAGTTGTGCCTGGAAGTGTTTTATTTTGTATGGCAGAGATACAGAAAATGAATGGAAAAGCATGTGTAAAAATGCACAAAAGAGAAAAAGAAACAACAAAAATAATATACAAAGTTCAGAATAACAAAAGAAAAGTCAGAAATACAAATGGAAAAACGCACAAAGACAGCATATAATAAAGACATCTGGAACAGGAAAATGCACACTGCTGACCGGTGCGGACGATTATGACCGGACGCACAGCGTAAGCAGGAGCGGACCTTTCCCATGGAACGTGATAACCCAGGAACAAAAACAAAGAAAAGGAGAGGGTATTATGAAAAAACGTTGGTTAGCAGCATCATTGGCAGCACTGATGGCACTGAGCGTAACCGCCTGTGGCGGAGGAAAGGCAGCAGAGACAACGGCAGCACCGGCAGAGACCAAAGCGGAGGAGACAAAGGCAGAGGAAAGCAAAGCAGAGGAAAAGGATGCTTCCAAGGAAGAAAAGGCAGAGAAAGCGCCGGAAGATTATACCGGAAGCGTTGTTGTTTACTCCCCGCACGATGCAGATCCGCTGAATGCAGGCGTAAACCTGTTCATGGAGAAATATCCGAATGTCAAGGTTGAGGTAGTAGCAGCCGGAACCGGCGAGCTGTGCAACCGAATCGCAGCAGAGTCTGCAAACCCGATCGCAGATGTACTCTGGGGCGGTGGTGCTGACTCTCTGGCAGCATTCAAGGAATATTTCGAGCCGTATGTATGTGCAAACGACGAATTCATCGGCGACGCTTACAAGGATCCGGATGGTTACTGGATCGGTGAGAGCCCGCTTCCGATGGTTATCTTCTATAATAAGGACCTGATCGAGAAAGACGGACTGACCATTCCGGAGTCCTGGGAAGACTTAACCAAGCCAGAATGGAAAGGCAAAATTGCATACTGCCTGCCGTCCAAATCCGGTTCCGCATACACCCAGTTATGTACCATGATCCTGGGTCACGGCGGTAAGGAAAAAGGCTGGGATTTCATCAAACAGCTGTACGATAACCTGGATGGCAAGATCGTTGACTCTTCCGGTAAGTGCCACAAGATGGTTGCAGACGGTGAGTTCTATGTAGGTATTACCATTGAGAAATCTGCGATCAAATACGCAGACGATCCTTCTGTAGGATTTGTATATCCGAAAGATGGTACCAGCGCAGTTCCGGATGGTGTAGCACTGGTTAAGGGATGCCCGAACGAAGAAAATGCAAAACTCTTCATCGATTTCGTTACTTCCAAAGAATGCCAGACCGAGCAGAGCCAGAACTGGGGACGCCGTCCGGTACGAAGCGATATGGAAGTTGGCGAAGGTATGGCAAAACTGGATGATCTGGTATTAGTAGATTACGACTTTGACTGGGCAGCAAATGAGAAGGAAGCCAATATCGAAAAGTTCAACGATATCATGGTAGATTAATTGTTACTGTACACGGGTAGGAATTTTCTGAACTGAAAATTCCGTACGATACCGTTGTGGTAGCAGATTTTGCCGATTTGGAATGCGAAGCATCGGCAAAATCCGTTGCTGTTTGCGCAACGCGAGAACAGTAACGATTAATTTTGCCGGCGTGCGTTAGCCATATGTCAGCTGCAGCAGAAAAACGCAGCTTTGTGCACGATTAAAAGGCAATATGGAAATCAATAGAACGTGAACATCAAAAAGACTGCCTTGCCCCAAGCGGGCGGGCAGTCTTTTCCTACCCGCTTCACAGGAACATTCTATCGTATGAAAATGCCCTGCAAGGGCGGAGCGCCGGAGAGGCTTGTAAAACACCGGTCGGATTCAAACGGCCACAGGTGGACAGGAATGGAGGAATGAATATGAGTCATGCAGTGATCATAAAAAAGGCCGTAAAGAAATACGGAAATTTTACCGCATTAAATGGAGTGGATCTGGAAATTAAACCGGGGGAATTTTTTACGCTGCTGGGACCGTCCGGCTGCGGCAAGACAACACTGCTTCGTATGATCGCAGGATTCAACAGCGTGGACGGCGGTGAGATCTGTTTTGATGACAAGGTGATCAACAACCTGGAAGCGCACAAGCGTGATATTGGTATGGTGTTCCAGAACTATGCGATCTTCCCGCACCTGACGGTAGCGGAAAACGTGGCATACGGTCTGAAAGCCAAGAAGTGTCCGAAGGAGCAGATCCCGGGCAAGGTGGAAGAGGCACTGGAGCTGGTTCAGATCGGAAAATTAAAAGACAGAAAACCAAATGAACTTTCCGGTGGTCAGCAGCAACGTGTGGCGCTGGCGCGTGCGTTTGTCATTGAGCCTGGCGTGCTTTTGATGGATGAGCCGCTTTCCAACCTGGATGCAAAGCTTCGCGTACAGATGAGAACTGCGATCAAGAAGCTGCAGCGGAGACTGGGCATTACCACCATTTACGTTACCCACGATCAGGAGGAGGCCCTGGCAATCTCAGACCGGATCGCGGTCATGAAAGAGGGCAACATCATGCAGGTGGGAACGCCGGAAGCAATCTATAAGAAACCGGAGAATACGTTCGTTGCAGGCTTTATCGGCGTTTCCAATTTTGTGGAATGCGAAGTGGACGGCAAAAATCCGGAGGCAGCCGTTTTGAATATTAAGGACGAATGCAGCATTACCTGCAAATTAAAGAAACCGTACGCGGGCAAGGGCATCATCTCTGCAAGACCGGAGCAGCTGTTTTTCGATGAGACAAATGGACTTCCGGGCAAGATCGTGATGTCGACTTTCCTGGGCGATTTCATTGAGTACGAGATCGAGTTAAATAACGGTCAGACCCTGCAGCTCAACGAATACACCAAGGATGTGCAGACCGTCCGCCCGGATGGAGAAAACGTGAAAGTAAACTTTGACATCAATGCGGTAGGCGTTTACGATGCGGCAACCCAGGAGGTGATTTCATGGTAACATCCCGCAAAAAACTGGACTTCTGGTTCTGGGTTAAGGTGGTAGTGATCGGTTTTATGCTGATCTTTCTGATCTACCCGTTCTGTACCCTGATCACCCGAAGCTTTTTCTCAAATAAGACAGCCGGGTTTACTTTTGAGAACTACATCCGGTTCTTTACGAAAAAGTATTACTATTCGGCACTGGGACGAAGCCTGTTTGTGTCGATCGTGACGACCTGTACCACACTTCTTGTGGGCGTACCGATCGCTTACATCATGTCCCGCTACAATGTATTCGGTAAGAACTTTATTCATATCTTCATTATCATGAGTCTGATGAGCCCGCCGTTCATCGGTGCTTACAGCTGGATCATGCTGTTTGGCCGCGCGGGATTTATCACCAGTATGTTTGCGAAGATCGGGATCCATCTTCCGAGTATATACGGGAAACTGGGGATCATCCTGGTATTTACGTTTAAACTGTTCCCTTATGTGTACCTGTATACGTCGGGTGCCATGGGAAGCATCGATTCCAGTATTGAGGAGGCAGCGGAAAATCTGGGAAGCAATAAGCTGCGCCGCCTTCTGACAGTCACTCTGCCGGTTGTGGCTCCGTCCATTGCGGCAGGCGCCATTATGGTATTTATGACCAGCCTGGCAGATTTCGGTACCCCGATGCTGATCGGCGAGGGCTACATGGTCCTTCCGGTTCTTGTATACAATGAGTACATGAGTGAGATCGGCGGAAATGCACATCTGGCGAGCGCTTTGTCCGTGGTTGTTGTACTTTGCTCCACCACAGTGCTTCTGGTTCAGAAATACTTTGTGAGCCGGAAAAACTATGTTATGACTGCCATGCGTCCGCCGAAGGAAGAGGTTCTTCACGGAGGCAAACGTGCACTGGTGACCCTGCCGGTTATGCTGGTGACCCTCATCGGCATTATGCCGCAGATCGTAGTCATTGTCAGCAGCTTTATCAAGTGCGATTTCACCGGCTTCCAGAAAGGCTTCAGTCTGGAGAGTTATGTGACGATCTTCAACCGCCTGTGGACCAACATCCGCAATACCTTCGTATTCTCTTCGATTGCGATCGTGTTCATTATCATTCTGGGCATGCTGATCTCTTACATCGTCGTGCGTCAGAAAGGTCTGGCAGGACAGCTGATGGATCTGCTGATCATGTTCCCGTTCGTGATCCCGGGTGCTGTTCTTGGTATCAGCTTGATCGTTGCATTTAACAAGCAGCCGATGATCTTAACCGGTACGGCCATGATCATGATCATTGCTTTTATCGTCCGGAAACTGCCTTACACAGTCCGTTCCGGCAGTGCATTCCTGCAGCAGATGGATGTAAGTGTGGAGGAGGCTTCCATCAGCCTGGGTGTTTCCCCGATGAAAACCTTTGTAAATGTGACTGCAAGACTGATGGCACCGGGTGTTCTTTCCGGCGCGATCTTAAGCTGGATCACCTGTATCAACGAGCTGTCTTCCAGCGTGATGCTGTACGGCGGCAAGACCAGCACCATCTCCGTGGCTATTTATACGGAGGTTGTAAGAAACAGTTTCGGTACCGCGGCAGCGCTGGCATCGATCCTGACCGTCAGCACAGTCATCTCCTTGCTTATCTTTTTGAAAGTCAGCAAGGGCAGGGTATCCGTCGTCTGAGTGGTGAACGCATACTGGAACAAGTGCAAAAAATGAGGTGTGGCTATGATAAAATTTGGCACTGGTGGCTGGAGAGCCATCATTGGGGAAGAATTTACAAAAGAAAATATCCAGAAGCTCGCGCTTGCGATGGCTTTAAAAATGAAAGCAGAACATGTGGAGGACAAGCCGGTGGTGATCGGCTATGACCGCCGGTTCCTTTCCAAGGAAGCGGTCATCTGGTCCTGCGAGATCTTTGGGCAGCAGGGAATCAAAGTGCTGTTTGTGGACCGGAGTTCTCCGACACCGCTTGTAATGTTCTATGTGATGAAACATGACCTGGATTATGGCATGATGGTGACAGCGAGCCACAATCCGGCCATCTACAATGGGATCAAGGTCTTTACGAAGGGCGGAAGAGATGCGGATGAGCATCAGACCGCAGATATTGAACGCTATTTAAAACAGGCAGATGAGCTTTATGTCCCGGATCCGGAGGAATACGGGCAGATGCCGCCGCACGCTTACCAGGAACTGGTGAAGAGCGGCCAGGTGGTGGAGATGAACCCCATGAACGAATATCTGGACAACATCATCTCCCTGATCAATCTGGATGCGATCCGGGAACGCGATCTGCGCATTGCGATCGATCCGATGTACGGGGTCAGCCTGACGGCACTCTGCACCATCCTTTCCATTGCGCGCTGTACGGTAGAGACCATCAATGCCCAGCATGATACCCTGTTTGGCGGAAAGATGCCGGCTCCGACCGAGAATACCCTGCGCAATCTGCAGAACTACGTGCTGGACCGTTACTGCGACATCGGCATTGCGACGGACGGAGATGCAGACCGGCTTGGCGTCATCGACGATAAAGGACATTATCTCCATGCAAATACCATTCTGGTCATGCTGTATTACTATCTGCTGAAATACCGCGGCTGGCGCGGCCCGGTGGTGAGAAATCTTTCTACCACGCATGTGCTGGACAAGGTGGCAGAAAGCTTCGGACAGAAGTGTTATGAGGTGCCGGTCGGCTTTAAGTACATTTCCGCAAAGATGCAGGAGACCGATGCGATCATCGGCGGCGAGTCTTCCGGAGGTTTGACCGTGAAGGGACACATTCACGGAAAGGATGGCATCTACGCGGCGTCCTTGCTGGTCGAAATGATGGCAGTCAGCGGCAAAAAACTGTCGGAGATCGCGGAAGATATCCGCAAAGAATACGGCGAGATCCATATGGAGGAGCGGGCATACCGCTTTACCGCAGAGGAGAAAGAGCGGATCCATAAGACGCTGATGATCGACCAGGCATTGCCGGAGATCCCGTTTGAGGTGGATCATATTTCCTACATGGACGGCTGCAAGGTTTACTTAAAAAATGGTGGCTGGGTCAGCACGCGTTTCTCGGGAACAGAGCCGCTTCTTCGGATCTTCTGTGAGATGGAGACCGAGCATGAAGCCGTGATGATCTGCGAGATCTTTGAAAAATTCCTGGGACTGTAACGGAAACCGGAATTGTCCTGCCGCTTTCTGGACTGTCCAGATGCGAAAATGGCAGCGGAACGAGACGGTTTCGCTAAGGAAGATGTAAAATAGAAAATCCCCGTTTTCCAGTGTTTTCTGCTATAATGAAAAGCAGAAACATGGGAAAACGGGGATTTTTTCAGAAGTAACGGAAATGGGGAGAACACGAGTGAAGATCAGGAGAAGAATATGGATTCTGGCGGCAATACCGATGCTGCTTTCTGCCTGTGGGAAGAAAACGGCAGGACCGATGTTTGCGCAGACACAGGTACCAGCTGATCTGGTGATCTGTACGGACCAGGAGCCATTGGTTTACGAGCCGGTGGTAAAAGAGTTTGAGGAGCGCACCGGTCTGAGCGTGGAAGTGAAGGCAGGAACATCGGAAAACGTGCGGCAGATGTTTGAACAGGCGAAAGACTGGGATCTTGCATTTGGGGTGAGTACCGAACTTCTGGATGAGTATGCGGCGCTTTGGATGCCTTACGAAAGCGCCCAGGAGGCAGCGGTTGCAGAGACATTCCGTTCGGTGGACCACAGCTGGAGCGCATTCTCAGTCCTTCCGCTGGTCATTATGTACAACACGAATGTCGTGACTTACCGGGAACTCCCGGTTGGGTGGGCAAGTCTGCTGGAGCCGAGGTGGAAAGGCAGGGTAGCATTTGCGGACCCGGAAAAATCGGATATTTCTCTGACTGCCCTGGCAGCCGCAGCCCTGGTCAGCCCGGAAAAAGAACAGTACGTGCAGGAACTTGCCGGCAATCTGGATCATAGTCTGCTGGAAAACATCGCCCAGGTAAAGGAAGAAATTCTGGATGGCCGCTGCAGTGTAGGCGTGACGACGGAGGAAACTGCGCAGGCACTTCGCAGCAGCGGAGCCGATGTAGATTATATTTACCCGGAAGAAGGCACACTTCTGGTCCTGGAAGGAACAGCCATCCGCCGGGGAACTGTGCATGAAGAAACTGCAAAACAGTTTCTGGAGTTTACGCTCAGTAAAGATGTACAGAAAATCCTTATGGACAGTCAGAGCCGGAGGTCGGTACGGCAGGATCTGGAGACACCAAAGGGGATGGATGCGCTCGAAAGGCTGCCGCTTCCGGATGCTGATTTTGAAACCATTTCTATGGAAAAAAGAAAAATCCTGGAATCGTGGAAATCCATATCGGATGCGGAAGCAGGAATGGGAGGTGCATCATGAAAAAAATCCACCTTTCATTCCGGGGACGGGTGTTCCTGGCGTGCCTGGCGGTCGCCCTGGTGCCGCTCTTTCTTTCTAGTATTGTGATGGTCCGGCTGTTTACCGCATCCTTAAACCGGCAGAGCGAACAGGAAGCACAGCGGCAGATCTCAGAGATCAGCAGCCGGTTTACGGCACTTTTGGAGGACTGCGAGAATGTCTGCCGGGAACAGACAAAGGATGGTTCCGTGGCCCGCTATATGATCGATACGACTACGGTGGAAATGCAGCGCGGCATGTATGTGTCGCTGTATCAGGCATCCAAGGAAATATACGGGCATGCGCAGATCAGCGTTTACGATGTCGGGGGAAGGCTGCGTTTTACGACGGATACGATGACGCGCGGGGACCGTCTTCCGGTTTACTGGGGACTTTTGAAAAAAGCTTCCGGGAAAAAACAGATGACCTGGTACCGGACAGACCCGTATCTGAACCTGACGGACAGCCGTGTGCTGATGCAGGGCGCTTATCCAATCGAAAATTCAGGAGGAGCCAGAACCGGATACCTGGTACTGGACTTCACAAGGGAGAATTTCGACAGCATTTTCAGCGGTTTTTATTCCCTGACCGATACCATTTTACTTCTGGACGCGCACCAGCGTCCCATTTACTGCTCCAGACCAGATTACGATGCTGAAAAAATGGAAGAGATCGCAGCCGGAATGGAGAAGCAGACGAACACGGAGGATGATACACAGTATCTGCGGGCGAACGAGCCGGAACGCGGCTTTTCCGTGATCCTATGCAGGCAGGCGCCGATCAGCGCACCGGCCATGCAGACCATGGGCACGGTGATCCTTGCCATGTCCCTGTTAAGTCTGTGCCTGTGCTTAAGCATTTCCGGCATCCTGACGCGGAGCATTGCAAAACCAGTCAGCCAGCTGGATAAAGCTATGGAAAAGGTGAAAGCAGGAGATCTGAGTATCCGGGTCCGCAGCACGCGAAACGATGAACTCGGGCGGCTGACCGAAAGCTTCAACAGAATGGTAATCGATTTAAACAGTTACCTGGAAGAAAGAGTGCAGAAACAGAAGGATTTAAATGAGACAACGCTGCGTCTCTACCAGACACAGCTGAACCCGCATTTTCTGTACAATACGCTGGATACCATCAAATGGAATGCCAGGATCAGGCAGATTCCGGAAATTGCGGTGCTGGCGGAAAACCTGGCAGTCATTTTGCGAAAGAGCATATCCAGCAAGCCCTTTATTCCATTAAAGGAAGAACTGGACACCATAGACAGTTACATCCGAATCCAGAAGATCCGGTTCAGCGGACGATTCCTTTATGAGACAGAAATTCCGGACCAGCTGGAAGAATGTATGATTCCGAAGATGATCCTGCAGCCGCTGGTGGAAAATGCCATCATTCACGGGCTGGATGGCTGTGACAATGGTTATATCTGTATCTATGCAGCGCAGAAGGACGGAGTATTAAGTATCTCCGTGACCGATGACGGATGTGGAATGAGTGCGGATATGGTGGACTGGATCAACAGCCCGGCACCGGCAAAGCGGGACGGACATCTGGGACTTTACAATGTCATTCAGATCTTGAAAATCTATTATGGGGAAACATACGGGATGCATGCGCAGGTAGAGGAGGACGGGACTACCGTGACGCTGCGTCTGCCGTTTCGAAAGGATGAAAACAATGGATAGAGTCGTAGTCGTGGAAGACGAAACCATGGCAAGAAAGGGAATTATCCTGACGATCGACTGGTCTGCGTTAGACTGTGTGATCGTGGGGGAAGCTGCCAATGGGGAAGAAGGAGCAGAGCTTGTGAAGCGGCTGTCACCGGATCTTGTGGTAACCGATGTCAAGATGCCCAGGATGGACGGTGTGGAGATGATCACAAAGCTGCGCGCGGAAGGCTGCCAGGCGCGCTTCATTATCCTGACGGCATACAGTGATTTTAAATATGCCCAGAGTGCACTGCGTCTTGGTGTCAGTGATTACCTTTTAAAGCCGCTAAAAGATGGAGAGCTTGAGGCAGCGGTCCGCCATATCCAGGGACTTCGGGATGCGCGGGAAAACCAGACAGATGCCAGTGCCGATGCACCGGTCCTTCGCTTAAGTCCGGTCAAAAATACAAAAAATAAATATGTAGAGCAGGCTGTGCAGCTGATCCGGGAGCATTACCGGGAAGATATCAATATCAGCACGGTAGCAGGAAAGCTGGAAATCAGCGAAGGATATTTAAGCCGCGTATTCAAAAAAGAGACGGACTACACGTTCACCAACTATCTTACCTGGTACCGGATGAAGAAAGCCATGACCCTGTTAAAAGACTGCCGGGTGAAGGTTTACGAGGTGGCGGAGCAGGTGGGATATTCCGATACGGCATATTTCAGCGCCCAGTTCAAAAAGGTGACGGGGATCTCCCCGTCGGAGTATCAGGACCGGAGCCGGTAAAAAAATTTAAAAAAAAATTGAAAAAGGGGTTGCAAAATAAGTTAGCCTATGCTAATATAATGACAGTTAGCCGCAACTAACTACATGTGAATATTCTATACATTTCGTCTGGTTTCATCTGACCCGTGAAATCAGAAACTCAACTCCTAAACAGAAAGCACGCGCGAGCGTGCTTTTTGTCGTCTGTGGATTTATTTCGGGCTGGGATTATGATAGAATAAATATAATGCAAAAGGAGTCAGACATCGCATCGGCTTTTGCATCCGCACAGCTACAAGAGGCCGATGACAACATAAGGGGTTTAGGTGCAGATATGAAACATTCACTCTATTACAAATTTATATTGGGTTATCTGGTCTTTGGACTGCTGGGGTTTGCGTCGATCGCGACATTTTCCGCACAGCTGATGAACAAAAACCAGATAAAGAATCAGGCAGAAGCCATGTACGATGAAGCAAACCTGATCGCATCTGCCTACAGCAGTGTATACCAGGGGAAAAAGCAGGATCTGGATTCCGTTTATCCGCAGCTTCAGGCGGTGGCAAAGTTTGTGCGGGCGGAGATCTGGGTGGTCAACCGGCAGGGAATCATTGTGGTGGACAGTGAGCAGAACAAGCGGGCGGGGACGACCATAGACGGGTTTGATCCGACTGCAACGGGAAACAAATCGTACTCGACCGGATCTTATTATGATTTGTTTCCGTATGATGTGCTGAGTGTTTCGGCACCGATTACCGGAAATTATAATACATACGGCTATGTGCTGGTGCATCTGCCCATGAGTGTGATCTGGGAAATGAGCAATTCGAACCTGAATGTGGTTTACATCACGGCTGGAATCCTGTTTATCTTGTCGCTGATCATTCTTCTTGTGTTTACCAAGACCGTATATTTTCCGTTAAAGAAGATTACGGAAGGGGCCAACGAATACGCCCAGGGAAATCTGGACTACCAGATCGAGTTGAATACCCGTGACGAGATGGGGTATCTCGCTGGTACATTAAACTATATGTCTGGGGAACTCAATAAGCTGGAGGAATACCAGCGAAACTTTATCGCCAATGTTTCCCACGATTTCCGTTCGCCGCTGACCTCCATCAAAGGGTATCTGGAGGCCATTATCGACGGAACCATCCCGCCGGAAATGTATGAAAAATATTTAACGCGCGTTATTTCTGAAACGGAACGTTTAACAACACTGACCCAGGGAATGCTGACCTTAAACTCTTTAGACAGCAAGGGCTATCTTTCCCGTTCCAGCTTTGATATCAACCGCGTGATCAAGGACACGGCGGCATCCTTTGAGGGAACCTGCGGCAAGAAAAATATCAACTTTGAGCTGACCTTTTCCGATAACATCCAGATGGTCTATGCGGACCTTGGAAAGATCCAGCAGGTGCTTTACAACCTAATCGATAATGCCATTAAGTTTAGCCATCAGGATTCCACGATTTACATCCAGACCCGCATAAAAAACGAAAAGATCTTTGTTTCGGTAAAGGATACGGGCATCGGAATTCCGAAGGACAGTGTGAAGAAGGTATTCGACCGTTTCTATAAATCGGACCTGTCCCGCGGAAAAGATAAAAAAGGAACCGGTCTCGGACTTGCCATTGTAAAAGAAATCATTCAGGCACATGGGGAAAATATCGATGTCGTCAGTACGGAAGGCGTGGGATCGGAATTTATCTTTTCATTGCCGCTGGCTACGAATCTGTAATAATATAAAATAGATTGGGACTGCAGGATACGCATACAGGAACAGTAATATAGCTTGAGGTCATAAGTGAACCATTGGCAGAATGTGAAGATTGCAGAGCATGGTTGTAAGAAGGGAGCAAAAACATGGGAAAAAACAGCATGAAGAACTATAGTGCAGAAAATCATGGGGAAGCAAAAAGAGCTTACCAGAACAGGAAAACGGGTATGTGTCGAATTGCAGCAGTTATACTAACAGCAGTTCTTGTCTGGGCGAATGCCGGAGCTGCTTTTGCCGCCGAATCCCGCACAAAGATTAACAGTGTCAGCCTGACCGTGCATTCTACCATTCAGGCAGGAAGCAGCAGCGGGAATGTTTCAGTGACTGCGGATGGTGGAAATTACCGGGTTGGCGGAACAGAGATAACGAACGAGGACGATGACTGGAAAGGCGGTATGACCCCAAGAGTAGAAGTGACCTTGTATGCGGACAGTGGTTATTATTTCAACTGTACCAGCAAGAGTGATTTTTCTTTCCATGGGGATGATGCTTCTTATGTGACCTGCAGACGGGAAGATGACAAAGAGACACTGGTGCTGGTCATGAAGCTGGATAAGCTGGACAACGGTGATCTGAGTGTCAGTGGTGCCAGCTGGGATGGCTCCTCCGGAACCGGGTCCTGGAATGAAAATACGGCGGCACGGTATTATCAGGTGAAGCTGTATCGGGATGATTCCACCGTCATGAGTACCACATCGGTATACGATACCTCCTACGATTTTGCAAGCCGCATGACCCGGAAAGGGGATTATTATTTTGTAGTCCGTGCAGTGGGAAGCGGCTCAGAAAAGGGTGACTGGGAAAGCTCTGATACGATCTATCTGACATCCTCGGAGGCAGATGATATCAGCTCTGGTTACCATAGCTCTCCGTCATCCAGTGGTGGGCCGGGAAATGGAAAATACATTTCCGGCGGTCCTGGGGACAATGGCAGAAGCAGTGCCAGCACCGGCGGCCCGGGGGCAGCAGGTGCAAACGGGCAGAATGTTTCCACCGCACAGGGCAACCACTGGTGCATTGACCAAGGCGGTAAATGGTTCCAGTTTAAGGATGGAAGCTACCCGGCAGGCCGCTGGGTGCTGATTGACGGAATCTGGTATTGCTTCGGGCAGAACGGATATCTGCGCTGCGGCTGGATCAATGAAAATGGAAAGTGGTACTACACGGACAGCACCGGCGTCATGCTGGTCAACACCCGGACACCGGACGGCTGCTACGTCGGAGGAGACGGAGCGTGGATTCAGTAAACAATATCTCACAGTAAACACAAATGGGCCGGAAGGTTCCGTCCCCGCCGAATGGCGGGGACGAAACCTTTCGGCCCTCGTTCGTTACTGTGTGATATTGTTATAGCGTTACTTCCGCACCTCAAATTTATATCCGATGCCCCACACCGTGGTCAGCGCCCAGTTGGCGTGATCCTTGATCTTTTCGCGCAGACGTTTGATATGTACGTCAACGGTCCGGGTGTCTCCGATGTATTCGTAGCCCCAGATATGGTCGAGGAGCTGCTCTCGGGTGAATACCTGGTTTGGTGAAGAAGCCAGGAAGTACAAAAGCTCCAGTTCCTTCGGCGGCATCTCCACGGAGTGACCGCAGTAGGTGACCGCGTAGTTTGTGAGGTTTACGGTCAGGTCCGGGTATTCGACATACTCGCCCTGCTGGGCTGGTTCCGGTATCGTTGGAGCGGGGGCAGCCTGGTAGCGGCGCAGCACAGCTTTGACCCGGGCTACCAGTTCCTTGGAATCGAACGGCTTGATCATATAGTCATCGGCGCCAAGTTCCAGTCCCAGGACCTTATCGAAGATTTCGCCTTTGGCGGACAGCATGATGATCGGCACCTGGGAGGTGGCACGCAGCTCGCGGCACACCTGGTAGCCGTCGATACCCGGAAGCATCAGATCCAGAAGGATCAGGTTTGGCTTGAACTCCGGGAAAATTTTTAAGGCTTCCTCGCCGTCATTTACAATATAAGTTTCGTAGCATTCTTTCATCAGATAGAGCGAAATCAGCTCTGCAATGTTCTCGTCATCGTCTACGATTAAAATCCGCTGTTTCTCAGCCATGTCGTTTCCTCCTGATATTTCCTGTGCTGTGTTTGTCTGCAGCAGCTGCGTCTTGTGCAAAAATCCGGCTGCCCGGATTTTTCTTATTTGAATACTACAATGGTTACGCCTGCGTCGCCTTCGCCGAAGCCGCCCAAGTGGAATTCTTTGATGTATTTTAAGCGCTTTAAGTGCTTGTGGATACCGGCGCGCAGGGCTCCGGTGCCTTTGCCGTGCACGATGCGTACCTGCGGCAGATGGGCAATGTAGGCATCGTCGAGGTATTTGTCAAGCTGTGCAACGGCCTCGTCCACGGTCATGCCCAGAACGTTGATCTCCGGGGAGATGCCGAAGGACTTGGACATCTTGATGTTGCTGCTTCCGCTTCCTTTGCGGCGGGATTCCATGCCCGGTCCGCTGACGGAATTTTCCTGCAGAAGTTCCAGGTCGTTTAGGTTGACCTTGGAGCGCAGGATGCCCATCTGGACAAATAAGTTGCCCTGTGCATCTGGAAGGCTGCTGACGGTGCCCTTTAAGTTCATGGAAAGGACGCGCACGCCGTCTCCGAGCTTTAAGGATTTCGGATTGATGGCCTTGTGCGGCTTCTTGGTCTCCTGTTTTAAGGACAGATTGCCGTCGACTTTCTTTAAGTTTTCGCGCAGCTTTGTGCGCTCTGCCTCCAGGGCTCTGGTATCGATGCCGGAGGAAGCCGCCAGCTTGTTGATGTTTTTGATCGTGCGGTCAGCGGTCTCCTTTGCCTCGCGCAGGATGCGCTGCGCTTCTTCATTGGCTTTGCGGATCATCTGGTCCTTGCGCTCGTCGAAGCGTTCTTCCTTCTTTTCCAGACCAGATTTCAGCCGTGAAATCTCAGCCTTGTAGGATTCGATCTCAGCACGTTCTTTCTCGATGGTGACACGGTTTTCCTCCAGGCGGCTGATGACATCCTCAAACGTCTCATCCTCGGATTCCAGATGGGTCTTTGCATCGTCAATGATGTAGTCCGGCAGTCCCAGCTTTTTGGAAATGGCGAATGCATTACTCTTTCCAGGAATGCCAATGAGCAGGCGGTAGGTTGGGCGCAGGGTTGCCACATCGAACTCGCAGCAGGCATTTTCCACGCCTGGGGTGCTGAGCGCATAGATCTTTAACTCACTGTAATGGGTGGTGGCCATGGTGCGGCACTTCATGTTGTGCAAGAAGTTTAAGATGGCAATGGCCAGAGCCGCGCCCTCGGTCGGGTCGGTTCCGGAGCAGAGCTCATCGAACAGGCAAAGAGAATGGCTGTCTGCCTGATTTAAAATGTGCACGATGTTGGTCATGTGGGCAGAGAAGGTACTGAGGCTCTGCTCAATGCTCTGCTCATCTCCGATGTCGGCAAAGACTTCCTCAAATACAGCCAGCTCTGATCCCTCGAATGCCGGAATATGCAGACCGGCCTGACCCATCAGCGTGAAGAGACCGACGGTCTTTAAGGAAACCGTCTTACCGCCGGTGTTTGGACCGGTGACCATAAGAAGATCAAAATCGGTGCCCAGCCAGACGGTGATCGGAACAACCTTCTGCGGGTCTAAGAGCGGATGACGGCCATCCTTGATGTGGATGCGTCCTTCGGTGTTGAACTTCGGCTCGCTGCACTTGAAATGGCGGGACAGCGCTGCTTTGGCGAAAATGAAGTCCAGTCTGGTCAGAATCTGCAGGTCGATGGCAAGTTCCTCGGTGTAAGGCATCAGCTGACCGCTTAGATCAGCGAGGACTGCTTCGATCTCTTTCTGTTCCTGAATCTCCAGGGTGCGCAGTTCATTGTTTAACTGGATCACAGCCATCGGTTCGATGAACAGGGTGGAACCGGTGGAGGACTGGTCGTGGACCATACCGTTGACCTGGGATTTGTATTCCGCTTTGACCGGCAGGCAGTAGCGCCCGTCACGCATGGTGATGACAGCGTCCTGCAGGTAGGAACGGCAGCTGTTTAAGATGCTGTTCAGCTGGGTGTGGATGCGGTCGTTGATGCCGTGCATGGAGCGGCGGACCTTGTGAAGCCCCGGGCTTGCGTTGTCGCTGATCTCATCCTCGGAGAGGATGCAGCGCTTGATCTCGTTGTTGACGGAGGTTAACGGCTCCAGACTCCGGAACATGGAGTCTAAGGAGTCATCCGGGAACTCTTCGGATTCCTCGTGGTGGCCGTAAGTCTTGGCGCGTGCGGCAACCGTCAGCAGGGAACTGATGGATAACAGCTCTAAAATGCTGAGGGAGCTGCCAATCTCCAGGCGTTTTAAGGAATCCCGCACATCGCGGACACCGCTTAAGGAAAGGCTTCCCTTCATGCGGACACGGGTGAGCGCATCACTTGTCTCGGTCTGTGCCTGTACGATCTCGTGGTAATCGCTCATCGGGAGCAGGTTCTGGCATAACAGCTTTCCGGGGGTGGAAGCAGCATAGCCGGTCAGCTGGGTAATGATCTTGTTATATTCTAATGTCTTTAATACTTTCTGGTTCATAAAAATCCTCGATTTACTTTATATATAGTGAAAATAAACAATTCGATTATAACATGAAATGAATTCCTGCGAAAGGGCGGGGCACATACTTTTTTAGTTGCGTAAATCGGGTCAGAACCTTATAATAGGAGATAATGCATACCATCTGCGCAGAATTGCAAGATGGGAAAAGCGCTGCTGGACACATGTGCGTGTACAGGAACGGAAAGTCTGCGCAGGCATGCATCAGGGGAGGATTTATTATGAAGTAAGGAGGACGTGAATGTCTGAGGTACGGGATCCAGAAAAGAAACCTGAACATGAAAAAAAGAATGACCGCGATTTCATCAGCGAAAAGATCGTAAGACCGGCTCCAAGCAAAAAGCAGGTTGGTACCAGAATGGCAACAGCTGCCTGTGCCGGAATCATTTTTGGTGTCGTCTCTGCAGTCTGTTTTGTTTTGACCTGTCCGATCATGGAGCAGTTATCCGACGGAAACAAGCCGACGGCATCGGCGGTATCTATCCCGAAGGATGAGCTGGAGTCATCCGCAGAAGCGCAGGAGACGGAGAGTGCGTCTGAGACAGAAACTGAGCCGGTGGAGGAGATGGTCCAGAGTGCGCTGGAGCATTACCGCTATACGGTAGATGATCTGAATTCCCTGTTAAACAGTCTGCGTTCCAAAGCATTGGCTGTGGATAAAAGTGTGGTGGTCGTACATTCTGTCCAGCAGAACACGGACTGGTTTGACAATCCGGTGGAAACAACGGGGGTATATGCCGGAGTCATCATCGCGAAGACCAGCCAGGAGTTGCTGATCCTGACACCAGAGGATGCAGTCGAGCAGGCAGATTCCATCAAGGTAACTTTTGAGAATGGAAACGATGTGAGCGGTCATATGAAACAGAAGGATACCACATCCGGCATGGCGATCGTCAGTGTCAGCGCGGGCGACATCAGCACGTCGTTATTAAAAGATTTGGAGCCGGTTCCGCTTGGAAACTCCTATCAGGTGCGCCAAGGCGACATGATCGCGTCGATCGGCAGTCCGGCCGGAGTCGTTCATTCGCTTGATTACGGATTTGTTTCCTATGTGGTGCGCAGCAATCCGATGGTTGACCAGCATTGCCGGATGCTGTATTCCCATATTTTAACGGATGCGGACCGCGGCACATTTTTGATGAATACAGATGGAGAGCTGATCGGCTGGGCCGTTTCCGCTTCTGACAGTTCGGCGGCAGGCAGCAATATGGCGGAGATCTTTGGTATTTCCGATTACAAGGGAATTCTGGAAAAGCTGAGCAATGGCCAGGGCGTTCCCTGCGTCGGCATTGTCGGCCAGGAGGTAACCGAAGTGCAGATGGATGGCGGAATGCCGGCGGGCATCTATGTCATGAATGCTGTTACCGAGAAACCGGCGTACAATGCGGGAATCCAGAACGGAGACATCCTCACACAGATCGATAAAACGCCAATTACATCGATGAAGGAATACCAGGCAGCGGTAGAAAAGATGACCTGCGGCCAGACGGTGCACATTACTGTGCAGCGGAACGGGCGCGACAGCTACACGCAGCTGGAGTTTGACGTAACGGTGGGAAGCAGGTAGTGGTCAGTGCAGATTTGATCTGCACTGGAAATAAGAATCACAAGCAAGATAGAAAGAAAAGGAAGAGATATGAAGTATATTGACAGTTTCAGAGAAGGCATGCATGTTTCTGACGTGTATCTGTGCAAAAATAAGCAGATCGCGCTGACCAAGAACGGAAAGGAATATGGAAACCTGGTCCTTCAGGACAAAACAGGCACAGTAGACGCAAAAATATGGGATCTGGGATCACCGGGCGTCGGAAATTTTGAGACGCTGGATTATGTTTACGTCGATGCAGACGTGACCATGTTCATGGGTGCAAAGCAGCTGAACGTAAAGCGGATCCGTAAAGCCGATGAGGGTGAATACATTCCGGCAGATTACCTTCCGGTCTCCTTAAAAGATGTAAAACAGATGTATTCCGAGCTGCTTGCGTTTATTGCATCTGTAAAAAACCCATATCTGAAACAGCTTTTGGACAGCTACTTCCAGGATCCGGAATTTGCGAAGGCATTCCAGTTCCACAGCGCAGCCAAGAGCGTGCATCACGGATTTGTAGGCGGCCTTTTAGAGCATACGTTAAGCGTTACCAAGATGTGCGATTACTTTGCGTCTGCCTACCCGATGTTAAACCGCGACCTGCTCTTAACTGCAGCCATGTTCCACGACATCGGTAAGACCAAAGAGCTGTCAACATTCCCGGCAAATGACTATACCGATGACGGTCAGCTGTTAGGCCATATCATCATCGGAACGGAGATGGTTGGCGAGCGCATGCGCACCATCGAAGGCTTTCCGCCAAAGCTGGCAAGCGAGTTAAAGCACTGCATTCTCGCGCATCACGGAGAACTGGAGTACGGTTCCCCGAAAAAACCGGCTCTCTTAGAAGCGATGGCTTTAAACTTCGCGGACAACGCAGACGCAAAGATGGAGACGATGATCGAAGTGCTGCGCGGTGCGGGGGACAACCAGGGATGGCTTGGATATAACCGGCTGCTGGAGACGAATATCCGGAAGACAACAGAGTGTTAAAAGAATAGAAAAATCAGAAAACGCGCCAAAACCGGCGCGTTTTCTGATTAAAAAGGGGAAAGAGGTAATGTATTGTGTACCAATATATAGGAACCGTTCATCCGGTGTGTCATCCGGAAAACGGGTTGTTGATTGACGACCCCGGCAGCGGTTGCGCGCTTGGTGCCGCCGGGCTCTTTTATAACAGGTGCATAACGAACATGTTTGTTAGTTGCTGTTCATTATGATGATGGGTTCGTTTTGTTTTCTCTCCCTCACATCATGGTTATATGATACTGGAAAAATGTGTCTAAAGTTTGAGGAGATTGTGAAGAAAGCGGAAAGTTTCTAAACAAAATCTTACGGAAAAGGATGGAAATAAAAGGAAAGTCCTTACGGAAAAAAGATGGCAGCAAGGCCGGTTTGACAGAAATCGTGATAAACAAAAAGGGAAGACTTGCGCAGTGGTAAGAAAACCCGTAAAATGATAGGAAAGAATCAGGGTTGGAACTGGATGAAAGGATAGAGCGAAACATGGATTGGAAAAAGAACGATGTATTTCAGGTGCAGATAGAAGATATGAGCGATACCGGGGAAGGAATCGGCAAAACCGACGGCTTCACCTGGTTTGTGAAAGATGCCGTAATTGGGGATGTGGTGGAAGCCAAGGTTATGAAAACAAAAAAATCATATGGCTTTGCCCGTCTGATGCAGGTGGTAAAGCCATCGGACTGCCGTGTCACCCCACGCTGCCCGTCCGCCCGCCAGTGCGGCGGATGCCAGCTTCAGGCCATGAGCTACGAGGAGCAGCTGAAATTTAAAGAAAATAAGGTGCGCAACAACTTAAGCCGCATCGGCGGACTCACGGAGATTCCCATGGAGCCGATCATCGGCATGGAAGAGCCGTGGCGTTACCGCAACAAGGCACAGTTCCCGTTTGGAAAAGACAAGGATGGCCGTATCATCACCGGCTTTTATGCAGGCCGCACCCATGCCATCATTGAACAGGAGGACTGTCTGCTTGGCGTGGAAGAAAACCAGCCGATCCTGGACTGCATCCGCGCTTTTATGGAAGAATTCCATATTGCGCCGTATGAGGAGGAAACACACCGCGGTCTGGTGCGTCATGTACTGATCCGAAAAGGCTTTACCACAGGTGAACTGATGGTATGTCTGGTACTGAATGGAGGGGTGAAGAAGCTGAAAGCGGCGGAGGTGCTGGTGGAGCGTCTGGTGAAGCTGTTCCCGGAAAAACATGTGGAAACAGCTGAGGGCGCAGAGACAGATGACGCAGGAATGGGAGCACAGGCAGCAGGAACCAGGGCAAACACAGAGATTCCGGCGCCGCATATGGTCAGCATCTCCTGCAGTATCAACCGCGAAAAGACCAACGTCATCATGGGAAAAGAAATCGTAAATCTGTATGGACCTGGTTATATTACCGATTATATCGGCAATGTCTGCTATCGGATTTCTCCATTATCCTTCTATCAGGTCAATCCGGTCCAGACCCAGAAGCTTTACGGAACGGCATTGGAATATGCCGGTTTAACCGGGGAAGAAACCGTATGGGACCTGTACTGCGGCATCGGAACCATCTCCCTGTTCCTTGCCCAGAAGGCAAAAAAAGTGTATGGAGTAGAGATCGTTCCCCAGGCTATCGATGACGCGAGAGCCAATGCAGAATTAAATCATTTCGAAAATGTGGAATTTTTTGTAGGAAAGGCAGAGGAAGTGCTGCCGGAGCAGTATGAAAAGAACCAGGTCTATGCTGATACGATCGTGGTGGATCCGCCGCGCAAGGGCTGTGACAGCGTGTGTCTGGATACCATCGTGAAAATGGCACCGAAAAAAGTGGTTTATGTCAGCTGCGACTCCGCGACCCTTGCAAGAGATGTGAAATATCTGGGCGAGAGAGGATACCAGGTAGAGCGTGTACGGACGGTGGATATGTTCCCGTGGAGCGGGCATGTGGAGACGGTAGTATTGATGTCAAGAAAAGATAAATAAGTGCCAGAAAGCGGCGTATTTCCGGGCTTTTTTGGAGGTTTGGATTTGAAGCCAGACTTCTGAAAAAGCTCGGTTTTCTTATATGGAAACATATCTACTGCAAAATGTGTGTCAGGTTGTGACCTCGGATTAGATGTCACGATTTGAGGCAGTGGATTAGATGTCAGGCATTTTGGGCTGATTTTTGAAAAACGGAAAGGGCTGACAACCAATCCGGCAACTCGACCATTTTGGGTGGTTGCAGGCAGTGGAATAGATGTGAAGGGAAAATTCGGTAAGTCGGAATTTGTGTAGATAACATAGGTATTCTTCAAGATACCAAGTATCAAAAATAATCGTACTTGATGCATTACTTTATCAGTCATATAATTAAACCAGTTCAAAAATATGACTATATAAACAAGGAGGATACCAATATGACAAATATTGAAAAAGTAAATCAATTTTTAGATGAGGCAAAAATATTTTATTTTTTGACTACAGATGGAGATAAACCAAAGGGACGTCCATTTGGATTCCATATGTTAGATGATGGTAAATTATATTTTGGATGTGGTACGTTCAAAAATGTTTTTTTGCAGTTAATGCAAAATCCCCACGTTGAAGTGTTAGCCGTTAATGGCAACGAGTTTATGCGTTATGATGGAACTGTAAAGATTGTGAAAGATGAGGATCTTTTGAAAAAGGTGCGTACAGCAATGCCACAGATTATGAATCTGTATGATAAAAATGGCTGGGAGATGGGAATGTTCTATCTTGAGAATGGTCATGCAGAGATTCGTGGAATGATGGATTTAAAAGATGAATTTGATGTATAAGAGGTAATGATATGGAAAGATTATTTGAAACGGATTCGACAATGGAAGATCGTTTTGGGAAATGTCCTTATGCGACAGCACAGAGTTTGATTTCAGGAAAATGGGCTGTCTTAATTATGCATTATCTGGAAGATGGTCCCATCCGTTTCAATGATCTTTTGCGTCTTATGCCAAAGATGACACATGCGACTTTATCTGTTCAATTAAAGACATTGGTGGAAAATGGTCTGGTGGAGCGAAAACAATATGAGTCGATTCCGCCTAAGGTAGAATATTCGCTGACAGAAATTGGGGAAAAATTTCATCCGGTAATAGAAGCGATGCATAATTGGGGGCAGGAATATATTGAATTCATGAAAAAGGATAATGAATAAGTCTATGGAAATAAAAAGGATTGAGCAAGACTTTACAGTGTGTCAGGTAAAAGATTATTCACTTGTAAATTTAGATTCTGAATATAGCTTTATTGAAAAAATGCACGCCGCATTCTCGTTACTTTAGTGATGAGTTAGG
>NZ_QUIK01000019.1:0-65439 GCF_003480105.1 Clostridium sp. AM42-4
TCATCTCGGCAATTGAATAACCGAGGATTCCCGCTTGTTATCCTAAATTTCGTGTAACATACCAATTTTGTCTTTTATTCTCTGCATTTCATTATCTGCTTCAATGATAGCTCTTGCAGAATGAAGTAATTCTTCACTTATCTCATCATAGCCAGGCATTTCTTCAATTCCTTTTTTATAGCGAAGTTGATGTTCCAATGTTGCCCAGAAATCCATACCATTGGTTCGAATCTGTAATTCTACACGCATAGGTGTTTTACCCTTAGCAAAAAATACTGGTATTTCAACAATCATATTTTTCCCAGATTATTTCTCCATCAGTTTTTCAAACCAGGTATCCATAGCTAGGATGAATTGACTTACGTCTGGCAATTCTTGCAGCATTTCGTTTAGGGTTTTGTGCTTCACATATTTCTGCACATACACCCAACAGGCAACGCTACTGGCTTCTGATACAATGTCAGCTATGGTTTTGCGCATAAGCTCTTCAAATTCAGCAATTTCTTCTTTCGGAACAACATCATACAGTGTTGGTGCCTGATGACTTATTTTTACTCCATTTTCATTTGCATCTTTAAGCAGATTCTTAACTTTTTCTCTTGAATTCTCCGGTACTTTCATGTACTCCCACATAAATGCTACCACATCGGCTGGCCTTATTTATATCATTTCACTCTTTTTTGAAATAGAACAACACCACAGCAACAACTCAAATCGACTTAAAATTCCAGACTATTCGCATTCAGCAAGAAATACTTCATTCCCATGATGACAAAACCTTCATCATTTCTCCAAGGCTTTTTGCTGCCATTTACAATGACGATCTTCTTGAAAGAGTCCGGGATATTACGCAGAGAATTGAACTCCTGCGTCTGTTTTTCTTCCGAAGTCATGTCATATGCAACCTGGATATAGTATCTCTGGTTTCCTTGATTCACCACAAAGTCAACCTCCAACTGCTTGCGAACACGTTTGCCCTCTTTATCCTTATCGAAGATATCCACGACACCCACATCAACATTGTAGCCACGGATCAACAGCTCGTTATAAACAATGTTCTCCATGATATGAGTAGGCTCCTGCTGTCTGAAATTCAGACGTGCATTTCTCAGTCCCAGATCCGTAAAGTAGTATTTCAGATTTGCACCGATATACTTTCTGCCCTTAATATCGTATCGGCTTGCCTTGGAAATCAAAAAGGCATCTGTCAAATAGTCGATATGCTTGGAGATGGTTTTATTAGCATAAGTCATCTGGCGCTCACTGGCAAAGGTATTGGCAATCTTTGAAGGGTTGGTCGGTGCGCCGATTGCAGATGCAAGCACATCAACCAGAATCCCAATCTCATCCACGTTCTGAATCTTATTTCTTTCAATAACATCCTTCAGATAGACATTTGCAAAGATGTTCTTCAGATAGTCCGCTTTCTGTCGTTCGCTCTGGAAACTTACGATCTGCGGCAATCCTCCGTAGATCATGTAGTCATCCCATGCATCATCATAATCGCCGTCATAGACAGAATAAAACTCTGCAAAGGAGAGAGGGTAGATTCTAATCTCATCACCTCTGCCACGGAATTCGGTCACAATGTCGCTGGACAGGAACTTGGAATTACTTCCGGTGACATACACATCAATATTGCTCATGCGGAGCAGGCTGTTCAGCACTTCCTCAAATTGTGACATAAACTGCACTTCATCAAGAAGCAGATAGTATTTGCCATCGTCTTTCATGGCATCTTTGATGTACTTGAAACACACCTTAGGATCTCTTAGTTCCTCATTTTCAATACCGTCCAATGCAATCTCAATAATATGATCAACATCAACGCCGTTCTCCAGTAAGTATCTCTTAAAGATGGTAAACAGCAAAAAGGATTTGCCACATCTACGAATGCCGGTAATCACCTTTATCATTCCATTATCTTTTCGCAGGGTCAGCTGCTGTAGGTAAGCGTCTCTTTTAATCTCCATCGTTACGCTCCCCCTTTCCGTGCATCTGCACACTTTTTAGTAATGAGATTCTATCACAGAACGACGTGATTTTCAATATGTATTCCCATTTTATGTGCATCTACACACTTTTATGTAATGTTGATAAATATATTTTCAGATTTTTTTGATTGCAGTGTCTATAATCGACTACTCCAATCGTTATTATAGGTAAACAACAAAAAGAAGATGGTTTCGATGTTTCATTAAATATGTTCGTTAGTCTTTTACGTTGTATGAATGAAAAGGACGGAAACGGATTCCCTTAACTGATTCTGAAGTAAATGTTACCTATCACCTGATTAGTTCCGCTATGCTATTTAGACAGATTGAATATTTTCAGGCTATCATTGAAACAGGGAACTTTTATCAGGCTGCTGAAAAATGTAATGTTTCCCAATCAGCTATTTCCCAACAGATAAAAAAGCTGGAACAGGAGCTTGGGGTAAAACTTTTTGACAGACATAACCGGACCTTCTCACTGACACCAGCAGGAGAACACTTTTACAGAAAAAGTCTCATTATACCCGACTGTTGAGGTAAGCATCATAGTTGGAAGTCATGAAGAGTTATATATTTCAAACTGGCATAATATTTTTGAATATATTCCTGCACCTCATAATCTTTTGGTTCTGCACCAAAAGTCACCTTTGCTACAGACAACTTACCGTCCTCGATACGCTCAACAAGTGATTATACTTTCATTCAATCTTCGCCGGCTGCATATCGTTCGTAGTGCAGATGCAGATCCAGGTCTTGCCCGGGTTTAAGGTGATCTCGTTGCCGGAAGCATCGTAGTAATGGGTCACACCAAACTCCCCGTCTTTTTCACAGGTGATGTCTTCCACCTTGCCATTGGAAATATAATATCCCCAGGTATCGGCCTGCACGTTGATGTTGCGGTACTCTGTTGATGCGTAATAAGCCGCCGGACAGTACTGGATGATGATGTTTTTCACTGCGATCTGCCCTTCGTCTCCCATATGCGGGCCTCCATACTGGAACCGGTAATACAGGCCGTCGTCCTCATGGTATTCAAACCACGGATTGTTTAACTTGTAGCCAGGCGTTACCTTATAAGCATCGCGCACATCGGCTCCATGCATGACTGCTTCCGTGCCTTCTTTTGCAAACCGGAAATGCCCGTCATAGTCTGCGTCGTATTCCTGGCTGTAACCCAGCTTTTCGATCGCACGCTGGATCCCGGCAAAGCTTGCATAGGCATTGTGCGGAGATTTTTTATCTTTGGAGCGGAAATATGCGGTACTTCCCTGTCCTTCGATTCCATTGATGTTATCAATGAATTTTAAATATGGCTTTGCAAAGGTACTCTGGCCAAAATGCGCATAGATTGCATCAAATTCTCTTGCAAAATATACATAATAAGTACGGCAGCTGCGCACTGAACCGATCCGGGTCAGGTCATCATAATTTTCCATGATCGCCAGGTAACGGTTCATGGTTGCCTCAACCGGAGCCTCATAAACCACCCCGGCCCGGTTGATGCCATACTGCGGCAAAGCTGCCTTGTCATTGCTCATCATGATTGCCAGCGGACGCCGGTTTCCCTGGGATACCGGCACCATTTCTCCAGTCAAATAACTGCGGATCATGCCATCCTTTTCGACTCTTGGCTCCTGCTCATCCGGATCAGCCAGATCGGTCTCCTGCACAGGCGCTTCGGTTTCCGGTGCCTCGGTTTCAATCTCGATTGGTTTTGTCTCCGGTTCCGGCACTGCCGATTCTACGGATATCTTATTCTCTGCTTCCTTTGCCTGACAGCCGGTCAGTGCCACAGCCCCCACCGTGAGACACCACGCTGCCATAACCCCTAACGCATACTTCTTCCCCTTGTTTTTTCTCATCTATGATAGCCCTCTCCTGCCAGTATTTCCCGTTGTCTGGTTTCCATGACTTCCCGCTCTGCATCTTCCATGTGGTCATAACCACACAGATGAAGCATGCTGTGCGCGATCAGAAAAGCAAGTTCGCGCTCCCTGGAATGGCCATATTTTTCTGCCTGCTCGATCACCTTTTCCACCGAAACAATGATGTCACCCAGGATCAGCTCTCCGGTCTCCGGATTAAAATAATCCTCCACTGCTTCCTCCACATGGCTGAAATCGGATTCTTTCTCAAAATCGATCATTGGGAAAGAAAGGACATCCGTCGGACGGTCGATCTGGCGGTAATCGCGGTTGATCTCCTGAATTGCGTCATTGTCCGTCAGGATCAGGTTTACTTCTGCCTCGTAAGGGCATTTCTCATAATCCAGCGCCGCCGGGATGATGTCGTTTGCCACCTTTTCATAGTCCACATCCAGAGGCTTATCTGTCTCATATTCGATATTAATAGTCATGGTATCTTCCGCCTTTCTGACCGGCACACCAAGTCTTCCGGTCCTGTTTTATCGAAACGATTCTGTGTCGTCACCGCACGTTTTGCATCGCAGCTTTGTTCCTATTTATGATATTTGAAATCCCTCAGCCGATGCGTTTTCTCCTTTGCAGGCTGTTTTGGCGTGGTTTTCTTTTCGTAATCGTCGTAAGCCTGTACGATCTTCTGAACCAGCGGATGACGTACTACATCATTGCTGGTCAGGTTGCAGAAACCGATATCGTCAATCTTTCCAAGCACCTTCATGGCAACGTCAAGACCGGATACTGCGCCGCTTGGCAGATCCTTCTGGGTCTTATCACCGGTGATGATGACCTTGGAACCAAAGCCGATTCGGGTTAAGAACATCTTCATCTGCGCAGGTGTCGTATTCTGCGCCTCATCCAGGATGATATAGGCATTGTCCAGGGTACGGCCTCTCATGTACGCAAGCGGTGCCACCTCGATCAGTCCCTTCTCCTGGTTATGCAAAAAGCTCTCTGCACCCATGATCTGGTACAGGGCATCGTAGAGCGGGCGCAGGTACGGGTCGATCTTGCTCTGTAAGTCACCCGGCAAAAATCCAAGCTTCTCGCCTGCCTCAATGGCCGGACGCGTCAAAATGATACGGTTTACATCGCCATTTTTAAAGGCGGAGATCGCCATGGCCATGGCAAGGTAAGTTTTACCGGTTCCGGCAGGTCCGATGCCGAATACGATCATTTTCTTGCGGATGGTATCCACATACTGCTTCTGTCCTACCGTTTTCGGTTTTACCGGCTTTCCGTTGATGGTCCGGCAGATAATATCTTTATCGATCTCCAGGATCGCATCGTCTGACTCGGTAAAGCAAAGGGATAATGCATAGTCTACATTCTGCTCGGTAATGGCATTGCCGCGCTTTGACAGCTCAACCAGATTGTTGAACACGCTCTTTGCCCGGTGGATCATCAGTTCCGGTCCGATCAGCTTGATGGCACCATCTCTTGCCACGATCGTCACATGCAGCGTCCGCTCAATCTTTTTTAAATAGCCGTCAAACTGGCCGCATACATTTTTCTCATGCTCTGCCGGGATATCAATTATTGTCTCAATTACACTCATTCTGTCTTATTTGCTCCTTACTGTATCATACGAAATTTTCAGTTCCGAAAATTTCTACCTGTGAACTATTCTAGCTTTTGACCGGTCCCGGCAGGCTCCTCCACAGTCATGCTTCCGCAGATGGTCCAGCCGGTACTGTTATCTAATATTTTAACATCATTTTCGATTATTTGTACCCCTTTTTGTATAAAATCTTGTAATTTCCTTTCATGAACCGCTTTTGTTAAGGCATCTAGCTCTGTTTTCGTACGTTTCCGCTCCACAACTTCATATTCCCTGGCCGTGATTATCTCCATCCAGACTGGCAGATAAAAGTTCTCAAACAAGACCAGCTGCTTTCCGGCACGCGTAACTTCCCACAGCTTCTTCTTTTGTACAGGGAGCATGGCAAGAAGATCTATTCTGCCTATGCGCAGCCGGAATCCGGTCTGTTTTTTTCCTGTATAGCTTTGGATCTGTTCAAAACGAGGTACGTTTTCGCGGTAGCTTTCCTGTGTCTGCAGCAGGATATCTGCATCTGCACGCACAAACAGATTGCGCACCACCTCGCCGGAATCATCGGTGATCGGAACTATGCCCTCCACCAGAAGCTGTCCCGGTTTCACCTCATCTCCCGGCTGCACCGCTGCTTTTCCGGCCCTTACAATCATAGAAACGACTGTTCCTGCCTTTTCGGCCACCAGATTGCGCGGTGTCTCATCCTTTAATGGAATTTTTCCGGCTGTTTCATTTTCCCGGATCCGGATCTGCAGCCTGGTACCGGCTACATGGGCAGATACCCAGACAATCTGGGGACAACGGCTCCGAAGTTCCTCCTCGATCTGGTCACAGTCCACCTGTGACTTTCGCATTCCATAAATTACACCGATTTCCTGAAGCTCCCTGCTCAGGGTATCATTGGAAAAACGAAGGTTCCCGTCAAAGCTGATATTCCAGATAAACCGGGACATCACAAACAAAAGGAGAAAAAAGCCCGCGATGCCGACTGCAAACAATTTTCGTTTCCGGTTCCGGTATAAAAAAAAGGGCAGTCCCAGTTTTTCCTGAACACGGACCCGAACACCAGCCTTGCGCACGAACGGCCGGATCCGGAAAAAATCAGAAAGCAGCAGAAAAAACTGGTACTGTTCCTTTTCAAAAGTCAGATTCCATAACGAAATCCCGTTCCCCCGGCACAGATTCAAAAAACGTTCCGGCGAGCCTCCTGTCATGCGTACCTTTACATATCCGGTGTAGCATTGTTTCAGCCACCGCACGCTGCATACCGCCTCCCGACTGTTCCAGACTCATCCCGTTCCCTTTTTTGTGTCGCTTCCGCTTCGTCGCAGTTTTCTTTTTTCCAAAACAGGTGAGCCTCCCTGTCCTGCTCTTTTCAGTCACAAAATTCCATACTCTGGATCTGCCCGGATATTTTCATGGCATCCCGGTCGTAATATTCAATCCTCAATCGCTTCCCACAGATCTGAAGCCTGCAGTCTTTGCCTTTCAGGCGGATGCAGGAATCATCAAACCACAGGATCCCCCGGTAATTTTCCACGGTAACACTGTATCTCCCGGAAAAAGACAACAAAATTTCCCCAAGGACCACATCTCCCGGAAGCTTCAAATGCTCTGTTGCAGCCTGTTTTGCCTGATCAAACACGGTATCGCTCCCAGTCTCTGTCTGCAAAGCCTTTGCAAATAAGATATGAAAAAATCCCTGGTCATAGACCAGGGATCAGAGAAATGCTTAATTAAATTTGCGTTTTCTTGCAGCTTCAGACTTTTTCTTGCGTCTTACGCTTGGCTTCTCGTAATGCTCTCTCTTACGAATTTCCTGCTGAATACCAGCCTTTGCGCAGTTTCTTTTGAATCTGCGTAATGCGCTGTCCAGACTCTCGTTCTCTTTAACGATAACGTTTGACATAGCTCACACCTAACCTCCCTCCAGTTGTGTACTTGTGCATAATACAACTGTTTGGGTATTTTATAGCACTGGTATGATTATAGCACAAAATCTCTATTCGTCAACTGTTTTTTAAGTTTTTTTGCGGATTTTCGTATTTTTTTGCAGGACAGCCGGAACACGCTGCTATTTACGCATCGCGCAAACAGTAACGTATCCCGGCTGTCTGTGTATTACAACATATTTTACTGGATCTGCTCTGCTGCAGTCTCGTAAGCCTTCTCAAGTGCAGCGTCCACACCGGCCGGGTTCTTACCGCCTGCCTGTGCCATGTTCGGACGTCCGCCGCCGCCACCGCCTACAAGTCCGGCAATGGCCTTGACTAAGTTGCCTGCATGAGCGCCCTTCTTCTGAGCCTCATCGGTTGCGGTTACCATCAGGTTAACCTTATCGCCCTGAACGGATGCCAGAACGATCACGCCCTCACCGAGCTTCTCTTTCAGCTGGTCACCCAGACCGCGCAGGCCGTTCATGTCAACATCTGCAACCTTTGCAGCCAGAACCTTCACGCCTTTGACATCGCGAACCTGGTTCATGACATCGCCTAACGCTTCATTTGCCAGTTTGCTCTTTAATTTCTCGTTCTCAGCGTGCAGTGCTTTCATCTCCTCCAGCATGGATTCGATCTTGCTCTTTAAATCAGCCGGGGTGGTCTTTGCTGCCTTCGCCGCCTCTGCTAACTCCTGCTCCATGTTCTCATAGTAGCGCATCAGACCGTCACCGGTCAGTGCTTCGATTCTGCGGACACCTGCTGCGATGCCTGCCTCAGAGAAGATCTTGAACGCATGAATCGTGCCAGTAGAAGCCACATGAGTACCGCCGCAAAGCTCCGTGGAGAAGTCGCCCATCTTAACCACACGGACCTTCTCACCATATTTTTCACCAAACAGTGCCATAGCACCGGTCTTCTTCGCTTCATCCAGACTCATCTCCTGAGTTACAACAGCCAGATTCTCCTGAATCTTTTCATTTACCAGATCTTCAACCTTTTTGATCTCCTCCGGAGTCATAGCGGAGAAATGGGTAAAGTCGAAACGGAGTCTGTCCGGGGTTACTAAGGAACCAGCCTGCTCTACATGATCGCCTAATACCGTACGCAGTGCCTTCTGTAACAGATGGGTTGCACTGTGGTTCTTCTCGGTAGAACGGCGGGAAGCCTCATTTACCTTTAAGGTAACGGTCTCGCCCACAGCCAGCATACCGCTGGTCATATGTCCCACATGGCCGATCTTTCCGCCCTGTAAGTGAATGGTATCTTCTACAACAAAGGTGCCATTGTTGGCTCCGGTGATCACGCCGGTATCGCCGCACTGACCGCCCATGGTTCCGTAGAACGGCGTCTCATCCACGATGATGGTTCCGCGCTGACCGTCGGTTAAAGCTTCCACGATCTCGGTATCGGTCGTCAGAACCGTGATCTTGGACTCATGCTGCAGTCTGTCGTAGCCAACGAACTTGGAAGTGATCTCAGCCGGGATAGACTGGTATACGGTAACATCTGCACCCATGTAGTTGGTTGTCTTACGTGCTTTTCTTGCTTTCTCACGCTGCTCTTTCATCGCTGCCTGGAAGCCGTCCTCGTCTACCGTCAGGTTCTTCTCTTCCAGGATCTCGATGGTTAAGTCTAACGGGAATCCGTAGGTATCGTACAGCTTGAATGCATTCTCGCCGGAAAGTACGGTCTCGTTCTTTGCGGACATCTCGCTCTCCATATCTGCAAGGATTGCAAGGCCCTGGTCGATGGTCTTGTTGAACTTTTCTTCCTCTTCTGCAAGAACCTTTAAGATCATAGCCTTCTTCTCTTCCAGCTCCGGATAACCATCCTTGGAAAGCTCGATGACCGTCTTGGAAAGCTCCGGCATGAATCTGCCCTCAATGCCAAGCAGACGTCCATGACGTGCCGCACGGCGGATCAGACGGCGCAGAACATAGCCACGGCCCTCGTTGGACGGCATGATGCCGTCGGAGATCATGAAAGTACAGGACTTCACATGGTCAGCGATGATACGCAGGGAAACATCTTTCTTATAGTCTACCTGATACTCGGTGTGTGCCAGGGCACAAACCTCATCCAGAAGTGCCTTGTTGGTATCTACGGTGAACAGGGAATCTACATCCTGAACAACCACGGCCAGACGCTCCAGACCCATACCGGTATCAATATTCTTCTGCTTTAACTCGGTATAGTTGCCATGTCCGTCGTTCTCGAACTGGGTGAATACGTTATTCCATACCTCGATGTAACGGTCACACTCACAGCCTACGGTACAGCCCGGCTTACCACAGCCGTACTTCTCACCACGGTCATAGTAGATCTCAGAACACGGACCGCACGGACCAGCGCCATGCTCCCAGAAGTTATCCTCTTTACCGAAGCGGAAGATCTTCTCTGCCGGAACACCGATCTCCTTGTTCCAGATGTTGAATGCCTCGTCATCGTCCAGGTATACAGACGGATACAGACGGTCTTTTTCCAGTCCTACAACCTCAGTTAAGAACTCCCAGGACCAGTGGATTGCCTCGTCCTTAAAATAATCGCCGAATGAGAAGTTGCCCAGCATCTCAAAGAAGGTGCCGTGGCGTGCAGTCTTACCGATGTTCTCGATATCACCGGTACGGATACACTTCTGGCAGGTGGTCACACGTCTTCTTGGCGGGATCTCCTGTCCGGTGAAATAAGGCTTTAACGGTGCCATACCGGAGTTGATGAGGAGCAGGCTGTTGTCGTTGTGCGGCACCAGGGAAAAGCTCTTCATTGCCAGATGTCCCTTGCTCTCAAAGAATTCCAGGAACATTCTTCTCAGTTCATTTACTCCATACTTCTTCACTTTACTACTTCCTCCGTATTATCACTGTTTGCTGTATAGAACAGGAAACAGCTGGATTTTGCCAGACCGCCCTTTATGCGCGGTCTGCATCTTTCTTGTCTCTGAACTTCTTGCCGCAGATAATGCCCGCGTACGCGAGTGCTGCAAAGATAACGGCTTTTACGGTATATCCAATCAGACTTGTTGCGATTGCTGCCATAGTAAATTCCTCCTTATGTTCAGAAAAATATCAATTCATCTTTGTATCTTACCATAGGAAAAGACAATTATCAAGACCTAAACAGGCAGGAACACATGGTTCCTGCCTGCTTTCATGGATTGCGGATTGCAAATCGGCAGCATGCCAATCCTGCATTCTCACATCTATTCCTTTTTCCCGTCCAAAATGGTTTCGTAGCGCTCTGCAAGTTCATAGACCCGCTCCCTTGTGATGTCCCGCAGGGAACGGATATATTCCAGTTCTTCCAATGCACTGCCATTCTGTCTTTTTGAGTTTGATACCGCGGTACTCTCCCGGTCTCGCACCCAGCTGCGCTGTTCTGCGAAAAACGAGTTTTTTTCCTCGCCGGAGAGCTGCTGTTCCAGCACTTCCAGAATCCCTTGAAGCTTATTTTCCCAGATTTTCCGTTCCGAGTCAGCTGCTGCCTTCATGGCATTGGCACTTCCTTCCGCAGCTGCCTCCCGCCGGCTCTGTGCCTGCTCGTCCAGTTTTGCAAGCTGGGACATGATCCCGCTTTTTTCTGTCTGTGCAGTCTCCGATGGATACGTGGACTCATCCATTGCCTGCGCCTGTACCGCAGCCCCGGCTTCCGGTGATCTCTGCACTTCGGATGATGGTGCCGTTTTTAAAAGCGGCTGCGAATCTGATGCCCCGGCATTTCCTGCTGCTGTCTGTGCTTCTTCTGTTTGCCCTACACCAGTCCATGCCTGACCGCTTTTTGTCTGCCCAGCACCAGCCGGCATCTGTCCGGATTCTATCCGCCCAGCACCAGCCAACGCCTGTCCGGATTCTGTTTGTCCAGCATTTGCCTGTCCTGCGGCAGTCACAGGTTGCCCGGATTCTGTCTGCCCTATGCCAGTGAGTGTCTGTCCCGTCTCTGTCTGTCCCGCATCAGCCAGTGCCTGTGCCACAGCTTCTTCTGCTATGGTCGTTGTTTCTGATTCATTGCTTCCTTCTGAGAGTTCCGAAACATATTCGTTCCCACCAGCTGCCAAATGCCGGACGGAATAATTCGTTATGCTAGCCCCAGCCACGCAGATCACTGCAATGGCTACCCAGATTCCTTTTAATTTCATAAATTTCTTCAATCCTGTCTGTGGTATGATTCTGTCTGTTCCATATAAATACACTGCCTGCACCGGTCAGAGATCCGGTACCGGCTGTTTATTGCTGAACTTAACATACCACAAACAGGACGAAATGAAAATATAAGTTCAAAAGAAGTAAAAAATCGTAAGAAAGCCTTAACAGTTACCGCTTCCACAACAAATCAGCGGCTTCCCGCGCTTCTATGCGTCCAGTCCTTCATCCACCAGAAGATCCGTTCCGTCTGCTGCCGTTGTAGCCAGCTGGTCGCACCGCTCATTCTGCGGGTGCCCGGCATGTCCCTTCACCCAGATAAAGTTCACACGGTGCGGTGCCTTCGCCTTTAATAAGCGTTCCCAGAGGTCAATATTCTTCACGGGACCGCTCTTGCCGCGCTTCCAGTTGTTCTTCACCCAGTTGTCGATCCAGCGCTGGTTGAAGGCATCCGTCAGATATTTGGAATCTGAATACAGATCTACCTCACAGGGACGGTTTAATGCCTCCAGAGCCACGATCGCCGCCATCAGCTCCATCCGGTTGTTGGTGGTCTTTTTGTAGCCGGCAGACAATTCCCGCTCGTGGAGCACGCCCTTGCTGTCCGTAAAATGCAGCACGGCTCCGTAGCCGCCCGGTCCGTCTGGGTTGCCTCTCGCCGAACCATCTGTGTAAATCTGTACTTTTGACATAATCTAATTTCTCCTATCTGTCCCATTTATCGCATAATGCATTGATCTGGTCTGCGAATTTTCCCAGATCCTTGTTGGCTCCACCCTCGTTGCGGCGGATGACGCCCATCAGGCGCTCGCCTGCAGCCAGAAGTCTCGCAAAGACTCCACTCGCTTTCTTCGCCGGTGCGCTCTTGGCCGGGATCGGGATTCCGGCAGTCTCGCGTACCCAGATGCCTTTGATCAGATCAAATTCCGCACCAGAATACGGTGCCTTGGCCGGCACGCCGGTCTTTTCGGTTAAAAGCTCCGCAAAGCGGTCGCAGACCTCGTCATTGCCATGAACCACGAAGAACTGCTGCGGCTTCTTCTCAAATGCCAGGGCCCAGGCCAAAAGTCCGTTCTGGTCCGCATGACCGCTGATATCGTGAAGCACCTCAATGTGTGCCTCCACATCGATACTCTCACCAAAAAGCTTTACTTCCTTACTTCCATCCACCAGTGCCCTTCCGATGGTACCCACTGCCTGGTAACCGGCAAAGATCACCGTACATTCCTTGCGCCACAAATTGTGTTTTAAATGGTGGCGGATACGGCCTGCATCGCACATACCGGAAGCAGAGATGATAACTTTCGGTTTTGCATCAAAGTTGATGTTAATGGATTCGTCGCTGGTTACGGAAAGCTTTAAGCCTGGGAAGGAGATCGGGTTGATGCCCTCCTCAACCAGTTCCTTTGTTTCCTCATCGTAGCACTCCACCTGGTTTTCCTTGAATACATGGGTGGCCTCCACGGCTAGCGGGCTATCGACATAAACTTCAAAATTATCGTGTCCATGGATCAGATGCTGGGATTTGATCTGACGGAAATAGTAAAGCAGCTCCTGGGTACGACCTACCGCAAAAGCAGGAATCACCACATTGCCGCCGCGGTCCAGCGTTTCCTGGACGATCCGCACCAGCTCGGAAATATGGTCTTTTCCTTTCTGGTGGAACCGGTCCCCGTAGGTGGACTCCATCACCGCATAATCTGCTTCCGCTGTGTAGATCGGATCGCGGATCAGCGGTTTGTTGAAATTGCCGATATCACCGGAAAAGACAATCTTCTTCTCCACACCGTCTTCCTTCATCCAGATCTCGATCGAAGCAGATCCAAGAAGGTGGCCGATATCCGTAAACCGGATGGAAACCTCATCGTTGACTTCCACGATTTCCCCATAATTATAGCCTTCAAAATGCTCCAAAACGCCCAGCGCATCGTTCATCTCATATAACGGCGGGACCTCCGGGCGTCCGGCACGTCTTGCCTTCCGGTTCTTCCACTCCGCATCCATCTCCTGAATGTGCGCACTGTCCTTTAACATGATGTTGCACAGGTCACAGGTCGCATTGGTCGCGATGACCCTGCCTTTAAATCCTCTCGCATAAATGTAAGGCAGCATACCTACATGGTCAATATGCGAATGGGTCAGAAGCACAAACTGGATATCCGACCACGGCACCGGCGGTTCTACATTTTCATAAATGTTGACACCCTGCTCCATACCACAGTCAACCAGGAATTTTGTTGTTCCCACTTCCAGATAATGACAGCTGCCTGTTACCTCATGTGCTGCTCCGCTGAAAACTAGTCTCATATAGCACCCTCCTTTTGTATCTATGTGCTCTCGGAGTCCGAGGGTACATGTTTAAATGATGATACAGATCAGGCCTCCGTTGCTGTCGTTGATGATCTTCTGGAGCGCATCCTGAAGCTTTGCCTGACACTCCTCTGTCATCTGGTTCACTTTAGCCTGAATCCCATCTTCTACAATCTGTTCTATGGATTTTCCAAATATATTTGTCTCCCAGATCCCGTTTTCTTCCCGGTTTGCATTTTCCTTCATATATGCGATCAGATCCTGCGCCTGCTGCTCGCTCCCCACAATGGGCGCGATCTCCGTCTGGATCTGGGCGCGAATCAGGTTGATGGACGGCGCTTCGGCTTTCATCTTGACACCGTAACGGTTTCCGTGACGGATCACCGCCGGTTCATCCAAAACAATCTCTGACCGCTCCGGTGTCACCACGCCATAGCCCCTTGCCCGCACCTGTTCCAGCGCGTTCTGGATCTTATCGTACTCCGTGCGCTTCGCTGCCAGCTCTTTTAGCTGCTGCATCAGCTGGTATTCATCTGCGATCTGGAGTCCGGAAAAATCACTGAGGATCCGATAATAATAGCCTTCATCAAACAGCATCCTCACCTGGACTCTGCCGTCAGACAGTTCCATGCGCCCGGTCTCCATACCGCTTACCGCCTCTGCTTCTTCATCCTTCCAGGACGCTTTTAAATCCTTCATCCGGCGGATGCGGCTCATGGCGTTTTTCGCCGCTTTTACCGCCTGCTGCTTTAACCAGTGGGAAGATGGCAGGATTTCCAGCCACTTCGGGATCTGGAAATCCACCTCCGTCACCGGAAATTCAAACAGGATCTGCTTTAAGATCTGGTAAATATCCGTGGTTTTTAACTGCTCGCAGTTGACTGGCATGACACAGACCTCATACTGTGCTTCCATATCCTTTGCAAGCGTTCTTGTTTCCTCTGAATACGGGCGGCTGGAGTTTAAAAGTACCAGAAACGGCTTTCCGATCTCTTTTAATTCCCGGATTGCCGTTTCTTCTGGTTTTATGTAGGCTTCCCGTTCCAGTTCGCCAAACGAGCCATCGGTCGTGATCACGAGACCGATCGTGGAATGATCACGGATGACCTTCCGCGTTCCGATCTCTGCTGCCATGGTAAACGGAATGCTCTCCTCAAACCACGGGGTCTTCACCAGGCGCTCTTTCTCGTTTTCCATGTGTCCGCTGGCGCCCTCAGTCATAAAGCCTACACAGTCCACCAGACGGACACGGACCTGGGTGTCTTCCCCAAGATCGATCTTAGCTGCTTCCTTGGGCACAAATTTCGGTTCTGTCGTCATGATCGTTTTTCCCGCCGCACTCTGCGGCAATTCATCCCGCGTGCGGTTTTTCTGGTGTTCATCGGTGATTCCCGGTAAAACCATCTGCTCCATAAACCGCTTGATAAACGTTGATTTTCCGGTCCGCACCGGTCCGACCACGCCAAGATAGATTTCGCCGCCGGTCCTGGCCTGGATATCCCGGTATACACTGTACTGATCCATATAGACACTCCCCCGCCAAAAACAGATTTATTTGTTGCTGCAAACAGTAACATTTTTGCTGTTATTAACACTATATGCAGGAGTGTCTGGGAATCATGCGCTTTTATCGCGGAAACTTGCATCCGGAAACTATGTACTTTGCCGCAGAAACTTACGTTTCAGACACAAACTACCGCTTTCCCATGTAAAGATGGCGCGGAATTCCGTCTACCATAACCGACGGGGAATCGCCCTGGATCAGCGGTCTGACATAATCGATAAATTCTTCGGTCACATAAGTACCATCCTTGGTGATCCATTCTCTCGGGACCATCTTTTCACCATTGGCGATCTTATGGACATCGTAAATACCGGTTGCACACTGGTACGGGTCGTCCGAAACGCGGTCGATGACTACCATCTTTCCGGAATCGCCCTCATCTGCCGCCTTCACTGCGGCACCGCCTACCATAAAGGCTTCGTTTACATCAACGCGGGATGCCAGGTGGGCTGCGCTTCGCTGCAGGGTTGAAAATTCGACCGCACGGGTCTTGCAGCCAAGCTCTGCATGGATCACATTCGACAGATAGGTGGCCGTTCCCGCCAGCTGCTTGTGTCCGAAAGCATCTACATAATCGGATGCGCTTCCAAGCTCACTGACATAGCGTCCGTCTTTGATGCGGATTCCCTCGGAAACCGCCACAACCACGACGTCTTTCTTCTCCAGAAGCTTTTTTACCCTTCCGGTAAACTTTTCAATATCGAACGTCAGCTCCGGCAGATAGATCAGGTCCGGTCCGTCGCAGTCCTCGCCGCGCGAGAGCGCTGCAGCTCCGGTCAGCCAGCCTGCATTGCGGCCCATGATTTCGATAATGATCACCTGTTTCTTTTTATAGGAAAAGCCAAGTCCATCCCGAATGACTTCCTTGGTGGAGGTTGCAATGTACTTCGCCGCACTTCCGTAACCCGGAGTGTGATCTGTCAGCGCCAGATCGTTGTCGATGGTCTTCGGAACACCGACAAACTTCTGGGACTGCCCGGTTAAGATTGCGTAATCCGAAAGCTTCTTGATGGTATCCATGGAATCATTTCCGCCGATATAAATAAAACATTCGATATTCAGTTTGTTTAAGATTTCAAAAATCTTCACGTAGATTTCCTGATTCTCATGGATATCCGGCAGCTTGTAACGGCACGTTCCCAAAAATGCAGATGGTGTGCGCTTTAAGATTTCCACGTCCAGATCACTGCGGATATATTTGGACAGATCCACATACTGCTCATCCATCAGCCCCTGAATGCCGAAAAGCATTCCATATACCTTTTTTGCACCGCGGTCGATCGCCGTGCGGTAAACACCTGCAAGACTGGAATTGATGACGGCAGTCGGCCCTCCGGACTGTCCAACGATTACATTGCCCTTCATAGTAAACCCTCCTTATCAAATTTTCCCCAATGCTATGTAATGCAATAATACCACAAAAAGGAGCGAAAAGTCTAGGACTTTCCACTCCTTTTTCTATTATTTTCAGACAGTTTATGATTTTGAAACAAATTCTCTTTTTTTGTCAAATTACCTCATCTGTTTCACTTTTTGTTGCGTTTCGCACAATCTTTTACTTTTACTCGCTTAAGTATGCCTTCTTGACGGAATCGTCGTTCATCAGGTCTTTGGCATCTCCGCTGAGCGCGATCTTACCGGTTTCCAGAACATATGCTCGGCTCGCAATGGAAAGCGCTTTCTTCGCGTTCTGCTCAACCAGAAGTACCGTCACACCGTCTGCGTTGATCTTCTGGATGATATCGAAGATTTCATTTACATAGAGCGGGGACAGACCCATGGACGGCTCGTCCATAACGATCAGCTTCGGATGGGACATCAGCGCACGGCCCATAGCCAGCATCTGCTGCTCACCACCGGACAGGGTTCCTGCCATCTGGTTTTTACGCTCTTCCAGACGCGGGAAACGCTCGTAAATCATCTTCAGGGTTTCTTCCATCTCGTTTTTGTCGTTTCTGGTATAAGCCCCCAGCTTTAAGTTCTGAAGTACGGAAAGCTCTGCAAATACGCGGCGTCCCTCCGGCACATGGGCGATTCCCATGCCAACCAGTTTGTAACCCGGAATCTTTGTAATATCCTGTCCCTCATAGGTAATAGTACCCGCCTTCGACGGGATCAGGCCGGTAATGGTCTGCAGGGTCGTTGTCTTTCCTGCACCATTTGCTCCGATCAGGGCGATGATTTCTCCCTGGTTTACCTCAAATGAGATTCCCTTGATTGCCTGGATCACACCGTAGTAGACTTCCAGGTCTTTTACCTCAAGTATTGCCATCGCTCCAACCTCCTACTCTCCAAGATAAGCCGTGATAACGCGCTTATCGTTCAGTACTTCTGATGTCTGGCCCTGGGTCAGAACCTGACCAAAGTTTAATACAGTCAGTTTCTCGCAGATGCCGGAAACCAGCTTCATGTCGTGCTCGATCAGAAGCACCGTCATATCGAAATGGTCGCGCACAAAGCGGATGGTATCCATCAGCTCTGCAGTCTCGTTTGGGTTCATGCCGGCAGCTGGCTCGTCCAGAAGAAGAAGCTTCGGATCCGTTGCGAGGGCACGCGCGATCTCCAGCTTTCTCTGCTTACCATAAGGAAGGTTGGATGCTTTATAATTACACTCCTTGTCCAGGTCAAACACCTTTAACAATTCCATGGCACGGGCATTCATCTCTTTCTCTACCTTATAGTAATGCGGAAGGCGAAAGATTCCTTCGATCGTGGAATACGGATGATGGTTGTGAAGTCCGACCTTTACGTTGTCCAGAACACTTAATTCCTTGAACAGACGGATGTTCTGGAAGGTTCTCGCGATTCCTGCCTGGTTGATCTCGATAGTATTCTTGCCAGTCAGCTCTTTTCCGTCCAGGAAAATAGAACCGTGATCTGCCTTATAGACACCGGTCAGCAGGTTGAACACTGTGGTCTTACCTGCTCCGTTTGGTCCAATGAGGCCGTAAAGCTGTCCCTTTTCGATGGTCAGGCTGAAATTGTCGACTGCCTTTAAGCCACCGAATGAAATGCCGATATTTTTTACTTCCAGCATAGCCATATTATGCAGCCTCCTTTGCAGATTTCTTATGTTTAAACCTGTCCATAAATACGGAACGCATCTCGATTACTTTCGGGCTGGATGTAAAGATCATCATAACGATCAGCACGATCGCATAGATCAGCATACGGTAATCGTTCAGTCCGCGTAAAAGCTCTGGAAGCATGGTCAAAATGAGCGCTGCGATCATGGAGCCGCGGATGTTGCCCAGTCCGCCCAGAACCACGAATACCAGGATCATGATGGACATGTTGTAGCCGAAGTTCTTCGGGGTTGCTGCCAGGGAGGATAAGTTATGTGCATATAACACGCCTGCCACGCCAGCCAGTGCTGCTGAGATTGCAAATGCCATCAGCTTATATTTGGTGATATTGATTCCCACAGACTCTGCCGCAATGCGGTTGTCACGGATGGACATGATCGCACGGCCGGTACGGGAATTGATCAGGTTCAGTACGATAAACAGAGTCAAAAGTACCAGAATGATACCTACCGTGAAAGTTGCTGCCTTCGGGGTACCGGTAATACCCTGTGCACCCTTGATGATGACAACGCCATCTGCTCCCATGCCAAGGGAAGTGGTATCCTTGATGGAGAAATGGAATCCGTTGGAATCCAGTCCTACATACATTACGTTGATCAGGTTTTTAATGATCTCGCCAAACGCAAGCGTTACGATCGCAAGATAGTCACCCTTCAGACGCAGTACCGGAATACCGATGATAATTCCGAATACGCCAGCAACTGCTGCACCGATGATGAGTGCCAGGAAGAAACGCATGCCCACAGACGGGATCACATTTTCCATGCATTTTGTGAAAAATGCGCCGGTAAACGCACCGACACACATGAAGCCTGCATGTCCAAGGCTTAACTCACCCAGAATACCAACCGTTAAGTTTAACGATACAGCCAGGATCACATAAATACAAAGCGGAACCAGAAGTCCCTTTAACAAACTTGTCATATTTCCGGTCGCAGTTAAGATCTGCACCAGGATCCAGCAGGCGATCACGATTGCATAGGTGATGCCGTTCTGGACAAATATACTGTTCTTCTTCATTCCATTCACCTACACTTTCTCCGTAATCTTTTTGCCCAGGATTCCGGTAGGACGTACCAGAAGCACCACGATCAGTACGGTAAATACGATCGCATCGGAAAGCTGGGAAGAAATATATGCTTTGGAAAGGTTCTCGATCACACCTAACAACACGCCGCCGATGAGTGCGCCTGGAATCGAACCGATTCCACCGAATACAGCTGCTACGAATGCCTTAATACCAGGCATGGAGCCAGTATACGGAGTCAGGGACGGATATGCGGAGCAAAGCAGTGCACCTGCGACTGCTGCCAGCGCGGAGCCGATCGCAAAGGTGATCGCAATGGTGCTGTTTACATTGATACCCATCAGTGTTGCAGCGCCGGTATCCTCAGATACCGCCAGCATAGCCTGTCCAACCTTGGTCTTGTTAATAAAGGTTGTCAGCACCACCATAATGACAATACAGCTGATGATCGTAACCATGGTAACACCGGAAATAGACAGCGCACCACCAGCCAGCTTTAAGCTTGGCACGTTCACAACGGATGTGAACTGACGCGCGTTGGAGCCAAAGATCAGCAGTGCCACATTCTGCAGCAGATAGCTGACACCGATGGCTGTAATTAAGACCGCAAGGGAAGATGCACCACGCAGCGGTTTATAAGCTACACGCTCGATCACAACACCAAGCACCGTGCAGGCGATAACTGCGACCAGCACGCCTGCAAGCGGCGGAAGTCCCAGGGTGCTGACCATGGTAAAGATCACAAAGCCACCAACCATAATAATATCACCATGAGCGAAATTCAGCATTCTCGCAATACCATAAACCATGGTATAACCCAGCGCAATGATCGCGTAGACACTGCCCAGGCTGATTCCATTGATCAAATAAGACAGAAAACTCATGTACCTACCACCTCTTTACTTTTTCCTATAGAATAAAACATAACTGGAATTATAACATAGTCATATTTGAAGTTCAAGCAGAAGTTCGTGAAACTGCACCATTTGTCCGTTAACCAAAGACAAACCTGCAAGACATCGCAGCTCAGGACATACAAAGGAAAATTTGAGCTTCAATCAGTGGGTATGTTATTTGCGACTTTGTACTGTGTAAAGCAAAAAAGAGGACCGCCCGCGTAAGACGATCCCCTTTTGGATATTGCGTTGCTGTTCACATATGCGTGCCTGACAACGTGATTTCATTTTTTCACATTGTTTTTTTCACATCGCGTAAACCGCCAATTACTGCATCTCGTACTCGCCGTTTACGATCTTAACAGCCTTCGGTGCCTTGTTCGGCTCGCCGTTTGCATTCCAAACCATGCCTGCACCAGTCAGACCATCGATAGAGATCTCGGTCATAGCCGGCTTTAATGCATCACAGATATCGGAAGCGCTCATATCGGCGGTAACGCCAGCCTGCTCAACTGCTGCCTTGATTGCGTAAATTGCATCGTAGGAATCTGCAGCGAACTGGTTCGGCTCGATGCCGTAAGCTGCTACATAAGCCTCGGTGAATGCCTTACTGCTCTCCTCAGTGGTGGAGAACGGGGTTAAGAGCATCAGACCCTCTGCCAGGGAAGTATCGAAGTTCGTTACAGAAAGGATACCATCCATACCGTCACAGCCAAAGAAGATCGGAGCGAACTCTTTGTCGTGTGCCTGCTTTAAAATGATGGAAGCCTCCTGATAATAGATCGGAAGGAATACCAGCTCTGCGCCAGCGTCTTTTGCCTTGTCAAGCTGTACGGAGAAGTCGGTGTTGCTGTCTGCGGTAAATGCCTCGTCAGCTACGATCTCCAGACCCTGGTTTGCTGCCTCTGCAACAAATGCCTCACGGATACCAGAAGAATACTCGGTAGAGCTGTCGTAGATGATCGCGATCTTGGTAGCCAGCTTGTTCTCGCCAATGTACTTAGCGGAAGCAGTACCCTGATCCGGGTCAGCGAAGCATACGCGGAATGCGTTATCGGTTGCTACGCACTCAACTGCGGAACCGGACGGAGTGATCAGGAACATGTTGTCAGCCTCTGCCTCTGCACCTACAGCGATACACGGTTTGGAAGTGGTCGGACCGTCTAATACCTGCATACCCCAGTCTTTTAAGGTGTTATATGCGTTGATGGATTTCTCCGGATCGTTCTCGTCATCCTCAGCCTTGGTCTCGATCATCATACCGTTGATACCGCCAGCCTCGTTGATCTCCTTTACTGCCAGCTCTGCGCCGTTTGCTACTGCATTACCGTAAGCTGCGCCTGCACCGGTTAACGGTCCGATGACACCAACTTTTAAGGTGCTGCCTTCTGCTGCTGCCTCAGTCTCTGCACCCTCTGCTGCTGCAGTGGTCTCAGCATCGCCTGCTGCCGCGGTAGTCTCTGCCGGCTTGCTGCCGCCGCATGCTGCTAAAGATGCTGCCATCATAGCTGCCATACCAAAACTAACCAGTTTTTTCTTCATAATATTTCCTCCTCTTAATGAAAACAGGCTTCCTGAACCTTCAGGAAGCCGTGCCCTTAAAGCTGAACTAATTATAGTAGTCCGAAAAACACTTGTCAAGAACTTTCTTGCGTTAAAGTGAAAACAAAGTAAAATATTGCGGGATTTCCGTTCAGAAAATTCCTACCATGGAATATTTACACTTTCCACGGTTTTATCCCGCAGCATCAGGTCTGCCACTGCTTCTTTTGCAGATTTTCCATCAAAGAGCACTTCATTGACCGACTCGATGATCGGCATGGAAACCTGGTATTTACGTGCAAGGGCCAATCCCGCCTTTGCGGAATAGACGCCTTCAACCACCATCTGGACCTCATCCATGGCTTCCTTCATGGTATAGCCTTTTCCGATGAGGATACCGGCGCGGCGGTTGCGGCTGTGCATGCTGGCACAGGTTACAATCAGGTCGCCGATCCCGGTCAGACCGCCAAAGGTCTCTGCCTTTCCGCCCATCGCGATGCCGAGACGGCTGATCTCAGCCACACCGCGCGTAATGAGCGCTGCCTTGGTGTTGTCGCCATAGCCAAGGCCGTCTGCGATTCCGGCTGCCAGGGCAATGACATTCTTTAATGCACCGCCAATCTCGATTCCCAGGATGTCCGGGCTGATATAGACACGGAATACCGGACTCATAAAGATATTCTGGATTTTTTCTGCCGTTTCACGGGTCTTTGCACCTGCCACACAGGTGGTCGGAAGGCCGCGGCTTACTTCCTCCGCATGGCTTGGTCCGGAAAGGACGGCCACATCCGCTCCCGGAAGTTCTTCTTCGAGAATGTCCGTCAGCGTCATCAGGGTTGCTTCCTCGATTCCCTTCGCCACATTGACCACAAGCTGTCCCTCTGCTAAAAACGGTTTCATCTTTTTTGCAGTCTCCCGCACATAGATGGAAGGAACCGCAGTCACCAGAAGATCTTTATCTTTCATAGCTGACGCTAAATCTGCCGTAAATTCCATGTCATCCGGAAGCACCAGGTCCGGAAGTGTTTTTAAGCCTCTGGTTTCTTTCAGGCTTTCCACCTCTTTTTCAAAAGCGGACCATACGGTTACCTGATGTCCGTTCGCAGAAAGCAGGGACGATAACGCGATGCCCCAGCTTCCGGCTCCGATCACACCGATTCTTGCCATAGTCACGATTCCTTTCTGGCACCCAGTTTATTCTCTGTGCCGTTTAACAGTCGTTTGATGTTTGCGTGATGACGCCAGATTCCCATAACAGAAATCAGGCCTGCCAGCACATAAAATTCTGTCAAATGCGCCGCCGCAATGCCAAAGTCACCGCGTGCGCCGCAGATTACCATACCGATAAAGAAACAGATCATCACCAGGATCGATCCTAAGGAAACATAGCGGGTGATGGCTACTGCCGCCGCAAATACCACCAGACAGACCAGCATAACCCGCCAGTCTGTAGAAGCCAGAAGCCCTGCGGATGCCGCAATGCCCTTTCCTCCTTTAAAGCCCATGTAAAACGGGAAATTGTGTCCCAGGATCACACCAAATCCGGTGTAAAGTAAGTATACATACAGCATTTCCGGCTGGCTGCGGAATAAAAGCCGGGTCAGCAGGCAGGCAACGATCATCTTGCCTGCATCGCCTAAAAATACGATCAGTCCCGCTTTTTTGCCCATCACACGGAGGACATTCGTGCTGCCGGAGTTTCCGCTTCCATAGTTGCGGATATCCATATGTTTGGATCGGCTGTAAAGATAACCGGTCTGAAACAGACCGAACACATAACCCATGATCAGACAGACTGCCCGTTCCATTTAGTTCTCCTTTCCATTTCTTTCACGGATCAGGAATTTTAGAGCGGTACCCTTAAATCCAAAGGATTCGCGGATCCGGTTTTCTAAGTATCTCACGTAGGAGAAATGCATCAGTTCTTTGTCGTTTACAAAGATTACGAAGGTCGGAGGCTTTACCGCTACCTGGGTCATGTAATAAAGCTTTAAGCGCTTGCCCTTGTCAGACGGCGGCTGCTGCATGGCAACGGCCTCGGTCATGATCTCGTTGAGCACACCGGTCGCAATACGCAGGGTCTGGTTCTCGCGGACCATATCGATCAGCTCGAACATCTTATTCATACGCTGTCCGGTCACTGCGGAAATGAATACCATCTCTGCATACTGCATGAAGGACAGGGTGTCCTTGATCTTTCTGGTAAATTCGTAGATGGTCTTGTCGTTCTTCTCGACTGCATCCCACTTGTTCACAGCCACGATGATGCCCTTGCCGCGGTCATGGGCAATACCGGCGATTTTCGCATCCTGCTCGGTCACACCCTCGGTCGCATCGATGACCAGAATGACCACATCGGCACGCTCTACGGCAGATACGGTACGGATGATGCTGTAGCGCTCCAAATCTTCCTTGATTTTGCTCTTGCGGCGGAGTCCTGCCGTATCGATGAAGATATACTCGGTTCCGTTGTAGACAACCTCGGTATCGACTGCGTCACGGGTTGTTCCTGCGATGTTGGAAACGATCACGCGGTTTTCGCCAAGCAGCTTATTAATAATAGAAGATTTTCCTACGTTCGGCTTTCCGATGATAGCTACACGCGGGCGCTCATCCTCTTCTTCCTCTAACTGGTCTAAGGTGAAGTGCTTGGATACTTCATCCAGCAGGTCACCGATTCCCAGACGGGAAGCTGCGGATACCGGGATCGGGTCACCGATTCCCAGGTTGTAGAACTCGTAGACATCGTTTCCAAATTTCTGGATGCTGTCTACTTTATTGACTGCTAAAACAACCGGCTTTCCGGATTTGCGGAGCATGTCTGCTACTTTGGAGTCGGAATCCTGCAGGCCCTGACGTACATCCACAATGAAGATGATGACGTCAGCAGTGTCGATCGCGATCTGTGCCTGCTCACGCATCTGCGCAAGAATGATGTCACGGCTGTCCGGCTCAATACCGCCGGTATCGACCAGGGTAAAGTTCATGTTCAGCCAGGTGCAGTCCGCATAGATTCTGTCTCTGGTTACTCCAGGGGTATCCTTTACGATGGAGATGGTCTCACCTGCCAGTACATTGAACAGGGTGGACTTTCCCACGTTCGGGCGCCCTACAATGGCAACGATTGGTTTACTCATATGTGATCTCCTTTAATTCATAACCGTCATAAACGGTATCTTGTTCTTCTTCCAGGCCAAGAACGGCATCCACCAGATCCTGACCGCTTGATTTTACAATATTCACCGGGACTTGTAAAGCATTTTGCACATCCGTGCGGGTAAGGTCGTCGAGAAGTGTTTCCTCTCCACTTCGGAACATACAGATTGGAAGCAGCAGTCTCTCGCCCAGAGGCACCACAGAAAGCTGTTTTTCCAGATCCTGGCCGGTGATCAGTCCGGCTACCGTAATGCTCTCTCCAAAAAAGTCATTGCGGATTGCATACAGATTCACCTTTTTCTGCGGAAACTTCGCCTCGATCTTATCCAGCTGTTTACGCAGATACGGATAAGCCAGACGTCCGGTTGCAATGGACAATGTCTCTGGCTTTACCTGCAGTTTTTCCGGAAGTGCCTCCAGGGCTTCCGTTACTTCGCTGTCCAGAAGCCGCAGCATACCCACACCGTTTTCCAGCTGCGGGAAACCATCATACCGTTCTGTCTCCGGGAGTTCCCGCTCTGCCAGGATATAAAACTCATCGCTGGCATGGATAAAATGGATGCCATACTGCTCATACACGATCTTCTGCCACTTTTCAATAATGTCAATGGCACTCTCCGCATCTTCTTTTTCAAATGGCTTTAACGGATACAGTCCGTCCCGGTATTTGGAAAGTCCGACCGGCACGACCGAGGCACTCTGCATATATGGAAGATACTTTGTCATATCCCGGATGGTATGGTCGAGTTCTTCCCGGTCATTGACCCCCTTGCACAAAACGATCTGCCCGTTCATGGGAATCCCGGCTTCGCAGAGGCGGTCGATCTTCTTTAACGCGTCTCCCGCAAACCGGTTATGAAGCATCTCACAGCGCAGCTTTGGATTGGTCGTATGGACCGAAATGTTGATCGGTGCCAGTTTAAAATCAATGATACGCTGGATGTCGTGTTCCTTCATATTGGTCAGGGTCACATAGTTTCCCTGCAGGAACGAGAGGCGGGAGTCATCGTCCTTGAAATAAAGTGTTTCCCGCATGCCCGGCGGCATCTGGTCGATGAAACAGAAAATGCACTTGTTGCTGCAGGATTTGTAATCACTCATAAGGCCATTCTCAAAGGTAATGCCCAGATCCTGGTACTCATTTTCGATCTCCAGCTCCCACTGCTCTCCGTCTGCCTTTTCCACCAGCATGACCATGCTTTCACTGTCTACATAATATTCATAATCAAAGATATCTTCTACTTCATTTCCGTTGATCGTGAGCAGGCGGTCGCCCGGCTCTAACTCCAGCTCCTCTGCGATGGAACCCGGATCAACGGATTTTATCAGATGACCTTTTTGTTTCTTCATATAATATCCTTTCTGTATTGCACTCTTTTCATCATAACAAGATTCCTGTTCTTTGTCAAAGCTATCCGCACATGCTTTCTGATGATTTCTAATTGATTTCTAATAATTTCTCATGAAAACACCCGATTTCCATGTATTTTTTTATAAAATACCCGTGAACTCTTGACGCACTCCTTTTTTAAGGATATAAATAGGATGAATTCTGTTGCTGTCTGCATTCTGTATGCAGCAGCCAAAAACCACAATATTCTACCTGAAGGAGTATGTACCAATGGCTAACAACTATGTGTTTAATGACATTCTGCCGGTAGCGCCGTTAAAGCTCGCTGCCCTGGAAAGCTGTAAGAATCTGGCAACCAAGGTAAACGACCACATTGTTACCTTCCGCCGCAACGACACCGAGGAACTGCTTCGCCGCAAGCAGGACTTAAACTACCGCGGCTACGATGTCGATTCCTATCTTCTGGACTGCAAATGCCCGCGTTTTGGTTCCGGCGAGGCGAAAGCTGTCATCAATGAATCTGTCCGCGGCGTTGACCTTTTCGCCATGGTGGATGTCACCAACTACAGCATCCCGTACAGTGTCTGCGGTTACACCAACCATATGTCCCCGGATGATCATTTCCAGGATCTGAAACGACTGATCGGTGCTTCCGTTGCTACCGCACACCGCGTCAATGTTGTTATGCCATTTTTATATGAAGGCCGTCAGCACAAGCGCACCAAGCGTGAATCCTTAGACTGCGCTATGGCGCTCGAGGAGCTGATCTCCATGGGTGTCTCCAACATCATCACCTTTGACGCCCACGACCCGCGTGTCCAGAACGCGATCCCGCTTAGCGGCTTTGATAACTTCATGCCGACTTACCAGTTTGTAAAAGCCCTGTTCACCCACGACAAATCCTTAAAGATCGACAAAGACCATCTGATGATCATCAGCCCGGATGAGGGTGCCATGAACCGTGCTGTTTACCTGGCTAACAATCTGGGCGTTGACATGGGCATGTTCTATAAGCGCCGTGACTATTCCAGAGTCATCGATGGCCGCAACCCGATCGTGGCTCACGAGTTCCTGGGTACTTCCGTAGAAGGCAAGACCGTTCTCATCATCGACGATATGATCGCATCCGGTGAGAGCATGCTGGATACCGCACGGGAATTAAAGGATCGCAAGGCAGAAAAAGTTATCATCTGCTGCACGTTTGGCCTGTTCACCAGCGGACTGGAGAAGTTTGACCAGTATTACCAGAACGGCTACATTGACTACGTCATCACCACCAACTTAAACTACCGCCCGAAAGAGCTGTTAGACCGCGAGTGGTACCTGGAAGCTGACATGAGCAAGTACCTTGCCGCCATCATCAACTCCTTCAACCATGACGTTTCCATCGGCGCTGCACTTTCCCCGACCGAGAAGATCCAGAAGCTGGTAAAGCGGTATCACAACGATGGCTACGATTACTTCCAAACGATCCAGTAAATTTACGTGGAATCGGATCCGCCCTGTCCGGTTTTTCCTCTGGAGCAGACTGGCAGACACCAAAATACTTTAAGCATGAAAAAAGAACTTTACACAGTATACCATCTGCTGTGTGAAGTTCTTTTTTTAGAAAATAGTAATGGTTCCTGGTGCTCACTCTTTGAGTACCAGAAAAGCTGCCAGGTTTCCCCGCTCCGTTCCCATGATCCGGTGGGAAAAGAGATGTTCCGGATTGCAGCGCGTGCAAATGTCCGTCGTGTGAATCTGGTCTTTTGGGATTCCTGCCTCGTTTAATATGATCTGGTTTGCCCGCCACAGATCCACCTGGTATTTTCCATTTTCTTTCCGGTAAAACAATTCTGCATGATATTTCTTTGCGAAGTTTCCTGCAAATTCCTCAGCCACCTCCGGTCCTACCTCAAAGCAGTCCTGGCAGATGCTTGGCCCGATGCATGCGACCACATCCACAGGATCCGTTCCGTACTCACGGTTCATGGCCTCCAGGGTCGCTTTTCCCATGCGGTGCACGGTTCCGCGCCAGCCGGAATGGGACAGGCCGATTGCCTTATGAACCGGGTCCACAAAGTACAGCGGGACACAGTCCGCATAAAACGTCACCAGCGTAATACCCGGAATGTTGGTGATCAGTCCGTCCATATCCTGGTAATCCCGCTCTTTCCCGATGCCTTTTCCTGCGTCTGCTTCTGTCACGGTCCGCACGTTTATCGTATGTGTCTGATAGGAAAGTACCATACGATCCACATCGGTACCCAGAATTGATGCCATGCGGCGGTAATTTTCCATCACATGCGCGGGGTCATCGTTTCTAGTGAAGCTAAAATTCATTGTGGAGAAAACACCCTCGCTGGCACCGCCATGACGGGTAGAAAAAGCATGACTCACCAGACCGGTTTCGTCCAGAGCAGGAAATGCCAGATAGGTGACGCCGTTTTTCTCACGGATTTCGATTTCTGGAGGGTTGCTGTTTTGCTTACGGATCCACGCTTGCTGTTCCATCTTCTCATCTCCTATATCGTATTCTTTCATTCAAATGCATCCCGGATCCAGCTAATCTGGTCTCCCAGAATACTCACAACATCAAAGCGGCATGGCATGTTTTCCCGGTAACGGCGACTGTACAGATAAAACTGCGCTGTATAGCGGATTTTCTGCTGTTTGGCATAACCAACTGCCTCTGCAGGCATTCCATTCCGGGCTGTTTTCCGGTACTTTACCTCAAAAAACACCAGATAACGCCCGTCCCGCCCAATCAGATCAATCTCTCCCTGACGGCAGCGGAAATTGTGTTCCAGAATCTTCACACCCTGACGCGTCAGATACTGTGCCGCCAGATTCTCCTTGATGGTTCCAGTCTCCCGTTTATTTTCTTTATTTTCCATTCAAGTTCCCCGGAATTTTTTCCTCACTACACAAAGTTTTTGATAAAGGTTCTTCTGTGAATCGGCGTCGGTCCGAATTCTTTCAGCGCCGCAATATGTGCTGCAGTTCCGTATCCCTTATGTTTGGCAAATCCATATTCCGGGAATAAGGTGTCGTACTCCAGCATCATATGGTCCCTGGTCACTTTGGCCAGGATGCTGGCTGCCGCAATGGAAACGCTCTTGGCGTCACCCTTGATGATCGGCACCTGATTGATCGCCACGCCCGGGATCGTCACGGCATCATTCAATAGCAGATCCGGCTGTACCGGAAGTGCGGCAATGGCCTGACGCATCGCCTCGTAGGTTGCCTGCAGAATGTTGATCTCATCGATCACATCCGGTCCCACAATGCCGACACTCCACGCAACGGCCTTTTCCTTGATTTCCTCAAACAACGCTTCCCTGCGCTTCTCAGAAAGCTTTTTGGAATCATTCAAAAACAGGATTTCACAATCCACCGTCAGAATTGCCGCACCGGCTACCACCGGACCTGCCAATGGTCCACGTCCTGCCTCATCGATCCCACAGATCGCGCTGCAGGCTGCATAAGTGTCCTCATACTCCCGCATCAGGGCTAGGCGGGCACGCTCTGCCTCCAGCTTTTCTCCCTTTAATGTCCGAAGTGCCATGGTTACGCCTCCTCTGCCTTCTTCACCGGCGGGAACTCCAGGGTAATGCGTCCCAGTTTTCCGCTGCGGTAATCGTCAATTACCAGCGCTGCCGCACGGCTGTAATCCGGCTCGCCGCCCTTGGCCAGGCATCCGCGTACCTTGGCCACCTGGATCAGCAGGTTTTCGTCGGAAGATTCATCAATCTTATAACGGTCTTTTAAGACATCCGGATAATGTTTCTGAAGCAGTTTTAAAAGTTCCAGAGCCAGCTCATCTTTATTTAAGATTTCATCGTTGATGGAACCGATGAACGCCAGCAGCAGTCCCACTCTCTGATCCTCAAACTTCGGCCAGAGAATCCCAGGAGTGTCTAAAAGTTCCAGTGTCTTGTTCAAACGGATCCACTGGTTGCCTTTGGTCACACCAGGCTTATTTCCAGTCTTCGCGCAGGCTTTTCCGGCAAAGGAATTGATAAAGGTAGATTTTCCTACATTCGGGATTCCCACTACCATGGCACGGATCGGACGGTTCATGATACCTCTGCGGCGATCGCGTTCAATCTTCTCTTTGCACGCTTCCTGTACGACACCATGAATCTGTTTTAATCCTGCCCCGCTGCGGGAATTGATTTTCACCACATAGTAACCTTTTTCCTTAAACCATGCAGTCCAGGTCTCGTTGTAACGCTCGCTGGCCAGATCGGACTTATTTAAAAGGATCAGTCTTGCCTTGCCCTTTCCAAGTTCATCAATATCCGGATTGCGGCTGGCTAACGGCACACGGGCGTCCACCACTTCAATGATCAGGTCAATGAGTTTGATGTCTTCTTTCATGGCACGTTTTGCTTTGGTCATGTGCCCTGGATACCACTGTATATTCACGGATTTTCCTCCTGTATAATCTGTTTTCTATTCTGTTTCATATTCTGTGTGTCTCTGCTGTGTTCTTTTTTGCAGCTTTCCTGTTCCCGCACAAAGACAATTTCCATTTCCGTTTTTCCACTTTTTCAAACGGCATTCTGTTTTCCGTCAGGACCGGATCAGGCCGATCCGGATCAGCGGAAACAAACGCAGCCACACCTTTCCGATGATCTGGTCCTCCCGCACATTGCCGATGTTTGCGAAGCGGCTGTCTTCACTGCTGTCCGGGTTATCCCCGAGAAGAAAATATTCCTGTTCTTCCAATTTAACCGGTTTTTCTGCCAGTCCGGCAAGGGAAATCTTGCGGTCTTCCGGGAGTGCAACCTTTTCCTGGTTCACATAGAGTTCCCCATCTATGATCTGAATCTCGTCTCCCGGAATTCCGACCACGCGCTTTACATTCGTCTTCTGGTCTTCCCGCTCAAACACCACCACATCCATACGGTCCGGTTTTCCAATCTCGTAGGTCAGGCGGTTCATCAAAACAATGTCGCCGGAGCTTAAAAGCGGATGCATGGACTGGCCATTTACGGTAACCTGCGTTCCAAAAAATACCAGGCAGAACCAGGCAAACGCCAGCACGACTACCACATCCACGATCCAGCCACATATTTTCCGGATCAGATTCTGTTCTTCATTCTGATAAAAATCCACGTAACAGCTCCTTTACGATATGCGTGTAAAAAAATAGGAAGTTGCAAGCAACCTCCCCTTTTCCAATTACGCAAAGAAAAACCGGGTCTTTCTAGTTTTTCCATGCGTAACTACGCAGAAAGGGACAATTTTCATTGTCCCCCTCATCCACGCAAAATTATTTTACTAACTCTTTAACCTTAGCAGCTTTACCTACTCTGTCTCTTAAGTAGTTCAGTTTTGCACGTCTTACTTTACCTCTTCTAACAACCTCGATGTTGTCTACGAATGGGGAATGAACCGGCCAGGTCTTCTCAACGCCGATGCCGTTGGAGTTCTTACGAACGGTGAAAGTCTCTCTTGCGCCGCCGTTCTGTCTCTTGATTACGGTACCCTCAAATACCTGGATTCTCTCACGGTTACCCTCTTTGATCTTGTTGTAGACCTTAACGGTATCGCCTACGGAAAACTCCGGTACGGAAGCCTTTAACTGTGCTGCTTCAATGTTCTTAATAATTTCGTTCATTTGTGTGATCCTCCTTCATATGTTTGATGTTCTTTAATGCTTCTTCCGCAACAGAGGAACATCTCTTTTCTCGTCACAACAGTGTTATGATATCACATGGCCAGATAAATTGCAAGCACTATTTTTGCGAATTTAACGTGAATAAAGATACCGTTAAAAAGCAAGCACACATCCGAAAATGGTTTGACGAACTACTTTTTTCATCGCTATAATACCTTACATCTCTACTTATAAAAATAAACAACACGTAATGCAACTCTTTGCATTGCCGCTGGAAAGGAGCGCTTTATGAATCAGATCCTGCTGCTCACCGGAATTGTGATCGTAATCTGCATTTTATCCGGCCGTCTCATCGATAAACTGGGCGTCCCTTCCCTTCTTGCGTTTATCCTGTTGGGCATGTGCTTTGGAGTGGACGGTATCTTTAAAATATCCTTCGATGATTATCAGTTCAGTGAGCTGATCTGTTCCGTCAGCCTTATTTTCATCATGTTTTACGGCGGCTTCGGCAGCAACATCAAAGAGGCAAAGCCGGTCATTCCCCAGGCTATTCTGCTTTCCACAATAGGAGTTCTGCTCACAGCCGGAATTACAGGCCTGTTTATCCACCTGGCATTCAAACGCCCGCTTCTGGAAAGCTTTCTGGTGGCCTCTGTCATCGGCTCTACCGATGCTGCCTCTGTATTCAATATCCTGCGTTCCAAGAGCCTGAACTTAAAAGACAACACTGCTTCTCTCCTGGAAATTGAGTCGGGATCCAACGATCCTGTCTCCTATATGCTGACGGTGATCTTAACCTCCATCCTTACCGGGCATTCGGTCCACGTGCCATCCATGCTGTTTTTCCAGGTTGCATTCGGCATAGGCTGCGGCGTGTGCATTGGAAAACTCACTGCCCTTCTCTTAAATAAAGCAGAATTCGATATTGCCCAGGGCAAGACGATCCTTGTCTTTGCAGCAGCCATACTCGCCTACACCATTCCTGATCTGATCGGCGGGAACGGATATTTGAGCGTGTACCTGTGCGGGATCATTCTGGGGAATTCCTATCTTCCCCACAAGCGGGATATGGTGCGGTTTTTCGATGTTCTGACCGGCGTTGCGCAGATGATGATCTTTTTCCTGTTGGGACTGCTCGTCACACCAAGCCAGCTGCCGCAGGTGATCCTGCCCTCTTTTGTGATCATGGCATTCTTAACACTGATCGGACGTCCGTTATCTGCAGCGATACTTTTATCTGGTTTCAAATCTTCATTCGGGCAGATCGGATTGGTATCCTGGGCCGGCTTGCGGGGCGTCGCATCCATTGTGTTTGCCATCTATGTCGTTTTGCGCCAGGTGCCGCTCGGCTATAACCTGTTCAACCTGGTCTTTTGCATTGTGCTGTTATCGATTTCCATTCAGGGTACCCTTCTTCCCTGGATGTCAAAAAAACTCCGCATGATCGATGAACACGCCGACGTGCGCCGTACCTTCAATGATTATCAGGAAGAAGAAAACATCAGCTTCGTGAAATTTCATCTGCTTTCCCAGCATCCCTACGTTGGGAAATGCTTAAAAGAAATCACGCTGCCGCCTAAGCTGCTCGTCGTGGTACTGATCCGCGGGAATGAAATTCTGGTTCCTAACGGAGACACCTGCTTAAAAGCCGGAGACCTCATGGTTGCGGCAGCAGAAGAATTCCGCGACCGGAAAAACATGACACTTCGGGAAATCACCGTAGACAAAAATCACAAATGGAATGGAAAATCCCTAAGTCACATTCCAATGCCGGAAGGGACTCTGGTCGTCATGGTTTCACGGCAAAAAGAAACGATGATACCCACAGGGAATACCATCGTGTATGAGGGAGATGTGCTGGTTTTGGCAAAATTCTAATTTAACAGGAAGGAGTTTCTTCCTTCTCCGCCATCAGCTCCGCCAGATACTGCCGCTCTTTCTTCGACAGATTTGCGTCTTCCAGAAGGTCTGGTCTGCGCTCTAAGGTCCGCTTAATGGACTGCTGCCGTCTCCAGGTCTCGATATTCTTGTGGTGTCCGGAAAGAAGCACCTCCGGCACGCGCATGCCCTCATAAACCTCCGGGCGGGTGTACTGCGGGTACTCTAACAGATTGTCGTGGAAGGACTCGATCTCTGCGGATACATCGTTGTTTAAGACACCCGGCACCAGGCGGGAGATGCAGTCGATCATGACCATGGCCGGAAGCTCACCGCCGGTCAGCACATAATCGCCCACGGACAGATAATCCGTTACGATCAGCTCCAGGGCGCGTTCGTCAATGCCTTCATAATGGCCGCATAAGAACACCAGGTCTTCTTCCTGCGCCAGTTCTTCCGCGATCTTCTGGTTGAAGGTCTGGCCCTGCGGGGTCATGTAAAGCACGCGCGGGCGCTTGCCGATGCGCTCGCACAGCGCCTCATAAGCATCGCAGACCGGTGCTGCCTGCATGACCATGCCAGCACCGCCGCCGTATGGGGTATCGTCCACATGACCGTGTTTTTCTTTCGTGTAATCCCGGATGTTGACCGCCTCAATGGAGAGCAGGCCTTTTCCGGCTGCCCGGCCGATGATGCTGGTGTTCAGACCATTTAGCACCATCTCCGGGAACAGGGTTAAAATATGATAATTCATCGTTCTGGTTTCCTCCTGTCTTTCCCTTACAGATCCAGAAGACCATCTAAAATGTGAACGGTAACAGTCTGGGTCTCCAGATTGACATCCAGAATGCACTGCGGAATGGCCGGGAACAGGTATTCCTTGCCTTCCAGGCTCTTGATCACGTAGACATCGTTCGCACCGGTCTGTAGGACATCGGTCAAGGTACCAAACTCCTCTCCCTCATCGGTCACGACCTTCAGACCGATCAGATCCGTGATAAAGTTCTCGTTCGGAGCCAGCTTGACTGCCTGGTCGCGGCGGATCAGCAGATCCTTGCCTTTGTATTTCTCAATGTCGTTGATATTATGAAACTCCTTGAACTTTAAGATGACCATATTTTTAAAGAACTTTACACTCTCGATGGATAATGTCATCTGCTCTCTTCCGGTATCAAGGATGACTGTTTTCAATTTTTTAAAACGATTCACATCGTCGGTTGTAGGGTACACTTTGACCTCACCGCGTACACCGTGGGTGGATGAGATCACACCAACTCTTAAGGTATCCTCCATCATTTTGTTCCTCCTATACAAAAAGAAAAACTGCCGCAGGAAAACCCGACGACAGTTTCTAATGGTTACTGTATATCTACAACAACCTTTTTTTCTTCTTTGGAAGCGGCTGCCTTGACAACGGAGCGGATTGCTTTCGCGATGCGTCCCTGTTTGCCAATCACCTTTCCCATATCAGATGGGGCAACCTTTAATTCAATAAAAGTGCCGCTTTCCTTTTCGGTCTCGGTAACAACCACCTCGTCCGGATTGTCAACTAATGCTTTTGCAATAACCTCAACCAGTTCTTTCATAGCGATCACCTCTCAGATTACTGAATACCAGCGGTCTTCAGAAGCTTTGCTACACGGTCGGTCGGCTGTGCGCCGTTTGCTAACCACTCCTTGGTAGCCTCCTCGTCAAACTTGATAACGCTCGGCTCCTGGTTCGGATCGTAAGTACCAACCTCAGCGATGAATCTGCCATCTCTTGGGGATCTGGAATCTGCAACGATGACTCTATAGAAAGGTTTCTTCTTAGCACCCATTCTTCTTAATCTCATCTTTACTGCCATGTCAATTTCACCTCCTTAAAATTATACTGTTCATTTATCAACAAATACAGAAATGCTCTGTACTGTCACCATGTAAGCTGCCTTAGATTAGAAAGGCATTTTCAGCTTTCCGAGCATACCGCCCAGTCCGCCGCGTCCACGCTTGCCGCCCATCATGCCAGGAAGCTGCTTCATCATCTTTTTCATCTGATCAAACTGCTTGGCAATGCGGTTTACCTCGCTGATATCCACTCCTGCGCCCTTTGCGATACGCTGTTTGCGGGAAGGATTTAAGAGGCCCGGATTCGCGCGCTCTTCTTTTGTCATGGACAGGATGATGGCCTCCACGCGGTCCATGGACTTTTCGTCCACCTCCGGGATTCCGCCTTTCATCTGTGACATGCCCGGCATCATGCTCATGATACTGGTCAGTCCGCCCATTTTTTTGATCTGACGCATCTGGTCCAGGAAATCGTTGTAGTCAAACTCTGCTTTGCGCAGCTTCTGGCTCATTTCCTTTGCCTTTTCCTCGTCAACCTCCATCTCGGCTTTCTCGATCAGGGTGAGGATATCTCCCATGCCCAGAATACGGGATGCCATGCGGTCCGGGTAAAACTGTTCCAGATCGGAAAGTTTTTCGCCCATACCTATATATAAAATCGGCTTTCCGGTTACGGCCCGGATGGAAAGGGCTGCACCGCCTCGGGTATCGCCATCCAGTTTGGTGAGGATGACTCCGTCGATACCGACTTTATCCTGGAAATTGGATGCTACATTGACTGCGTCCTGACCGGTCATGGCGTCTACTACCAAAATCGTCTGGTCTACGTTCACAGCCTCTTTGATGTTCTGAAGTTCCTCCATCATGCCTTCATCGACGTGAAGACGTCCGGCGGTATCTAAGATCACCACATTGTAGCCATTCTTTGCCGCGTGCTCCATAGCGGCCTTTGCAATGTTGACCGGGTTCTGATTCTCTCCCATGGAGAAGACCGGAACACCCTGTTTGTCTCCGTTGATCTGGAGCTGCTGGATTGCTGCCGGACGGTATACGTCACAGGCAACCAGAACCGGCTTGCGGCCCTTCGCCTTCAGCTTTCCTGCGATCTTCGCTGTCGTTGTCGTTTTACCTGCACCCTGAAGACCTGCCATCATGATGACGGTGATCTCATTGCCAGGCTTTAATGCGATTTCCGTTGTCTCGGAGCCCATGAGGCGGATCAGTTCTTCGTTAACGATCTTGATCACCATCTGGCCCGGCTGTAAGGAACCAAGCACTTCTTCGCCAACGGCGCGTTCCTGAACGGAGCTTATGAACTGTTTTACAACCTTGAAGCTTACGTCTGCCTCTAAGAGAGCCATTTTTACTTCCTTAAGAGCAGTCTTTACATCCGCTTCGCTTAAACGGCCTTTGCCGCGCAGGTTTTTAAACACGTTCTGCAGTTTATCGGATAAGCTTTCAAACGCCATAGGTAACCTCCTGTTCAGAACCGATCACGGCGTCTGCCGAAATCAAAGTTCCATGATGTCGTTGGAAATCTGTTCAATCTCGTCGATCAGATTTTCGTCTTTTGTTTCTTTGAAAATCCGGGTCTTCTTATGGATTTCCTCTACCATGCGGCGTGTAGTCTGGAATTTGCTGATCAGATGCAGCTTTTCTTCATACGCGCTCAAGGTTTTGTCACAGCGCTTGATGAGGTCGTGAACACCCTGACGGCTGATCCCGTTCTCTTCTGCGATCTCGCTCAAGGACATGTCATTGTATACCACATCCTCGTAGATGCTGCGCTGATGCTCTGTGAGCAGTTCTCCATAAAAATCATAAAGTAAACTTTGTTTTACAATGCTTTCCATAACATCACCTTGGCTATCATACACGAAAGTGATGTTGCTGTCAAGTATTTTTTCTTGACACCGCAAAAAAATTTTCTATAACTTTTCTATACCCCGTTTTTCTGGCAGATGTCGTTTAAGCAGCACCGGTCGCAGTACGGCTTTGTGCGGGCCGTGCAGACCTCGCGTCCGTGCCACACCAGACGGTGGCAGAAATCGCTCCCCTCTTCCGGCGGAACCAGCTTCCAAAGTGCCATCTCCACTTTTTTCGGCTCTTTGATGCCGTCCACCAGTCCCATGCGGTTCACCAGGCGGATGCAGTGGGTATCGGTAACGATCGCCGGTTTGTGAAACACATCGCCCATAATGAGGTTGGCGCTCTTTCTTCCCACGCCCGGAAGCTTTAACAGCGCGTCAAAATCCTCCGGGACCTTTCCGCCGTACTCATCGCGCAGCATTTTCATGCAGGCGCTGATGTCGCGGGCTTTGCTCTTTCCCAGTCCGCACGGCTTTACGATCTCTTCGATCTCTTCCACCGGTGCGTCCGCGAGTGCGTTTACATCCGGAAATTTCTCGTAAAGAGCCGGAACGACTTTATTTACCCGCTCATCGGTACACTGTGCTGCCAGACGCACACTCACTAAAAGCTTCCACGCCTCTTCATAATCCAGCGTACAGTCTGCATCCGGGTAGGCTTCCTTCAGTCTTTGGATAATTTCCAGGGTCTTCTGTTTTTTTGTCATAAGTCTCTTCCTCCCTGATCGTAAAAACAGGCGCCGGTTGTTGCGAAAAGCACACCGGCACCCGTATCTAGGTATGTTGCTGTTCACGCATGCGTGCCAAAGCACATTCTTTTTTTGTTACCCGTTCGATTTCCGGTTGATGAATTCGGTCCGGATCTTGGAATATACAAATTTCTGGCTGTGATACAGTCCGTAATATCCCGACAAGGTAAAGCACACAGCTACCGCAATGGAATAATACGGCATTGCGGAAAAGCCGAACAGTTCAAATGCCATAAACATGGTGGAAACCGGGCAGTTTGTCACGCTGACAAACAGACAGGCCATACCGGCTGACGCGCAGAGTCCCACCGGAAGTCCGGTCGCCAGGGCAAAGACATAGCCAAATGCCGCGCCTACAGTCAGTGTCGGCACGATCTCGCCGCCTTTAAAGCCCGCTCCCAGGGCTGCTCCGGTAAACAGGATCTTTAACAGAAACGCATACACCGGAATCGCCTCGCCCTCGAAGACCTTCTCAATGATCTGTGCACCGCTGCCATTGTAAAGTCTGGACGGGAACAGCAGCGTCAGCACGATAAAGATCGCGGAGCCTGCCAGAATGCGGATGTACGGGTTCGGAAAATATTTCCGGTACGCATGGCCGCAGTGGTGCAGACTGACGCAAAGTAAAATTCCCACGCAGGCGCACAGGATTCCTAAAATAACCGCATAAACTGCGCTGCCAGGTCCAAACTCCGGCACTACGCCGATCTCATAATGCTCCGGCACCAGGCCGAGATGTCCGGAGATCGCCGCGCCCAGAAACGACGCAAACAGGCACGGAACCAGCGCCGCGTAATACATGACGCCGATGCTGATGACCTCCATGGCAAACACGCCTGCTGCCAGCGGTGTTCCAAACAATGCCGCGAATCCGGCGCTCATGCCGCACATGATCGCGATCTTGCGGTCTTTTTCGTCCAGGTGGATTACTTTTCCGATCACATTTCCAAGGCTTCCGCCAAGCTGCAGGGCCGCGCCCTCTCTTCCGGCAGACGCCGTCACTGCATGGCTCAACAGCGTGGATACAAAGATCAAAGGCGCCGTAGCTGCCGTGACATCTTCCGTGGAAGAAATGGAATCGATGACCATATCCGTGCCCCGGTTTTTCTCCTCGTTGGTCACACGGTACAGCCACACGATAATGAGACCGGCAACCGGCATCAGAAACAGTGTCCAGCCATGACTCTTCCAGAAAGAAGTAACAAGCTGGATCCCATGTCCAAACAGCGTGCCAACCAGCCCGACTACCGTTCCGGTCACCAGAGAAATCAGCGTCCATTTTAAGAAATAATGAATATTCTTCTGCAGTGATTTTAACTGTTCTGCATAACAGGAATGCGCCCCAGACGCATTTCCGGATGTTTCATTTGTTTTGGTATCCATACTTCATTCCCCTGTTTCGATTAGTCGCTGTAGGTGCCTTTGGACTTCACCAGCTTCGGACGGTATCCGGCATCGTTTAATGCCTGCACGATACGGTTCTTATGATCGGTTCCCTCAGCCTCCAGGGTAATGCGCAGCTCTACAGCCGCATTGCGGTTGATGCTGATGAACTGGTTATGCTCCAGCTTGATGACATTGCCGCGCTGCTCTGCAAGCAGGGAAGAAACCTTTGCCAGCTCGCCTGGCTTGTCTGGAAGCAGAACGGATACGGTGAAGATACGGTCTCTCTGGATCAGGCCATGCTGTACTACAGAAGACATGGTGATGACATCCATGTTGCCGCCGCTCAAAATAGAAACGATCTTCTTTTTCTGTACGTTTAAGTGCTTCAGGGCTGCTACGGTTAAGAGGCCGGAGTTCTCGACGATCATTTTATGGTTCTCCACCATATCGAGGAAAGCTACGATCAGCTCGGAATCTTCCACGGTGATGATGTCATCCACATTTTTCTGGATGTACGGGAACAGCTTCTCGCCCGGGCGCTTCACAGCGGTACCGTCTGCGATGGTGTTTACGGTCGGAAGGGTCAGGACATGGCCTGCCTTTAAGGACTCCTGCATGCAGTTTGCGCCAGCCGGCTCCACGCCGATGACTTTAATCTTCGGATTTAATAATTTTGCAAGGGTGGAAACACCGGTGCACAGACCGCCTCCGCCAATCGGAACCAGAATGTAATCTACGGTCGGCAGCTCCTTAATGATTTCCATGGCGATGGTTCCCTGTCCGGTTGCCACATCCAGGTCATTGAACGGATGCACGAAGGTATAGCCGTGCTCTGCTGCCAGTTCGTAAGCGTGGTCGCATGCCTCATCGAAGACATCTCCGTAAAGAACAACCTCAGCGCCATAGCTTCTGGTACGGTTTACCTTCATAAGCGGTGTGGTGGTCGGCATCACAATGGTTGCCGGAATGCCAGCCAGCTTCGCTGCGTATGCAACACCCTGTGCATGGTTTCCTGCAGATGCGGTGATCAGGCCGCGCTGCTTCTCCTCCTCCGTAAGGGTGCTGATCTTGTAATATGCGCCGCGCACCTTATAAGCACCGGTATACTGCATGTTCTCCGGTTTGAAGTAAACCTTGTTTCCGGTTGCTGCGGAGAAATACTCACTGTAGACCAGTTTGGTCTCCTGGGTCACTTTCTTGACTTCCTCAGAAGCCTCCTCAAATTTTTCGAGGGTTAAGTCCTCTTCCTTCTGCTCTTCTAATACCTTTTCGTTTTCCATGTCTGTAATCTCCTTTTCGTCTGGTGTGGTATCAAAATCCTGTATTGCTTTTTTGTTTCTTATGGCAACGGTATTACTTCCTATTTGCGTTTAATCTTCTTTCTTTACATCAAACAGTGCTGTCACAAAATCCTGGGAATTGAACTTCTGGAGATCGTCGATCTTCTCGCCCACTCCCACGTATTTTACCGGGATGCCCAGTTCGGACTGGATCGCAACTGCAATGCCGCCCTTCGCTGTACCGTCCAATTTGGTCAGGATGATGCCGGTGATGTCCGCAACCTCCATAAACTGCTTTGCCTGGGCCATGGCATTCTGTCCGGTAGTTCCGTCCAGCACGACCAGCGTCTCGCGGTATGCATCCGGGTATTCCTTGTCGATGATGCGGTTGATCTTTTTTAACTCCTCCATCAGGTTCTTCTTGTTATGAAGACGGCCTGCAGTGTCGCAGATCAGCACATCTGCCTGGCGGGACTTCGCCGCTGCAACTGCATCGTAAATGACGGCTGCCGGGTCAGAACCCTCCTGCTGGGCAATGATCTCTACGCCGGCGCGGTTTGCCCACTCCGTGAGCTGCTCGATCGCTGCCGCACGGAAGGTATCGGCTGCCGCAAGGATGACCTTCTTGCCCTCATCCTTTAACTGGCCTGCCAGCTTACCAACAGAGGTTGTCTTACCAACTCCATTGACACCAATGACCAGGACAACGGATTTGCGGTTTTCAAACTCGTAGGCATTCTCGCCCAAATTCATCTGCTCCCGGATGGAATCGATCAAAAGCTGCTTGCACTCTGCCGGTTCCTTGATGTGCTGCTCCTTTACCTTTTTTCTTAAATCATCCAGCACGGACATGGTGGTCTGGATTCCCAGATCGCCCATGATCAGGGTCTCCTCCAGCTCCTCATAGAAATCCTCATCAATAGCGGAAAAGCCACTGAAAATGGAATCCATGCCGGAAACGATATTCTCACGTGTTTTATTTAAGCCCTCAACCAGACGGCTGAAAAAGCCCTTCTTCTTTTCTTCCACGCGCACTCCTCCTTGCTTCTTTTATATTCAGGAAACGAATCTTTCGATGTTTTTCCTTTTGCACATGTTCCTCGCATCCTTTTGCTTCGATACTTAGGAATATAGCCCCTTACGCATCCAGCTGGTCTTCGATCAGGTTGACCGACACCAGGGTCGACACGCCCTTTTCCTGCATGGTGATACCATACAGGCGGTCCGATGCCACCATGGTACCACGCCGGTGCGTAATGACAATAAACTGCGTGTTTTTCGTCAGTTTATGTAAGTAATTCGCATAGCGGTCTACGTTCGAGTCATCCAGCGCCGCCTCAATCTCATCCAGCAGGCAGAACGGGGACGGTTTTAAGTTCTGGATCGCAAACAGCAGTGAGATCGCCGTCAGCGCTTTCTCGCCACCGGATAACTGCATCATATTCTGCAGTTTTTTTCCCGGCGGCTGGGCAATGATCTGAATCCCCGCCTCCAGAATGTCCTCATCCTCCTGCAAGGACAAGGTTCCGTGTCCGCCGCCGAACAGCTCCTTGAACACCCGGTCAAATTCCTTGCGGATCTCCTGGAACTTTTCCTCAAACTGACGGCGCATGCCGGTATCCAGCTCTTCGATGATGCCCTGTAGCGTTGCCTCGGCCTCTACCAGGTCATCGTGCTGGGTTTTCATGAACTCATAGCGCTCCGAAATTTCTTTATAATCCTCGATCGCATTGACATTGACACTGCCAAGGGCACGGATCGAACTCTTCAATTCCTCAATGCGCTTTTTCACCTCGGAAAGAGAAACTGGCTCTGTGCTGCGAAGCTCCTTTGCCGCTCCCGGCGTCAGCTCGTATTCATTCCACAGGTAGCTGATTTGGCTTTCCCGGCGCTCTTCCAGCTTTTCCCGCTGGCTCTGCAGACGGAACAGATCCTTATCCAGCCGCCCAATGCGTCCGGATAACTCCTCCCGCTGTCCAAAGAACGCTTTCTGTTTTCCTGTTTTTTCCTCTTTCAAGGCTGCCTGGGCCTGAACCTGCTCTGCCAGCTTCTGCTTTTCTTCCTCCGTGTGAAGGATCAGTTCCTGCAGCTTTGCAATCTCCCGGTTCTTTTCCTCCACAACAGAACCGGAATCAGTATCGTGGGTCAGAAGGTCTGCCCGTTCTTCCTGCAGAACCTTTATTTCCTGCTCCACACGCGCGATATTTTCTTTTACGAAGTCCACGCGCTGCTTTAAGTTCGCCGTTTCCAGACGGATCGTCTCCAACGCCTTCGCTTTTTCTTCGCGGACCTTCTTTTGTTCTTCCAGTTTTGCAGTGACTGTTTCCATGCGGGCATTTTCCTGCTCACTGTCTTTTTTCAGAAGCTCAGTTTCTACCGCCAGCTTCTTTCTGCCTGCCTCGATCTCACTGATCTGGCTTTCCAGCTGGCTGTTTTCCAGCGCCAGATCCTGATAGGATTCCCGGATTTCCTCCCGCTTATCCTCAAGCTGGTTCACATTCATCTGCCTAGTGTTTGCCTGGAGGGATACGGTATGGTGCTCTGTCTTTAAGCTTTCCAATTCTTCCTTCTTCTGCGCAAGGAGTGCCTCATTCATGCCAAGTTCCTGCTGCAGCTTGTCCGAAGCCTTTAATGCCTTCTGGCATGCTGCTTCCAGTTCTTCCAGTTCTCTCTTTCGTCCCAGAAGATTGCTGGAATTCTTGAACGCACCACCTGTCATGGAACCGCCGGCGCTAAGAAGCTCACCTTCCAGCGTCACAATACGCAGGGTATATTTGAATTTCCTTGCCAGGGCAATGGCATGGTCGATGGTATCTGCCACCACCACGCGCCCCAGCAGATATTTCGCAAGGACCTGATACTCTTTTTCCACATGGACCAGTTCACTCGCCAGACCGATGACGCCCGGCTCTTTTAATGCCTCCGGCTTGGAAAATCCGCCATTCTGTCCGATACTGGTCAACGGCAGAAATGTCACACGTCCATAGCGGTTCTTCTTTAAATACTCAATGAGCTGCTTGGCCGTCTGCTCCGAATCCGTTACCACATTCTGGATGCTTCCGCCCAGAGCCGTCTCGATCGCGGTCTCATACTTTTTCTCCGTCGTGATCAGGTCAGCCACAACGCCGCGGATGCCGCGTACCCGGTCCCGGACCTCCATGACCCGTCGGATACTGCCTCCGTAACCCTCGTAGCGCTCTGCCAGGTTCTTTAACGACTCCAGCTTTGTGTAAGCGGTCCGGTACTCCTGCTGTGTTTCATTTAAGGAACGCGTGATCCGGCGTACCTCCTCTTCACACTGGGTAAGCTGACCCTCACACTCTGTCTGTGCCAGCTCCAGCTCTTCCAGGTGCGCCATGGTCTCAGACAGCTTTTTACGTTCTGTCTCAAGCTGTTCATCCTGCACGGACTCATCGCTCTTAAATTTCAAAAGCTTCTGGCATACCTCAGAGCGGCGCACCTGCACCTGCTCTAACATTGCCTCAAAACGCTGGTCCTTTGCATGGATCGAAGCACTCTCATTCATGCCGTTCATCACACGGTTTCTGGCATCCTCGATCTGCTGCTCCATGAGCATCATGGATTCATCGAGATTGCGAAGCCCGGTTTCCGCAGTCTCCTGTTGTTCCCTGCTGCTTTCCTCCGCCCCGGTGATGCCTGCATTATCCTCCTGATACTGCCGGATCTGCTTCTCTTTTTCCTCCAGGGAAGCCCCAATGGCTTCGATACGGGAGCGGATATGCTCCGCATTTATCTTCTCGGTATTGATCTGCTCTTTTAAGACGTTGATCTGACCCTCCAGATTTCCCTTTAACATCTGCGCCTGGTTTTCCTGGTTTCTCTGCTCCGTCAGCGCCTGGTCAAGTGCCGCAATCTCCTGCTCCAGCTGTTCATACGCTTCTTTCAGATGATCGGACTGCGCATTCGCATCCTCCAAGTCTCCGGAAACGATTTCTTCCTTTTTGCTGATTTCCTGAAGCTGCTTTCCATTTTCCTCAGACTCCAGTAAAAACAGGTTCACATCATACGTCTTTAACTCTTCTTTGAACGACAGATATTTTTTTGCCGTCTCGGACTGTCTTGCCAGAGGACCGACCTGCTTTTCCAGTTCCGACAAAATATCACTCACCCGGACCAGATTCTGTTTTTCATCCTCCAGCTTTTTCTGGGCAATGGCTTTGCGACGCTTAAATTTTACGATTCCCGCCGCCTCATCAAACAGCTCCCGTCGCTCCTCCGGCTTGCCGCTTAAGATTTTATCGATCTGGCCCTGTCCGATGATGGAATAGCCCTCCTTGCCGATACCGGTATCATAGAAAAGCTCACTGATGTCTTTCAGACGGCAGGTACTTCCGTTGATCTTGTACTCACTCTCACCGGAACGGTACAGACGTCTCGAAACCGTGACCTCGTCATAGTCGATGGCAAGCTGGTGGTCGGAGTTATCCAGAGTGATAGCAACGTACGCGAACCCCTGCGGCTTGCGGATCTCCGTTCCGGCAAAGATGACATCCTGCATGGAACCGCCGCGCAGCTGCTTGGCCCGCTGTTCACCTAAAACCCAGCGCACCGCGTCCGCAACATTGCTCTTGCCGCTTCCGTTCGGTCCCACAATGCCGGTAATGCCGTTGTGGAACTCAAAGAGGATCTTATTGGCAAAGGATTTAAAACCCTGTATCTCAATGCTCTTTAAATACATGCTTTCCCTCTCAGTTTCAAAATGCCGTGGTAAGCGGCCACAGCCTCCGCGGCCTTTTTGGTCGGGCCGGTTCCGCGGCCAAGCTCCTCGCCGCCGGACAGAGCGCGCACCTCAAAGACCTTGTGATGATCCGGTCCCTCTTCACGCAAAATCTCGTATTCCAGATGTGCTCCTGCAGTGGCCTGGATCATCTCCTGCAGAATAGTCTTGCTATCGTAAAAGAGCTGCTTGTGCTCAATGTCATTCAGAATGAAACGGTGAATGAACTCTTTTGCATTAGCAAAACCACCATCCAGATAAATGGAACCGATCAGCGCCTCCATAGCATCGGAAACCACCGAATTGCGTTCTCTGCCGCCGGTTGCTTCCTCACCTTTTCCTAAGAGCAGGTAGCTGCCCAGCTCCAGATCGGCCGCACAGTAAGCCAGCGTCGGCTCACAAACCAGGCTCGCACGGATCTTGGAAAGTTCTCCCTCCGGCTTCTCCGGGTACTTGTGATATAGAAAATCACTGGAAACCACTTCCAGCACTGCATCTCCCAAAAACTCCAGCCGCTCATTGCAGACTGCCTTGTCCTTTTTATGCTCGTTGGCGTAGGAGCTGTGGGTCAGGGCGCGGTGAAACAGGTTTTTATCCTTGAAGGTGTAACCGCACCGCTGTTCCAGTTCGTTTAGATCGCGATTCATATTTCCTCCTTGTCTGATATTGCTGCTCCATGGCAACCACAATCTGCTGCGGTCCATGTCTTGCGCAAATTTATGGGAAAGGGGCGCGCAAGGAATGCACAGCCCCTTTCATCCTTCATTTTATTATATTAATTAATTCAGTGCGTTTTTAATCTGCTCGATCGCATCGGAAACGCTGACGATCTGCTCTGCAACCTCAGTCGGGATCTCGATGTCGAACTCTTCCTCGATACCCATGATGATCTGGAAGATATCCAGGGAATCTGCACCAAGATCCTCTACGAATGTGGTATCCATGGTAATCTCATCCGGCTCAATGTTTAATACCTCTGCAATGATGTTCTGTAACTTCTCAAACTCCATAATTCCTCTCCTAACTTTTCTTAATTTTTATTGTAACTGCCCGAAGCCCGGACTGTTTACTTACTGAATTTGTTTCTGTCATGACAGCGCTGCTTTATTTTTACGCTTCTGCATTTTTCTCGCTCTGTGCCTCGCGGTCCAGACATTCCTTGATCTTTTCGTTGATCTGCTGCTCTTTGAAGGTCACACACTGAATGATCGAATTGCAGACCTCGGTTGCCTTGGAGCTTCCGTGCGTCTTAACTACCAGACCTTTCAGTCCAAGCATCGGTGCACCGCCATACTGGCTTGCATCAAACGCTTTCAGAGTTTCCTTCAGCGCCGGTTTTACTAACAGCGCACCAATCTTGCTGCGCAGGCTGCTCATCATGCCCTTCTTAACCATAGAAATCAGCGCTGCTCCGGTTCCTTCATAAAGCTTCAAAATAACATTGCCCGTAAAGGCCTCGCAGACGATGACATCGGCTCCGCCATGCGGGATCTCCCGCGCCTCGATACTTCCGGTAAAGTTGATATCCTTGCACTCCTTTAAAAGCGGGAAGGTTTCCTTTACCAGGGCATTGCCCTTTTCCTCTTCTGCACCGATATTCACAATGCCAACTCTCGGCTTGCTAATACCTATTACATGCTCCATATAAATAGAACCCATACGTGCAAACTGAACCAGATGGGATGGTCTGGAATCAACGTTCGCGCCACAGTCAAGCAACAGGGATACGCCCTTTTCCGTTGGGATCAGCGCACCAAACGGCGGACGCTCCACACCCTTGATACGGCCTACCAGCACCTGGCCGCCTACCAGAACGGCACCGGAACTGCCCGCTGATACAAACGCGTCTGCCTCTCCGTTCTTCACCAGGTTCATTCCAACAACAATGGAAGAATCCTTCTTTTTTCGAATTGCATTAACCGGCGGCTCCTCCGTCTCGATCACTTCCGAAGCCTGTACCAGAGTGATCTGCTCCTTCGGGTAGGTATGGGAAGCAAGTTCTTTTTTTACCGCTTCTTCCTGTCCGACCAAAAGAACATGAATGTCGCTTCGTTTATTGACAGCCTGAACGGCTCCTTTTACAATCTCGCCCGGGGCATTGTCACCGCCCATAGCATCCACAGCTACATGAATCATATGACTTCTCCTTTTTTCATCAGCTAAAAAACTGATTTCGTAATTAAATATACTAGATTCCATTCTATAAATCAATATGATTTTTCATTACTCTTCGCATGTGGATATATCAGTTATTTGTGATCCAGATAAGCTAACCGACCGCGGCTGCTGCGGTGCACCGGATCTGATTTTTGAAACCTTCCAATTCACATATCCACCATTTGAATTGGGTTACGATTGGGTTACAAACGCTTTAAAAATGAAAAAAGGACTGAACAAAACTGTTCAATCCTTGATTCTAAGCCATTTCTAATTAGTTCTCTACAGAAACGATCTCTTTCTTGTTGTAAGAACCACAAGCCTTGCAGACTCTGTGAGGCATCATCAGAGCGCCGCACTTGCTGCACTTTACTAAATTCATAGCGCTCATTTTCCAGTTAGCTCTACGTTTGTCACGTCTTGCTTTGGAAGATTTATTCTTTGGGCAGATAGACATGGTTTACACCTCCTTAAACTTTTGAAATAAATCCTGGATTACTGACATTCTTGGGTCAGGCGAACTCCGGTCACAGGAACATTCCGTGTGATTAAGGTTCGCACCACATCTATTGCAAATTCCTTTGCAGTCTTCCCTGCATAATACCTTCATAGGCAGATTAAGCAATAGTTCGTTACTGAGCAACCGGTCTACATCCAGATTATAGCCGCTTACATAGGGCTGTTCATCGAGATCTTCTGTACGCTCGCTTTCGGTCTTTGTCATATCCAGCTCTTCGTCGAGTTCCAGTTCAAAAGGAATGTCGACCGGCTCCAAGCATCTGTCACATGGCATCTGCAGGGTTACCTGCGCGTTGCCGGTGAGAAGAAGCTTCTTATCACCAAGATTGCGGATATGCAGCTGAACCGGACTGCGGGATACGATGTCGTATGCATCCTTGCTGGTGCAAAGCTGGTTTATATCGATATCGCACGTATAGTCTTTCTCTTTTCCGTCTACGGAAAACAGCTCTGTCAAATTAATAAGCATATTAGTCTCCTAATACGCACCTGTGTAATTATACACAGGTGCGCCGGCTTTGTCAACAAATATTTTAATTTTTTCAAAAACCAAATTATGCCTCTACCAGTCTCTTGGTCTCTCTTGCGATTGCAAGCTCTTCGTTGGTCGGGATCAGCATTACTTTGACTTTGGAATCTGCTGCGGAAATAACAGCGTTCTTTCCTCTTACATCGTTAGCCTGGTCATCGATCTTCACGCCAAGGTAGCCTAAGTACTCGCAGATAGCCTTTCTGCCTGCCTTATCGTTCTCGCCAACACCTGCGGTGAATGCGATTGCATCTACGCCGTTCATTGCTGCGGTGTAAGCACCGATGTATTTTGCTACACGGTAAACGAATGCATCCAGAGCTACTGCTGCTAAGTGGTTGCCCTCTTCCTTTGCCTTCTCGATATCACGGAAGTCGCTGGAGATGCCGCCGCTCATGCCAAGTACACCAGACTTCTTGTTGAGGATGTTTAATACCTCGTTGACGTCCTTGCCCTCTTTGTTGCAGATGAACTGTACAACAGCCGGATCGATGTCACCACTTCTGGTACCCATGATCAGACCCTCAAGAGGAGTAAGACCCATACTGGTATCTACGCACTTGCCGCCGATGGAAGCAGATACGCTTGCGCCGTTTCCTAAGTGGCAAACGATAACCTTTGCATTCTTCGGATCCAGTCCGCCGAACTTGATAGCCTCGCCAGATACGAACATATGGCTGGTGCCGTGGAAACCGTAACGACGGATGCTGTATTTCTCATAGTACTCGTGCGGGATTGCGTACAGATAAGCCTTCTCCGGCATAGCCATACCAAATCCGGTATCCCATACTGCTACGTTTGGCTTGCCCGGCATAGCTGCCTCAGCTGCCTCGATACCCATTAAGTTAGCCGGGTTATGCAGCGGTCCAAGATCAAAGCACTCACGGATTACTTTCTTAACGTCATCGTTTACAACGATGGACTCGCTGTACTTGGTACCAGCGTGCAGTACGCGGTGACCGATTGCTGCGATCTCATCGGTGCTCTTGATTACGCCGTGCTCGGCATCCTGAAGAGCTTCCATAACCATCTCGATTGCTACTGTGTGGCTCGGCATGTCTTTCTCTACGACATATTTGTCCTTGCCAGCCGGCTGATGGGTAAGCTTGGAGCCCTCGATACCGATTCTCTCGCACAGACCTTTTGCGATTACGCTCTCATCGGTCATGTCGATCAGCTGGTACTTTAAGGAAGAGCTTCCGCAGTTGATAACTAAAATCTTCATAATGTGATATTCTCCTATAATACTTAACTTAAATTACTGGTTCTGGCACTGTACTGCAGTGATTGCAACAACGCCTACGATATCGTCAGCAGAGCAGCCTCTGGACAGATCGTTAACCGGCTTTGCAATACCCTGGCACATCGGGCCATAAGCCTCTGCCTTGCCAAGTCTCTGAACCAGCTTGTAGCCGATGTTTCCTGCATCCAGATCCGGGAATACCAGAACGTTTGCATGACCTGCAACCTTGCTGTCTGGAGCTTTGGAAGCGCCAACTTCCGGAACGATTGCTGCATCAAGCTGAAGCTCGCCGTCCAGTGCAAGCTCCGGAGCCATCTCCTTAGCCAGCTTGGTAGCCTCTACAACTTTGTCAACATCTGCATGCTTTGCGGAACCCTTGGAAGAATGGGACAGCATAGCAACCTTCGGCTCCTCGCCGGTCAGCATCTTGAAGCTCTCTGCAGAAGATACTGCGATTGCTGCTAACTCTTCCGGATTCGGATTCTGGTTCAGACCACAGTCTGCAAATACGAAAGTACCGTTGCTGCCAAGATCGCAGTCCGGAACTTCCATTAAGAAGAATGCGGATACCAGCTTGGTGCCCGGTTTGGTCTTGATCACCTGCAGGCACGGACGAAGGGTGTTTGCGGTAGAGTGGCAAGCACCGGAAACCATACCGTCAGCATCGCCATTCTTGATCATAAGGCAGCCATAGTAAGCGTAATCGCTTAAGATGGTCTCTTTTGCTTTCTCAGGAGTCATGCCTTTGGACTTTCTCAGCTCAACGAACAGGTCGATATACTCCTGTGTCTTCTCGTAAGTCTGCGGATTGATGATCGTAGCACCGGATACATCCAGTCCCTCGCTGTGAGCGCCGATATCCTCCGGAGTACCGATGATAACAAGGTTTGCAAGACCCTCTTTCAGAATCTTCTCTGCAGCGACCCAGGTTCTGCGGTCCATGGACTCAGGCAGTACGATTGTTTTTTTATCTGCCTTTGCTTTGGCTTTGATTACATCAATAAATCCCATAATAATACCCCTTTCATGATTTAATGCATATAGTCTTATTATATACGGATTAAAAAGCAAAAGACAAGCTGTATTTTGTATTTTTTTGCACTTTTTGTAAAACAATGAAAGGGGATTTTTCCAAAGTCCTTCTCAAAAACCTGAATCTGCATCCGTTGCAGATCGGAGTGGCTTATGATATGATTGCTTGTATTAACCGGTAGAACAATTTCTCCATAAAACAGAAAGGATTCTGAAGTCATGTCCCCAATCAAAACAGCAGGCATCATTGCCGAATATAACCCATTCCACAACGGTCACCATTACCAGATCCAGGAGCTTCGCCGCCTGACCGGTGCAGACTATGTGGTCGTTGCCATGAGCGGGGATTTTGTCCAGCGGGGAGAACCTGCCATCTTTGATAAATATACCCGTACCCGCATGGCTTTATGCGGCGGCGCGGACTTAGTCGTGGAACTGCCGGTCCTGTTTGCCACCTCCAGTGCGGAGGATTTTTCTTCCTGCGGCGTGGCACTGTTGGAGAAGCTTGGTGTCGATCTGCTTTGTTTCGGAAGCGAATCCGGCGATTTAAAGAAACTGCAAAAAGCTGCAGAAATTCTGGTCAAGGAACCGGAAGCATGGAAAATACGTTTGAAAGAGCATCTGAAAAAAGGAGAAACTTACCCCACAGCCCGCAGTCTTGCCACAACCGAATACACCAAAGCCCCAGAGCTTGCCGCGCTTCTTTCCTCCCCCAATAACATCCTCGCGATCGAGTATTTAAAGGCTTTGAAGAAACGCAGCAGCCCGGTCACACCGGTCACCATACAGAGACAGGGTGCAGGATATCACGACACACGGCTGGAGCAGGAGGAATCATTCCGCAGCGTATCTGAAAATAAATTTTTCGCATCTGCCTCTGCCATCCGAAGCCTGATCCAGAACAACGGCTTTGATTCAGACGCCATCACAGAGAAACTCCGTTCCCAGATCCCTGCTACCACCCTCTCTGCCCTCATTTCCGAAGGCGCACTGGACACCCCGGTCTTTCCGGATGATCTGACAACGCTTTTGAATTTCCGTCTTCTCTCCCTGACGCAGGAACAAAAAGGGTTCAGCACGTTTTCAGATCTGTCCCCGGAGCTGGCTTCACGCCTCGCAAAGCAGACATTGCAGTTTGCTTCCTGCACAGAACGGATCGACCACTTAAAAACCAAAGGCTACACCTACACCCGTATCAGCCGGGCGCTGCTGCATCTGCTCCTTGGCATTACCAGCGAACAGGTTTTTCATGCACGCTCACTGGATTACGCGCCGTACGCCCGCATTCTGGGGTTCCAAAAGTCCTCTGCTTTGCTTCTGTCCCACCTGCGCGAAAAGAGCCAGATTCCGCTGATCACCAAAACTGCCGATGCTGGGAAGCTTCTCACACCGGATGCCCTGGACATTTTAGAAACGGACTTTTTTGCGTCCCATCTTTATCAGGCAATTCTGGCTGGCAAAGGGCGTCATATCCGCAACGAATACACAAAATCGGTGATCATCGTGTAATACACAAGGCAGGCAATATGCGGCTCATGTCTATCATCTGGCACTGTGCTTGCAAAAACACTGGTATCCGCTTTCGAATGCATAGCAATCCGCACGCACATGTCGTTGATGCTTCTTTGAAATGCAGAAAAATCCGCCGCAGTCCCATAACCGCAGCGGATTTTTCTCTTTATTGTTATCGTTTATTTTTAGCTTTCATCAGCCTTTTCGTTCTTATCCTTGCCAAGAATTTGATACAACGTCGGCTCAATCTGCAAAAACTCCAGGATCTGCTGAATCTCCTTCTCATTGTGCTTTGGTTTTCCCTCATACACAGCCCGCAGAAGGATATTCTTCGGCGTGTGTTCCATATCGATAAATTCCAGGATCTGGGTACGGTAACCCTGCTGCTCTAACAGCTCGGCACGGAGTGCATCGGTATAAAGTGCAGCCATCCGCTCTTTGATGAGTCCGTAATGCAGCACCGGCTCCATCAGATCATTTTTCATCTGCTTATTCAGCTCATGCTGACAGCACGGCACCGACAGGATCACCTTTGCGCCCCAGCGCACGGCCTTCTCCAGTGCATAATCAGTTGCAGTGTCACACGCATGCAGGGTCACAACCATATCGACATGGTCCACTCCTTCATAGGAAGCAATGTCGCCGTGGTAAAACTTCAGATTGTCATACCCATAATGCTCTGCCAGCTTGCCGCAGTGGCTGATGACATCTTTTTTCAAATCCAGTCCGATGATGCGGATCGGATACCCCTTCATCTCATGCAGATAGTAATACATGGCAAAGGTCAGGTAGGACTTTCCGCATCCAAAATCGATGATGACATTTTCCCTGGTCTTATCCAGCTTTGGCAGGATATCCTCGATAAACTCCAGGAACCGGTTGATCTGGCGGAATTTATCATAACGGCTTTTTACAATCCTTCCGTCCTGCGTCTGCACGCCAAGATCGACCAAAAACGGTACCGGATGTCCCTCCGGGATCACATACCGTTTCTGGCGGTTGTGCTGCAGCTTTGTTTCTCCTGCCTGCATCTTTGCCGGAGGATTTTTTCTGGTTTTCACAGTCATGGTGCCTTTTTTGCTGACCAGTACCGTAGCGCTTCCCAGTTCCGACAAAACTTCCGCCTGTTTAAAGGTGCCGGAAAGCATGTCACTTAAATAGCTTTTCAGTTCTTGTGCACCCAGGTTTTTGTGAAATGCCTGGGTCTTCGTAAATTCTTCTGCCTGAAAGACCAGTGCGCCCCTTATGAGTATAGGGCGCACTTTTACTTTCTGCAGATGATCTTTTTCGGCCGGATTGCTTAAGACAAGCTGGTTCAGCCGTTCATTGATAAAATAGTCCAGCATGGACGTTAACGTTTCTTTTGCCATAATTTTAAATCATTCCATGTTTCTGCAGCCGGTGCTGCTCACACACAAGGTCAATCACCTGCAGTTATAGACAGGTTCTGTTATTAGTTCTTAAAGCTGTGGATCGGAGCCGGGATACGGCCACCGCGGGTTACAAATTTCTCGCAGGAATATTTGTTTACCGGCATAACCGGAGCATAGCCCAAAAGGCCGCCAAACTCTACCGTATCGCCCACGGTTTTTCCGATGACCGGGATCAGGCGGACTGCAGTGGTCTTCTGGTTGATCATGCCGATGGCTGCTTCATCTGCAATAATTCCTGCAATGGTCGTTGCCGGGGTATCACCCGGAATCGCGATCATGTCAAGACCTACGGAGCAGACACAGGTCATCGCCTCCAGCTTTTCAATCGTTAAAGCACCTAAGGATACGGCATCGATCATGCCCTGGTCCTCACTGACCGGGATAAACGCACCGCTTAAGCCGCCCACATAGGAGGATGCCATGACACCGCCCTTTTTCACCTGGTCGTTTAACATCGCCAGTGCTGCTGTGGTTCCCGGTGCGCCTACACGCTCCAGACCAATCTCCTCCAGGATTTCCGCAACGCTGTCGCCAACCGCCGGGGTCGGAGCCAGGGAAAGGTCGATGATGCCAAACGGAACGCCAAGACGCTTGGAAGCTTCCTGCGCAACCAGCTGTCCGACACGGGTAATCTTAAACGCCGTCTTTTTAATGGTCTCGCAGAGTACTTCAAAGTTCTCGCCGCGTGCCTTTTCCAGCGCTACCTTTACAACGCCAGGACCGCTGACGCCGACATTGATGATCGCGTCAGCCTCGGTCACACCGTGGAATGCGCCAGCCATGAACGGGTTATCATCCGGTGCATTGCAGAATACGACCAGCTTTGCGCAGCCCAGGGAGTCATCTTCCCTGGTTGCCTCGGCCGTTTCTTTTACGATCTCACCCATCAGCCGCACTGCATCCATGTTTAAGCCGGTCTTGGTGGAGCCGACATTAATGGAGCTGCACACGCGCTCTGTCTGCGCCAGTGCCTGCGGAATGGAGCGGATCAGGTTTTCCTCAGCCGGGGTCATACCTTTGGAAACCAGTGCAGAGTAGCCGCCGATAAAGTTGACGCCAACTTCTTTTGCCGCTTTATCCAGTGTTTTTGCAATGGTCACAAAATCCTCCGGCTTTTTGCAGGCGCAGCCGCCAACCAGAGCGATCGGTGTTACCGAGATGCGCTTATTTACGATCGGTACACCGAAATCCCGCGCAATCTCTTCTCCGGTAGAAACCAGATTTTTCGCGTAGGTGGTAATTTTCTTGTAGATTTTCTCATTCAGGGCCTGCAGATCATCGTCACAGCAGTCTAACAGGCTGATTCCCATGGTAATGGTCCGAACATCCAGTTTCTCATGCTCGATCATATTGTTGGTTTCGATTACTTCAAACATATTCAGCATGGCTGTATCCTCTTTTCTTCAGTCTTGGAATCACCGGGTGCCCAATTGACATCTATCCGGTACTGTCCGCATTTCGTTAAATACGGTGCATCTTGGTAAAGATTTCTTCGCGCTGGCACTTGATGGCTACGCCGATCTCCTCACCGACTTTTTCCAGTTCTGAAGCGATCTCGTCAAAAGAGCCTGTTGCATGCTCCATGTCTGCGATCATCATCATGTTAAAGTAATCCTGTACGATCGTCTGGGAAATATCCAGAATGTTGACCTGCTTTTCTGCCAGATACGTACATACCTTTGCAATGATTCCTACGGTGTCTTTTCCTACAACTGTGATAATTACCTTGCTCATGTGGCTATCCTCCGTTTGTATAAAAGTTTTTATGATCTACAGATTGATAATCTGCGACATCTCATCGCGTTTTGCAACCTCGATTGGAAAATCCTTCGCCTTGTATGGAGTATCCCCCTGGTCAATCTCGAAGCGCACCGTCTCATAGGCGAGCGCCTCGTAATTGTTCTCTTTGCTCAAATGGCCAAGCAAAATATGTTTTAATTTATCATTCAGAATATAGTTTAAAAGCCTTCCCGCATTCTCATTGGACAGATGTCCATGATCCCCTAAAATACGGCGCTTTAAATAGTATGGATAAGGCCCTGTTTCCAGCATGTTCACATCGTGGTTGGCTTCTAAAAGAAGCGCATCCAGATTCTTTAAATGGTCGATGGTATACTGGTCAAAATGGCCGATATCGGTTGCCACCGCCACGCTTTTTTTCTCATGGCTCACCCGGTAAGCTACCGGATTTGCCGCATCGTGGTGGATGGAAAACGGTTCCAGTGTCAGGTCACCGATCTCAAAATCTGCATCTGGCAGGACCGGATGCAGAAGTTCCTTCGGATATTCCCCTAATTTGGTATTGGCAGCTACCTCTTCGAGGGTTTCTTTGGTTCCGTAGATCGGCACATGATGCTTGCGCGCAAGCACCCCAAGTCCCTTAATGTGGTCGGAATGCTCATGCGTGATCACAACCCCGTTCAGTTCGGAGCCCTTCAGCCCGATTTCATTCAAGCCCTGCTCAATACGTTTGTTGCTGATTCCTGCATCAACCAGGATATGCGTGTTCTCGGAACCCACATAAATGCAGTTTCCGCTGCTGCCGCTGGCAATACTTACTAATCTCATTGGTATGTTTCCTTATCTTTCTGCCGTGGCACCTGGCGGCATCTGTTTTCCCTGTTGTTTGATCTGGTCAAGCATCTGGCCGATCTGCTTTCTGGCAGCATCAATCGGACCACTGTTGTCGATCACAAAATCTGCCAGTTCTTCAAAACGGCTCCGGTCTGCCTGGTTTTTCATGATACCCAGGCATTTTTCCCGGGAATAACCGCGGTTTTCCATCAGACGCCGGATACGGACTTCGTCCTCCGTATCTACATATACAAGATACTGGCAGATGTCGCGGCTGCGCTCATCAAACAGCGCTGCCTCAACCACCACCAGATCCGCCTTGCTTTCCCGGATCCGGCATTTGATCTCATTCCAGGTCAGCGGATGGATCAGGGCATTCACCCGCTTTAAGGCTTCCGGATTTCCGAAGATCCGGTCCGCAAAGCGTTTCCGGTCCAGCGTGCCATCCGGACTTAAGATTTCGTTTCCAAACAGGCTTACCAGTCCGGTAAGTCCGGGCTGGCCGGGTTCTTCCAGTTCCCGCGCCACAAGATCTGCCTGGATCACCTGCGCGCCGTAATCTTCTGAAAACAGCCCAAGGATCCGGCTTTTTCCGGCTCCTACTCCGCCGGTGAGGCCAAGTACCATCATATTAGTTGCCCATCTTCTCTCTCATTTTGGTTTCATGCTGCTGCAGAAGGGATAACAGAAGCTGTTTGGAAATACTGATATTTTCGCCATACGGGTTGATAACAAAGCCCTTTAAGTCATTCACCTGGCGGATCAGGATGTTTCCGAAATCTTCCATGGTCATGATCAGAGCCTGGTCATGGCTGCCATCCTCGTTCCACTTGGAATACTCGTCCATGTCGGTAAATGCAAGATAATACTTCTCTCCTGCGGTATTCATGATGCTCTCAAAACGGATCCAGGTAGACGGACCCTTTTTCTCAGTCAGGACAGTCTGCTTCTGGATCGGGGAAAGCAGGCGTGCTTCCATCAGTGCTGCTGCCATATGGCTGCGGGTCAGGAAATCGTCATGCTTTAAAACCTCCTGAAGTGCTGCTACCAACTTTGGATTCTTAACGTTTTCAGAATTCTGATTCATTTTATTCATAGAAAAAACCTCTCTTAATTTTAATGGTCCTTTTATAATAACATTCTTGCGCTCGTCCTCGAGACTTCGTCTCTCATTTCCTCGCCGTTCGCCATAAACGCGCGAGTGCGTTGCTGTCCACGCAAGCGTGCCCAGCAACGTACCCGCACGTTTATGGCTCTCTTGCGCTCGTCACATTATAGCATACTTTTTGGGAGTGTTCCATAACATTTTTCCCGCAAAGAAAAAAGACCGGCTGTTTACACAGCCGATCCCAGTAATCCATAAATAACTGCTCCGACAACTCCACTGCCTAAAATTGTCTGGATTGGTCCAAGTTTTTTCTTTTGCAGCAGGCACAGAAAAACCAGGGAAAGAATGACCGCAAGTACCATAGCTGCTACTGCCGGATGCAAACCTTTTAAAACCCCTTTTACATATCTTAAGCTGCGGTATTTATCGTAAAGGATTGCAAGCAGGATTACAATCACCATGGCAGGGAAAACGTAAGAAAGTGTCGCGATCAGGGTTCCAGGAATCCCGGCCATTCTTGTTCCCACAAACGAGGCAATGTTGATTCCAAGCGGTCCCGGTGTCATCTCGGCAATCGAAATGATATCGGTAAATTCTGTATCAGTCAGCCAGTGCTGCATGGTAACCACACGGCTGCCATGAAATCCCTGGAGCAGGAATTCGGCATCACCTTGTTTCATCGCCAGAGCCGCGGTCTGATTCTGACCGAAGAAGGGGAAATCATCCTGCTTTATTCAATCGTTCCATCAGGCGTACCCGGATGCCCGGATCCAGATGGTTGAAAATGGTTCTGTAACCAACAAATTTTTCTCACGACGTTTTTATATAAAATGTTTTCAAAAAAACAAATAACGCCCGATGTACTGCTCCACACAAACCAGCTGGCAGCAATCCGCCAGCTAATTAGTCTTAAAACGGCAGGCTCTTTTTTATTCGACCATGTTTTAAAAGAGCAGACTGCCCGTTATTTTGCATCCAGCCAGTTATTTCCTTCATGAGCTTCTACCTCAAGGGAAACCTTCAGGTCCGCCGCATGTTTCATTTTATCTGTCAAAATCTGTACCACCTGCTCCACTTCTTCCTGATGGGCTTCTACCAGAAGCTCATCGTGGACCTGCAGGACAATGCGGGAACGCAGATGCTTCTCCCGAAGTTCCCGGTCTACCGCGATCATCGCCAGTTTCATGATATCCGCGGCAGTTCCCTGGATTGGGGAATTCATGGCAACACGCTCCCCAAAGGAACGCTGCATGAAATTGCCGGATTTCAGTTCCGGGATTGGTCGTTTTCTTCCATACATGGTGGTGACATATCCCTGTTCTTTGCCAATTTTGACCTGGTCATCCAGAAATATTTTCACGCCCGGATACGTTTCAAAATACTTGTTGATATATTCCAGCGCCTCTTTCCGGCTGATGCTTAAATCTTCGCTCAATCCAAACGCACTGATTCCATATACAATGCCAAAGTTTACTGCTTTCGCGTTGCGGCGCTGAAGCGGCGTTACCTCAGCAAGCGGTGTATGGAATACTTCGGAAGCCGTGATGGCATGGATGTCCTGGGCATCTCGGTAGGCGTTGATCAGACGTTCATCGCCCGACATGTGCGCCAGAATACGAAGTTCAATCTGGGAATAATCGGCATCCACAAACACATATCCATCTTCCGGCACAAATACTTTGCGGATGGCACGTCCAAGTTCCATACGGACCGGGATGTTCTGAAGGTTCGGCTCGGTGCTGCTGATGCGTCCCGTTGCAGTGATTGTCTGATTAAACTTCCCGTGGATCCGGCCGTCTTCCCGGATAAAACCAGCCAGCCCCTGCGCATAAGTCGAATTCAGCTTGGTGAGCTGACGGTATTCCAGGATTTTCTGTACCACCGGGTAATTCGGTGCCAGCTTTTCCAGCACATCTGCCGCTGTGGAATATCCGGTTTTTGTCTTCTTGCCATGCGGCAGCTGCATACGCTCAAAAAGAATTTCCCCGAGCTGTTTTGGGGAATTGATATTAAATTTCTCCCCGGCCAGTTCATATACTTCCTGCTCCAGCGTGGCAATTTTCCCTTCCAGCTGCTCTCCGTATTGCTTTAGCTGTTCCTTGTCCACGCGGACTCCGGCCTGTTCCATATGGTACAGACTGTAGATCAGCGGCATCTCCATCTCCCGGTAGAGCTTTAACATGCCCTCTTTTTCCAGGCGCTCTTTCAGAACGCCGGATGCCTTGTATGCCACATAAGCCATATAGCAGGCACAGGTCACTGCCCCCGGCAGTTCTTCCCCAAGCGCTGCTGCCAGTGTTTTCTTTCCAAGCAGGTCAGCCCTGGACGGCACCGTCATTCCCAGGTAATCTCTCGCAAGGTCATCGTACTCATACGTATCTTTTAACGGATTTAATAAGTAGCCTGCCACACCCATGTCCACAACCGCACTGCCATAATCCAGATTCAGATACGGAAGCTGGGATTTTAAATCCAGCACAGCTACCGGTTCCAAAGACGGATCCCGGTTTACGATCAATGTTTCCACATGATCACACAGATAATTTCCGGTTAAAAAGCCAGCTGCCGGAATGATATAGATTTCCTCCTCACCCGTGCAGATGGCAAAACCTGCTACTCCGCTTTCGGAAAGGATCAGCTGGCATCCCACCTGTTTTGCAGTCAAAGCTTTTTCAAAAATCTGTTCTGCCCCGGATAGATCCTCTATACTCCAGAAATGCTCTTCGACCGAATTACCTCCCATCTCCTGTACATCGAACCTCGCCAGAATAGACTTAAACTCCAGACGCTTCATATACTGGTATGCTTCCGGCGTATACAGATTTTCCAGTTTTGCATCCTCATAATCAAAGGCAATTGGGCAGGTGATGCAGATCTCTGCCAGTTTTTTGCTCATGACCGCCATGTCAAAATGCTCTTCCAGTGCTTTTTTTGCACGCGGCGGCTTTACTTCTTCCAAATGCGCGTACGCATTCTCAATGCTTCCATACGCCACGATCAGATTCGTGGCGGTCTTTTCTCCGATTGAAGGTACACCCGGGATATTGTCGGAAGTATCACCCATAAGCGCTTTGACATCGATAAATTCAATCGGGGTTACCTGATACTCCCGTTTTACATCTTCCGGATAATAGTCATGAATCTCCGTGGTACCGCGGCTGGTCTTCGGAATCCGGATCTTGATATGCGCATCGGCCAGCTGTAAGAGATCACGGTCTCCCGATACCACGGAAATCTCCTCACCTTCTGCCTGGCAGCGCTTTGCCACAGTTCCCAGGATATCGTCGGCCTCATAACCGGCCATGGTCAGAATCGGAACTCCCATTGCCGTCAGTACCTCTTTCATCAGCGGAACCTGTTCTCTTAATTCCTCCGGCATCGGCTTTCTGGTGCCCTTGTAATCTGCATACATCTTATGGCGGAAGGTCGGCTCTTTTAAGTCAAAGGCCACTGCGAGATGGTCCGCTTTTTCCTCTTCCAATATCTTAAACATAATATTGAGGAACCCATACACCGCATTGGTATGAAGTCCCTCAGAATTTGTCAGCTCCGGCACACCGTAAAACGCACGGTTTAAAATGCTGTGCCCGTCTATTAAAACCAGTTTTCCCATGGATTTTCCCTTTCCCTAACATAGCGCCAACGCTGAAATATTTTCACAAAATTTCAGCTGCACAATTTGAATTTCTGTTACTGTACACTGCCAGCCAAAACAATGTTTTACCGTTGGATCCAGATTCGAAGCTGCATCAGTAAAATGACCAGGACAGAAGCTGCATTCAGCGTATTCGCCGCATAACAGATCACCTTTCTCAAGCGCGCGGTACGTACCGTAAGCCAGGCATTCTCCATGCTTTCTTCCAGCAGACCCGGAATGTCGTAAACCCCGGTTCCCTCATCCAGCTGCTTTAAGCCTACGGAAACCGTATAATAGATTTCCAGTTCTTCCCGGCAGGCCGGACAGCTTCTTACATGCTTCAAAAACTGCTCCAGCTGCGTCTCGTCGAGCTGATGGTTGATATAAGGCATGACCATTTTTTCTGCTTCCCTGCATGAATACATTCTGTCACCTCCTGCCATCGTTTTTGTTGTTCTTCCTTTGAGTGTTCTGCACGTTTTCGCCAGTCCATACTATTTCATGCATTGTTTCCGCATTCCACCATATTTTCTTCACTTTCGTTCCTGTGAATACATACCATCATACAATACTCCGCTTAATTTTTCAATTTCTTCCTCTATTTATTTTCCGTCCGATTGACTTGATTTTTATTCTTTGTTAGAATTACTTTCATTATGAAGACCGGTTTGCCGCTACTAATTGCGGATTGCCGTGCAGCAGTATACCCCACATACAGCCGGTCATACGAAAGGAAGGTTCCCACATGCCTAAATTAAATGAACATTACCAGGATTTAAAAGAAAGCTATCTTTTCGCTGAAATTGCCCACCGGGTTGCCGCTTATGAGACAGCACATCCAGACAAAAAGATCATCCGCCTTGGTATCGGCGATGTCACGCTCCCGCTTGGAAGCCTTGCGATTGAAGGTCTCCACGAAGGAGTCGATGCCATGGCTTCTGCAGAAACCTTTAAAGGCTATGGCCCGGAACAGGGCTACGGATTCCTGCGCGATGCAATTTCTGCATACTATGCCCGCAACGGTGTTTCCGTCGATGCCGCTGATATCTTCATTTCCGATGGTGCCAAGAGTGACACCGGAAATATTTCCGAATTGTTCGACAACGACAACGTCATTCTGATCCCGGATCCGGTCTACCCGGTTTACGTAGATTCCAACATCATGAACGGAAAAAAAGTTACTTATTTATCCGGCAATGCAGAAAATAACTTTCTTCCGATGCCAGATCCGTCTGTTCATGCAGATATTATCTACCTCTGCTCCCCGAATAATCCGACCGGTGCTGTATACAATAAAGATCAGTTAAAAGAATGGGTTGATTATGCCCTGGCTAACCATGCTGTCATCCTCTTCGACTCCGCATACGAGGCATTTATCTCCGACCCGGAGCTGCCGCGCAGCATCTACGCGATCGAAGGTGCAAAAAAATGTGCCATCGAATTCTGCTCCCTGTCCAAGACCGCAGGCTTTACCGGAACCCGCTGCGGTTACACCGTAGTTCCGAGAGAGCTTGTCTTCCCAGCTTCCGACGGAAAAGAGATGTCCCTGCATGCTATGTGGAACCGCAGACAGTCCACCAAGTTTAACGGTACTTCCTATATCATCCAGAAGGGTGCCGCTGCTGTCTTTACCGAAGAAGGCATGGCACAGTGCCGCGAAAACATCGCATATTACCAGGAAAATGCGCTCATCATCGCAGATACCTTAAAGCGCAAAAAGATCCGCTTCTTTGGCGGCATCCATTCCCCATACATCTGGTTCGAATGTCCGGACGGCATGGAGTCCTGGCAGTTTTTTGACTACTTATTAGAGAATGCACAGGTAGTCGGAACCCCGGGAGCTGGCTTTGGCGAAAATGGCAAAAATTATTTCCGTCTGACCTCCTTCAACAACCATGAGAATACCATCGAAGCCATGAAGCGCTTTGAACATTTATTCTAACCTGCAAAGGCACAGAATCGTTTTTATTTATTTAAATTGTGTATCCAATAGCTACAAATTTTAAAAAAATCCCTTGCAAAGCTCTGGCACTTATGCTACAATATTCCTTGCGTAAGTAAGCCGGCGTGGCGGAATGGCAGACGCATCAGACTCAAAATCTGACGGGGGCGACCTCGTGCCGGTTCGAGTCCGGCTGCCGGCATCCTTGGCAGGGGCAAAGAGCTTTGAATGACTGATTCCAGTTATTCAGGGCTCTTTCTTTTTTCCATTGTATATCTTCTTACGATATTCTTATTTCTTTTTTTCTCCTGTATTTCCTCCCCACTTTGCGTTATAATAGCTTGAGAGCTTCATCAAAAAAGAAGAAATGGAGAAATCATGATACCAAAGAAATTAAAATACACCATGACCATCACCCTGTTAGCACTTGGCACTGCATGCCTGGCTACCGGGTGCAAAAAGAAACACGATAAGATCGACCTGTCCGGCAATCAGGCTGCCGAATCCAGTGTACAGACTGCTCCTGCTGCCACCACTGTTTCCGGCGAAGGAAACAGTGAAAACAAGACAGGACAGGAAATCACGATTGAACCAGCAATTGAAAATGCCGCAGGCCAGTCTCAGGGCACTTCCGCCGGTGGTTCGGCCACAGCCTCTTCCCTGTCAGTCAAAACAGAAACCTACCGGAACGGGAATGTTTCCGTTCAATACCCGGTCATTTCGGACTCCTCAGTAAAAGCAGAGATCAATGCGCATTTGAAAGAAAATGCGCTTTCCATCCTGAAAGCCTATGAGATCGATGAAACGAAAGACACGGTAACCATCACCTGCAAAGTTCTCTCTGCAACCAAAAACCGTATCACCGTCCGCTACGAGGGCGACTGTGCAGGTCCTGACAGCACGCATCCAACCGCTGTTTTCTATACTAATACCGTAAATCTGTCTTCTGGAGCTGATGTCAGACTTTCCCAGATAATCGATCCGGCAACTCTGGCTTCCTACGTTCTGTCCGATGACTGCACCTTCCCGGAGGCAAATGCCGAAACTGCAGCTGCCGCAAAAGAATTTCTTGCTTCCATGGACCAGGCCTATTATACCAATCTGTTCCAGCACGCAGATTTTCCATACAGTGACACATTCCCGGAATGCTTCAGCTATGAATTTGAAGGTTCTGTCTATGTTTCCCTTCCAGTTGCCCACGCGATCGGAGATTATATCCTGGCGGCCTATACCCCAGAGAATAAATAAAAGAAAGACGAGGATTTTATCTTATGGAAAACGTAACCATCTTTACCCATCCGTTGATCCAGCACAAAATCTCTATTCTCCGGAACAAAAATACCGGAACCAATGAATTCCGTTCTCTCATTGAAGAAATTGCCATGCTCATGGGCTATGAAGCCCTGCGCGACCTTCCGACGGAAGATGTCGAGGTGGAAACTCCGATTGAAACCTGCATGACTCCTATGATCGCAGGAAAGAAACTGGCAATCGTTCCAATCCTCCGTGCCGGCCTTGGCATGATAAACGGCATTCTGGCACTGGTTCCGAGCGCAAAGGTCGGACATATCGGCCTTTACCGCGACGAAGAGACCCACGAGCCTCACGAATATTACTGCAAGCTTCCAACCCCGATCGACCAGAGAACCATTGTCGTAACCGACCCGATGCTTGCTACCGGTGGTTCTGCCGTTGCAGCTGTCGATTTCATCAAACAGCACGGTGGAAAGCATATCAAATTCATGGCGATCATCGCAGCTCCGGAAGGATTAAAACGCCTGCATGAAGCACATCCGGATATCCAGATCTACATTGGGCACTTAGACCGCTGCTTAAATGAAAACGCGTACATCTGTCCGGGTCTCGGCGATGCCGGAGACCGCATCTTCGGAACGAAATAAACAATTTGATTAACTTTAATAGGGCCGTGTGAGTTGCCTT
>NZ_QUIK01000002.1:0-83572 GCF_003480105.1 Clostridium sp. AM42-4
TTTCGGCAACTCACACGGCCCTATTAAAGTGAAATAAATTGTTATATTTAGTTAGTCTCACCGGCCGGCTTGGTTCCCAGCGTGATCTGGACGGTACGCTCTGTATACTGTCCATTCTCCAGAGACTGTACGGTTAAGTTCACGGTGTCACCGCCCTTATAGTAGGTCAGCATATCCTTCAGGTCTGCCATGGTGCGGACGGTCTGGCCATCGAACTTGGTAATGATATCCTTCTCGTGTAAGTCAGACTTCGATGCTGCGCTGTCTTCTACGATCTTGTATACATAAATACCTCTCGGCATTCCGTACATGCTTGCTGCAGTCTCATCGATATTCTGTCCCTGAATACCCAGGAAGCCCTGCTGAGCCTCATCAACTGCTACACGGGTCTTCTTGTTCATCAGCTCGTTAATGATGTCCTGTGCCTGGGAGATCGGGATTGCATAGCCCATGCCCTCTACCTCAGTAGAAGAATATTTGGCTGCATTGATGCCAATGACCTCACCTCTCATATTCAGCAGTGCGCCGCCACTGTTACCAGGGTTGATGGCCGCATCGGTCTGAAGCAGGGTACGGGTTGTCTGGTCCTCAGCCTTTACCTCACGGTTTAAAGCACTGACATAGCCAACAGTTACAGACTGGCCATAGCCAAGTGCATTACCGATCGCAATAACACCCTGGCCAACCTTTAATGCATCGGAATCACCGAGTGTTGCAACCTTGATCTGGTTCATGGTATCGGACGGGATGTCCTTTAACGGAATGGCAATGACTGCCAGGTCTGTCTCGGAATCTGTTCCCTTGATTGCTGCAGAAACCTGCTGGTTATCGATAAAGGTAACCGTCAGCTCCTTGGAATCCTCAACAACATGGTTGTTGGTAACGATCAGAAGCTCTTCATCGTTCTGGCCTACAATGATACCGGAGCCGCTGCTCGGAACCTCAACGGTCTGGCTCGGTCCAAACCAGGTCTGCTGCTGCATGACCATTGTATTGTTGATCGCAACAACCGACGGCATTGCTTTCTCTACGATGGAAGAAACATCCGTCTGGATTGCTGAGGTGACCGGTGCCCCGGCAGTGGTGCTGCCATCGCCGGAATCCGATTCTGCCACCTTGACCTGAGCCTGTGTTTCTGTCTGGCCGATCGTGGTATACTGCCCCTTCAGGTATTCTCCCATGGTATCAACTGCAAACATCGTACCGCCTGCGACCGTACCAAACAAAACTGCTGCTGCCGTAACGGCTGCAACCTTTTTGGCCATGCCGTGACCGCTGCGTTTTGCATGCTCTGGTTTCTGGTGTGCATTATGATGGAACTCTGGTCTGCGCGGTGCCCAGCCGCCTGTTGTGTGGTGAGCCTGCTCATGCTGGGCCGCCTGCTGGTTTCCGTTCTGGGATACAGACTGCCATGCGCTGCCCTGGCCCTGCTCCTGTGAACCCGGCTGCCATGTGCTGCTGTTCTGGGTACCTGCCTGCGATGCAGACTGCCATGCACTGCTGCCACTCTCCTGGCTGCCTGTCTGGGCTGCGGACTGCCATGCACTGCTGCCACTCTCCTGACCGTTTGCCTGGGTTGCAGACTGCCATGCGCCGCTGCCACTCTCCTGACCGTTTGCCTGGGCTGCGGACTGCCATGCGCCGCTGCCACTCTGGCTGGTGCTCTGCGGTGCGGACTGCCAGCTGCTGTCTCTCTGGCTGCACTCCTGGGCTGCGCCCTTCCAGGCTTCACTTCTGCCCTGTTCCTGTGCCGGACCCTGCTGGGATCTTACCTCCTGGCTATCTGTGTTCTGGGCTGCGTTTCTGCGGTATTCCATATGTTCGTCGTTGCGGTCGTTGTAACCAGCTTCCGAATTATTTTCTCTGTTATTTCTATCTTCTTCGTACATACTTATGATCTCCTTTCTGTACTTCTTTCTTAACTCTGTAAAGAACTATAACAGAGAAATGTGATGCAATTGTGTTCCCTTTTCAACTTAATTGTGAATTCTAACAATATCACACAGTAACGAACGAGGGCCGAAAGGTTTCGTCCCCGCCATTCGGCGGGAACGGAACCTTCCGGCCCATTTGTGTTTACTGTGAGATATTGTTATATTTACTGCCCCGGTCCTGCCACCGTCCCGGACACTGCGGAGAAAGAACTGTTTCCGCTTCCGGACGGGCCCGCAGAGGACGGGTTTCCGGAATTTGCGCTGGTCGGTGTTGTGGATGTACTGCCCGGATGACTGGCTGCGCTTGTCGGGGTGGTGCTGCCACCCGGATGGGACGCTGCCGTCGGGACCGTGCTTCCAGAACCTGATGTTGTGCCCTCAGCCGTACTTCCCGGATGTGTTGCAGAGCTGGTCGGCGTGCTACTATTGCTTCCCGGATGGGATGCTGCCGTGGTCGGCGTCGTGCTGCTTCCCGGGTGGCTGGCAGAGCTGCTCTCCGTATTGCTGCCCGGATGTGCTGCAGATGATGACTCCGAAGATGTTCCCGGACGGTCTGTTACTTTGGTATCTGCAATTCCAGACTCGCTGTCAGAGGTTTCATTATTTTTATGGTTTCCCTTGCTGTCCGTCTCTTTTGTCTCGCCGTTCGCATCTGTCTCAGCTGCTGATGCAGCGCTGTGGCTGCTGGAGATGGTCTCGTCCTTCACAAGGAATCCGTCGGCATCGGTCTCGTACTTTACATATTTGCCGTCAGCGTCGGTCTCCATTTTGAGCTTCTTGCTGACCTTCTTGCCGTTCTTATCGTACTCGTATACGGTCTGGTATCCTTCCTCGTCCTTGGACTTATCGGAAGATTTAGTCGCTGCTGCCTTGGTCTTCTGCGGCTGTACCACACCGCCACCGGTTCCTACATTTCCGACAAACTGGCCTTCTTTATAGATGCCAGTATCGGAAGAGATTTTTGCACTGATCTTCTTAACAGTCTCAGATGGGGTATAAGCCTCATCACCAAAAAGGAACTTGTGCAGCTCAATGACATTGCTTTCCAGAGTTGCAGGAACAACTACAGCTCCCTTCTTGCCCATGTTTGCGTCACCGCGGGCCTGCGGGAATCCGGTTGTCTCTCCCAGATGGAACTTCGTGATATTTCTGGCGTTGCTTACCAGGTCATCGACTCCGATACTGGTAGATATCTGCGGGAACACAGTTCCGATCAGGGTATACAGTGTCTGGAAATCTGCCTTCTTGGATTTTTCAAAGGCCTGCGCAATGATCTTACGCTGGCGCTCAGTACGTGCATAGTCTGTATCCATCAGACGCAGGCGGCCATAAGCTACGGCCTGGACACCGTCTAAATGGTTCATGCCTGCATGGGTTAACTGGTGGGAACCGATTCCGGTTGCCTTTACAGTCTCAGTAATAAAGGAGTTGATATAGAAAAACTCTGCCTTGCTCAGCTCGATATCGACACCGCCGAGAACATCGATTGCATTGGCTACGGCCTTCCAGTTGAAGGTCATATAATCCTGGATCTGAAGGTCAAGGTTACGGTTTAATGCCTCTACTGCCTGCTTTGGTCCGCCTACAAAGTAAGCCTGGTTGATCTTAGTATAAGAGCCCTTATCGTTGATATTTAAATAAGAGTCACGGTATACCGATACCAGCTTGATCTCACCTGTATCACGGTTGACATTACAGAGGATGATAACATCGGAGTTTGTGGATTTCTCGATGGCATTGTCACGTGCATCGACACCAAAGATGGCGATGGTCCAGTAGCCCTTCATATTTTCTTCTGCGTCCATCGCAATATCATTCGTCTTGATCTCGCTGATCTGGAAATCCTCCGAGCGCTGGATCTGGGACATCATGCGTGCCATAAAGGCATAGCTGAAGATAGCCACCAGGGCAATGCACTCTGCCACGATCATGGCAATGATGCGGCGTCTGCGTTTTTTCTTCGCCTCACTGCGGCCAAACTCGGAACGTCCGCCCCGCCGTCCGCCTCCGGAAGGCTCTGCTGTTCTTGTATCCCGGCGGCTTTCTCCGGCTTCAGCAGCTCTCATGCTGCGCTGGCTTCTTCCCTGCTCAGTTTCCTGAGCATTCTGCCAGTTTTCTGAAGTCCCGGCATTTCTGCGCCGGCTTCTTCCAGTTCCGGTACTTCTGGAATTTTCCCAGTTTTCTTCCGCTCCAGTGTTTCTTCCCCACTGGCCTTCTCCAGCATCAGCTGTCCCTCCGCTTCTCCGGTCTTCTCCGGCTGCTCCTGCGCGGCGGCTGTTTCCGGCTCCTGCCTTCGCAGCGGCTGTTTCCCGTACTGCACGGCTTCCGGCTGTCTCACGCACGGCACTGCTGCGCGGGCTTTCATCGGACATATCAGCTTCATAATCTGCATTGGTCCTGCGGCGGGATGAAACGCGCACCCGGCCCATCTCGAATTCATCGAGCATATCCGGCTCCTTCGCTCTTCTGGAGTCTTCCTGCTCATATTCCCGTCTCGGCTGTTTGGGAAGCGCATAGATCCGGGAATCTCCCATTACATCCAGCTCCCGCTCTGCTGCCTCCTGACGTTTTCTCTGACGGCTCTCCCAGCGTTCCCGCTCATTTACGTAACCGTCTTCGCGTTCAGAAGCTGCATACGCTCCGGATCTGTCCCTCATGTGGGGATTTCGTCTGCTTCGTCTTTCTGTACTGCGCTCTAACTCATCGTCATAATCGTGACTCATGTTTGTACCTCATCTTAATTCCTGCCTGCTCCGCAACCGGGTCAATAGGCGTTCTTATTAATAAAGCCTTTGAAAAATGTCAGAAACAATATCTTAAAGTCAAATCCCAAAGTCCAGTTTTCAATGTAATAAAGATCGTGCTCGATCCGTTTGGTGATAGAAGTGTCACCACGGTAACCATTCACCTGCGCCCAGCCTGTCATACCCGGCCGTACCTGGTGCTTGATCATATACCTTGGGATTTCTTCCTTAAACCGCTCTACAAAATACGGGCGCTCCGGCCGGGGCCCTACCAGGCTCATGCTGCCGAACAAAACGTTGAAGAGCTGCGGCATCTCATCGATGCTGGTTTTGCGGATGATCCTTCCGATCGGCGTTACCCTCGGATCGCGTTTGGTCGTCCACTCACTCTTTTCTTTTTCCGGCGCCTGCACTTCCATGGAACGGAACTTGTACATTTTAAATGGGCGGTTATGAAGCCCCACCCGTTCCTGACAATAAATCAGCGGTCCCGGTGAAGTCAGCTTGATCAACACGGCTGTCACCAGCATAATGGGGGAAAACAGGATCAGCGCAACAACCGCGCCGAAAATATCAACCACACGCTTCATCGCCGCATTCAGCGGATCGTTTAACGGAACATGGCGGATATTGATGACCGGCAGTCCCTGCAGATCTTCCGTATATGGCCTGGTCGGGATCACATTGTTATAGTCCGGAATGAACTTCGTGTGGACTCCGGATTTCTCACAGACTGCCACGATCTGCTCCAGACCGGCATACTCTTTCAGGCTTAAGGTAATCGCGATCTCATCCAGACGGTTCATATCCAGGATCGGTTTTAACTCTTTCAGGGTTCCAATGACCTTGATGCCGCGGTAATCATATCCCCACTGCTTATGGTCATCGAGAATGCCGCGCACGCGGTATCCCCACTCCGGGTTTGCCAGCACACGGTCAATATAACCCTCGGCTGCACGGCTGTAACCCACCAGAATGATATGCTTCTGATTGTAGCCCTTTGCACGCATGGAGCGCAGCACGGTACGGATCAGGTTCCGTTCCAGCGTTTCTGCGGTAATGTTGGTCAGGAAAAAGCCAGCGACAAGCCTTGCAGAAAACTCCCGCAGATAAGGGTTCTTTCTTCCTACATACAAAATAGTTCCGAAAAGAAACAGTCCGATGATATTCGCCTTGCAGACGTTGGCAAACTCCTGGCGTCTGCCCTGCACCCGCTTTGGCGTGAACAGATGAAAGATTGTATACAAAAGCAGATAGACTGGTATGATCACCACCAGGACCCGCATATAAAACCAGGTCGGCAGGATACCAGCCTCTAAATCTGCCCCGAACAATCCGCTTTTTAATGTAATAAACCAGCTGAACACATAGGCAGCTGCGATCACCAGTGCATCCAGAAGCACATGCAGCCGGTTCAGTCTGGACTGATTATCTTTTATCATATAGTCCACCTTGATTTTCAGATTGCCGCCCGTATATAGCACAAACAGCAACGGATTTTGCCAGGATCCGCGCAAAATGGCGGTCTTATGGCATCATAATGGAATCGTAACGATTATACACGAATTTTCTGGATTGAGATATTAAATTTCTCTTAACTTTTCCCTGCTTTTCTCACCTGACGTCTGGAAAACTCGTAAATATACAGTGCCGCTCCGTAGATCAGCTCCCACTCAATGGCGAGATAATTGCCAAAATTCTCCCGGCGGTAAGGAACCTTGCGGGTCTTTTTTACCGTCTTGATTCCCTCTAAGATCCCGGCTACATAGTCTTTCTCAAAGCCGAGCTTTTTAAAGAACAGATACTTTCCGGCGATGCCCATAGCGATCGGAATGCTGTTAAACAGAAGCTGTGGTGCCGGCATATTTTTATAGTTCAGATACACGTTATTGCGGGCCGCAAGCTTGACCTTAAAGGAATTGTACTTGGAGCCGCTGGTGCCGCTTCCCACATGAAACACCTTCGCAGACGGGCAGTAACGGTTATAGTATCCCGCAATTTTTGCCCGGTATCCCACATCGATGTCTTCCAGATAAGCAAAATGCATCTCATCGAAATATCCGATCTCTTCAAACACCTCCCGGCGGTAGATCGCCGCACCGGCGCAGGCAGAGAAGATATGGCAAGGGCGGTCATAACGTTCTATTTCCTGTCCCACGCCACGCTGGTATGCCCAGCCCATAATGCTGTACATATCGCCGCCGTCATCCATCAGATCTTTATGGTAAAGCTGGATCATCTTCGGACTCACGGAGAAAATCCTCGGAGAACTTTCTATGGCTTTTAAGAGTTCTCCGACATACTCCGGCTCTGCTTCGGTGTCATTATTCAAAAGGATCACATACGGCGTTTTTGCTGCCCGGATCCCCACATTGACCGCTCCGGAAAAGCCGGTATTCGTCTCAAGGAAAATCGATGGAAGCCCATACTCCTTCAGCCACTCCACGCTGCCGTCGGTGGAGCCGTTGTCCACCACCAGCAGTTCAAAGTCCCGGCAGATTTGCCGATCCAGCGCCGCCATACAGGGTTCCATGAATTTCAGGCCATTATAATTTGGAATGATGATCGTTACTTTCTTCATACGCACGCCTCCACCTACTGTTCCTTCAGATCCGGAAGCTTATAAGGCTCGCCGATCTTCTCTTTTAAGAGATCCCGCAGGGAAAAGTCTGATTTTCGCAGGGTCAGGTTCGGGTTGTAGTAAGGATCCCCGTTCTTTAAGATATCCGGCCAGCGGCTTGCCACCAGTGCCCACTCCCGGTTGAAGCGTGCTACTTTCTCCGGTGTATCCTCCAGACCTCGGGACTTGGACTCATAATGATGCATCACTGCATACGGTGCGTAAACGACCAGATATCCGGCTGCCCGCACCTTCAGGCAGAAGTCCACGTCGTTAAATGCCACAGCCAGCTCCTCAGTCAGGCCGCCAACTTCATGGAAAACCGACTTTTTCACCATCAGGCAGGCTGCCGTTACAGCACTGTAATCCTGTGCACACATTGCACGGTGGAAATAACTGTTTTCCGCTTCATGCAGGCCAATAAAGGTATGACCTGCCACGCCGCCAAAACCGATCACGACTCCGGCATGCTGGATCGTGTCATCCTCATAGAGCAGTCTGGCACCGACAATGCCGACCTCTTTCCGCTGGCAGAAGCCAAGCATCTCCTCAAACAGGCGCGGGGCAATGATCTCGGTATCGTTGTTTAACAGCATCAGGTACTCGCCCTTTGCAAAGGAAGCGCCGAAATTGTTGATCGCAGAATAGTTGAACTCCCGCTCCCAGCGGACGACCTTCACCTGTGGGAATTCCTTCTGGATCTTCTCATAATATGCGAAGGTCTCCGGCTCGGTGCTGTTGTTCTCCACCACAATAAACTCCAGGTTTTTGTAGGTGGCACGCTCGATGATGGATCGGATGCAGAGGTCTAAGTCCACACTGTGATCCTTGTTCGGAATGATAACCGACACCAGCGGGTCGCCCTGGATCTTAAAGGTCGTGTGGTAGATTCCGTAATCCACGCCCTTTTCCACTTTCTCAGCCGGGATGCCCATGCGCTCATAGTGTGCCATGATCGCACGTGCACCTGCCTCAAACGCGTACAGCTTACTCTCCGGGTTGCTGGCCGTAGACTCCTGGTGACAGCGCCAGTGGTACAGCACCTTTGGAATATGGCAGATTTCTTTCGCATTCTCCGTACAGCGGAAAATAAAATCGTAATCCTGGGCGCCGTCAAACTCGTGGCGGAAGCCGCCTACTTTGTTCAGCAGTTCCTGTTTCACTACAAACAGATGGCAGATATAATTGACGCTGGTTAAAAGGTCCGGGTTGAAATCCGGTTTGAAATGCGGGTCGAACAGCGCGCCGCCGTCCATATCCAGCTTATCTTCATCGGAATAGATGACATCGCAGTCCGGGTGCTCGTTGATGATCTTTGCCACCTCATACAGGGCATGCTCTGGAATGGTATCGTCGTGGTCGGCCAGAATGATAAAGTCACCACTTGCCATCTCCAGGGCCGCATTGGTGTTGCCGGAAATACCCAGGTTCTCCCCAAGCTCCGACACGTGGAAGCGGCTGTCTTTCTTTGTATATTCCGCCATCACGCGGCTGACAATAGCTCCCTCGCCCTTCGGGCTTCCGTTTGCTACGCAGACCTCCCATTTTTTGTAGGTCTGGGCCAGAATGGAATCCAGCATCTCCCGCAGGTATTTCTCCGGAGTCTTGTACGCCGGAATGACAATGGATAACAGCGGCTCCTTCGCAAACTTTGTCTCGCGCTGGGCATCCAGTTCTTCTTCCTTCGGGCGGGTCAGCTCATACCACTCGCCATAGTCATAATCGTTGTCCAGGCCCTGCAGCTTGTGGCGGGACTTCAAAAGCAACGCCTTTAAGCCATGCTTTTTTCCAAACTCCAGTGCCACATGCACGGTTTCCATGTTCATAAGATCCTTGATCTTTTCCATGCGCTTGTGTGCCACACTGGCACGCTTCGCGATCAATTCCTCATTATACTTCACACGGGCAGTCTTTCCATCACAGCGGATCACCAGCCAGTAGTCCGCCCCACGCTCATACGGGAACTGGATGTCAAAGCCATAATCCCGGTCATAGACCTGTTTATAGTAAATCTGGCTCACGTCATCCCTGCGGGTTGCCACATATTTGACCGGAAGCGGCTTTTTCTCCTGGTCCAGAACCTCAAACTCTGCCTTGGACTCCGGTGTCTTTCCGATGACCCAGCCATTTAACTGAATCGAATTTTCCCGGATCCTCACTACGTCAATCTTGTATTTCATATAAACTATTTCTCCTCAAAATTCAGTCGTTCTTCCTCTACGACCAGCGGGCGGTGCATCACACGCTGGTTAATGGAGAGCACATACTCTCCCACCATACCGATAAAGAAGATCTGCACCGAACCCAAAAACAGCATGCCAATCAGCATCGGTGCCATGCCTGCCGGGAAACGGTCCCACCAGACCAGCTTCATGACCAGGTAAACGATTGCAACCACCATGCTTAAAAATGCGCTGATGGCACCCACAAACGTAGCCAGACGTAAGCCTGCTTTCGTGTAAGAGGTCACGCTGAGCATGGCTGCATCGTACAGGCGGTAAAAGTTATTGTGCGTTTTTCCGGCGCGGCGTTTCGGCTGTTCGTACGGAATCTCCTTCCGCTTATAGCCAAGCTCCGCCACAATTCCGCGCAGGAACGGCGTCGGGTCATCCAGCTTTCTTAACACCTCGATAAAATCCCGGTCGTACAGTCCGGAACCGGTGAAGTGCTCGATCTGCTCCACGTCAGACAGCTTCTTGATTGTCTTATAATAGAAACTTCTGAGCGCATACATGATCTTGTTTTCTTTGCTGCTGGTCTTGATGCCGATGACGATCTTGTAGCCTTCTTCCCAGGCCTTCACGTATTTCGGGATCATGTCCACCGGGTCCTGGAAATCTGCCACCATCTCAATGACACAGTCGCCGGTCACCTGCAGCATGCCGTAATACGGAGAGTTGAACTGTCCGAAATTGCGGGCATTAAAGATGGCCTTAATCTTCGGGTTTTCTGCACAGAGCCTGCGCAGGATCGGGCGGGTTTCATCGGTTGAGTCGTTGTCGATGAACACCAGCTCATAGTCGTACTGCGGCAGATCCCGCGTCAGGGTTTCCAGTACCGCTTTGCTGATTGCCTCAACATTTTCCTGCTCGTTGTAGCAGGGGATCAGCACACTGATCTTTTTCATAATCGTTTCCTTCCATATCGTTTCTTGTAACTTATTTGCCATCACTGTCATTGTCCAGATCCAGAATGACAATTTTCCACAGAAGCTGATGCTTCTGTTTGTTTTTTCCACATTTTTATGCCAGTATCTGTGGAAGCATCCTCCGGATTCCCTCCGCAAAAGAAACCTCTTCCTTCCAGGTTCCGTCCGTCAGCTTCTTTATATTTTCATTGACCGGACAGATGGAAAGGGCACCTTCCTTTGCCTGGACGAAGCTTCCGTATTCCAGGTTTCCGCGTCCACCGCACAGCGTGTGGATCTCCTCAACAAAATCCCGCAGTACCCGGGTATCTTCCGAAGCCACATTCACAGCGTGGCATTCATCCGGATGGCTGTCGCTGTAGCGATACAATTCTACGACTGCCCGGGATGCATCTGCGATATCCATAAAATTCCAGCGGTGCCTGCAGGCGCTTAACGATACGGTTTTTCCCTCCGGCAGCTCCCGCGTCAGCGTGGAAATGATGGACCACGGGTGATCGCCTTTTCCGTAAACACTGAAGAAACGCAGGTGGTAATAGGTCATCTGCATTTCCCGGCAAAGCTTTGCTGCCTGCTCAAAAAAAGCAAGCTTTGCTTTCCCGTATTCATTGACCGGGTGGCACTCCATGGACTCTTCCATGGTGCCGTCTGAAGTAATACCGTATTCTACCCGGGAACCGGCGTCCATAAACACCTGGCAGCCCAGAAGCTTTGCCGCTTCCAGACAGCGAAGCGAGCCGTCAATATTGGTTTTCTGCACTTCGGGTGAGTCGATTTCCTGGCGGTTTACGCCGCGCCATGCAAAATGTAAAAATGCATCTGCGTGGCCAATCTGCGGAACACACGCTACCGCCTCATCCATCTGCGCCGCGATCCGGTGCAAGTGCTCATGCACCGGAAGACAGTCTGTTTTTTGCGACTGCGGGCGCACCAGGCAGTAAACCTCTGCACCCTCTTCCAAAAACCGCTCTCCCACATGGCTTCCAATAAAACCAGTGGCTCCGGTCATCACAATCCGTTTTCCGGAAAGATTCTGTATCATGTTTCCATACTCCTGTTGTTTTCTGCCGTTCCTGCGCTTTCACTCCATGCCAGATTCTGTGCAGGCACTGCATGAATCAGTAACGTTTCTTCTTCCTTGCGGCATCAGAGCTGCTCAATCCGGTTTGTGCGCAGAGTCATGACCTCCACACCCGCACCGAACTTTGTTCTTATGATACCCGCGATCTCATCGGTATAACCCGGTGCCACGATCAGCACTGCATCCACCGGCTCTTCAAAATAATGGTCCGGTGCCACGATCGGCACATGGGAGGCCGGTGCAAAACGCCCCTGTTTAAACGGAGCAGAATCGATGATGTAAGCCAGAGACTCCCCAAGAGCAGAGGTCGATGCCAGGGTAAAGCCCTGATGGCTTGCTCCCCACATGGCAAGGCGTCTGCCTTCCCGGTTCAGACGTTCTGTCAGTGCGCGGATTTCTCCGGTTACCACCGCATAGCCGTCGGTCAGAGGGGCGATGATGCCTGCATCTGCAGCGTCTTCACGCTGTGCCTTCGCTGTTTTTTCTGCATGTTCTTTCTGTGCACCAGTTTCTGCTTCCATACATTTCGAAGTTGTCTGTACACCTGATGCTGCGCGTTCCAGACCCGCAAGATCATCCTGCTCCATTTTCCCGTCTTCCGGCATAGCAGTCTTTCTCACCACCATGGAAAGCGTATCGCGGTTGATCATTTCCTCCTCGAGCACCTCAAAGCCGCAGTGGTTTAATAATGCACGAAGTGTATCAAACGTGTAATAAGCAATATGGTCGCGGATCAGCTCATAGTAGCTTTCCTTCTCCAGAATGTATTCCAGGCTCGGCACGGTGACCAGGCCCATGCCGTCCTCAGCCAGATTGTTCCAGATGGCTTTCAGCATAACATCCGGTCTTGGCTGGTGCTCTAAAAAGTTAAAGGATAAGAACACATCAAACGGCTTTTCCGGCACGCTCCAGCCACGCTCCGGCAGCATGGAGGCTTCCCCGGAATGGCCAAACTTCTGGTCTTCCCGCTCCGGGAACTCTCTCCAGACACGAAGGCCATCAGCCTGCGCTGCCGCAACCAGATCTGCCTTGTGCTCCATTCCGTAGATCTCAACCGGAAACTCCTGTAAGAATTTCAAAAATTCGCCCCGGCCACAGCCTGCCTCCAGAAAGGTTTTTCCCTCCAGATGGTAGGTTTCGATCAGGTGGCGGTACTGGCTCGTCCGCAGCTCCCGCATGGTGGAAGAACCACCACCGGCACGGATCACATCGCGGTAGTAAGCCACCGGCTCATAATCAAACTGGACCAGTCCGCAGCCACTGCACTGGTGTAACTGAAGGGTAATGCCCTGATCGTCCTTCACTTCATCCACATCCGGAATATCCTGGGCCGATGCCGGTGCATTTTTTAAATTAAAGAGACTCTTTTCCGGCAGGATCTTCCCGCAGGCTATGCAATGTTTCATAAATTCCCTCCGCAAATGTCCTGACAGGCCGCCAGCTGGTTTCCCGCAAAAGCTTGCTGATATCCGGCATAAGGTCTGCCGGACCCTCCGCATTCTGCGGCCGCTCCCCATAGGTAAAGCTTCCCCGGTGTCCGCAAAGCGCATGCATCTCTTCAATGTAACGCCTAAGCGGTCTGGTATCGGTACTGCCAATATTATAGATGCCAGCCTTTCCTCCGGTTAACAGTGCAACAAGCGCTGCGGCTGCATCATCGATATAAAGAAAATTCCAGTTCTGTGTACACTCACCCAACTTCATGCTGCCGCCCTCCAAAAAGGTGCGAAGGCAAGACTGCACCAGTGACCACGGATGGTCCCCAGGGCCGTACACGCTGTATATCCTCGTATGAATATACTCCATATTCTTACGTTTGCAAAGTATTTTCGCTTTTTCGCAAAAATCAACCTTTGCCTTGCCATATTCAGACACCGGGTGACAGGGAGTGTCCTCTGCCACCGTCTGGTGCCAGACTCCGTACTCTGCCTGAGATCCGGTAAATAAAAAACGGCGGCAGCCAAGCGCTGCTGCTGTCTCTATTGCATCCAGGGCATACGTGACATTTTTCTGCTGCACGTCACGTTTGGTCCGGTTCTCACTTCCTGCGCCATCCCAGCCGATATGGATCCAGGCATCTGCAAAAAAGCCGGCCAGCTCTCTGATATTTGCCAGATCAAGCGGACGGATGGCAAGTGTTCCGCAATCTATGCCCTCTGCCATCTCCTGCAAATGCTTCATATTAGAAGAAGCGGGGCGGACCACCGCAAAAACCTGGTGCCCCGCCTCTAAAAGTTGTCTTACTGTTGCCGCGCCGATAAAGCTGGTCGCGCCTGTTACTACAATTCGCATTATTTTATCCTCGGAATGATCATCAGTTTGTCCATCTCCTCATCCGGAAGGAATGGGGAAAGATCCTCAAGCGGCGGAGATACCAAGGTACCGTCCGGCAGACGCTTTGCGGAGGACTTCGGCTCAAAGTTCTGGTCGGTCGTCACAAACAGCTCGCAGATGACCGGTCCTTCCATGGCCAGAGTCTTTTCTACTGCATCAGCCAGCTCCTCATTGTGATATGCTGCCACATACGGATAACCGTAAGCCGGGGCAAGCTTTGCCATATCCGGGAAGCTTAAGTCGTGGCTGTCTACGCCGATTCCGACCAACGGCTCCCCGAAGAAATTCCGCTGGGTCTGGCGGATGGAATGATAGCCGCCATTGTTGATCAGGAAAATCTTGACCGGCATCTTGTGGTGGATGATGGTCTGCAGCTCCTGAAGATTCATCTGGATGCTGCCCTCACCGGTCAGCAGGATGATGTCGTGCTGGCTGTATCCGTCCCCCTCAAATTCCGGATCATGGGCTGCCATGCAGGCACCGATCGCTGCAGGCAGATCGTAACCCATGGAAGCGATCGCGGAGTTGGATAAGAACCGCTGTCCTTTCTTCATGATGTACGCATGTCCTCCGACCACGCAGGCAGAACCATTTCCGACTACCGTGATCTGATCCTCGCTCAAACGGCTGCTGAGTGCTTCTACCACCGCGTAAACATTCGCCTCGCGGGTCGGATCCGCTTTTAACTGTTCTTTGCGGATCGTCGGGTATTTCTCCCGGTACATCCGGCAGGTCTCGCTCCAGGTCATGCCCGGAAGACCCTCGCCGCCGTCAAATACCGGCTTTTTGTCATATTCTTCCCGAAGAACGGCTGCCATCGTCTCCATGAGATCCTTTGCGTCTGCATGAACCGGCATATCGACATGGACGCTCGGCTTTTTCAATTCCTCCGGATCTACATCGTTCATGATCACATACGCCTCGCGGGCCCAGGTCTTATAATTGTAGCCGACCTGACGGATGCTCAAGCGGCTTCCCACGGAAAATACCAGATCACTGTTCTGTACAGCCAGATTGCCCGGACGGTCGCCCATGTTGCCCGGTCTGCCCACGTACCACGGACAGTCATCGTACATGCAGTCGTTCGCATTCCAGCCAACAACTGCCGGAATTCCCAGTCCGTCTGCCACTTCCATAAAAGCATCGAACGCGCCGGCAATGCGGATTCCGTTTCCTGCATACAGAACCGGACGTTTCGCATTGCGGATTTTCTCGATGATCTCTCTTGCAAGCTCCTTGGAAACCGGTTTCGGAAGTACCTGGCGGTGCTCCCCTTTTCCAGCGTAATCCTCCGGGATCGCATGAGCTGGTGAAGGCTCTGCCCAGCCAGTGCCGCCAGCCTCGTAATCTGCCGCGTCAAATCCGACTAAGTCGTCCGTATCCACATACGCACCCTGTACATCTAACGGAATGTCCAGCCAGGTCGGGCCAGGACGTCCGGAATAAGACAGATAGATTGCTTTCTCCAGGCAGTAGCGGATGCGCAGCGGGTCGATCACCATTTCGCTGTACTTGGTCATGCAGTCGATGGATTTTACAATATCAAACTCCTGGTCACCCATGGCACGGATGCCAACGCCGGACCAGCGTGCAGTCGTGTCGTAGCGCACCTGACCGGATAAGACCAGCATCGGAATAGAATCCAGCCAGCCGCCAACCACGCCGGTGATGGCATTGGTGCCGCCAGGGCCTGTTGTCACACACAGTGCACCAATCTTGTTGTGGATTCTCGCATAAGCCTCTGCCGCGATCGCACATGCCTGCTCATGGTGCTGGTACAGGCAGTGCAGCCCTTCCTGATGGCCCAGTGCATCGTTCAAATGCATGGCACCTCCCCCTGTAACCGTAAAGACCTGGTTGATGCCTGCCTCAACCAGCTTTCCGGCAATGTAATTCGATACCTTGATCTTCATTGGGAATCTCCTCCTGTTTTCGTCAATAGCATAAGTATAGCATATTATCCCGCATCCTGCACCCAGAAATCTCGACTGGCAGCGCATGCCTTTCTTTCCAGTAACCTTCACTTTTCAAGCTGTATGAAATCCGCTATAATCGGCACCGTAATGCAACTGCGGATTTTCGGCCAACCTGCAAACTGGCTTCGTCCGTCTGTAGCTCCTGCTGCTTTTGCAGACCGCACTACAGACACCAGACGGCTCCGGTTTCCACAAGAAAAAAGGAGAGTAACAAAGTTATGAACAAACATTGCAAATTACTGGCTGTATTATCCACCGCGGCAGCAATGTCAGCGGCAACCCCTGCACTTGCGCTTTCCATTCCGGGCAGCGTTTCCACCGTCCTGGCTGCAACAGCCGGATGGCTCACAGAAGATGGTGAGCTCCGCTACAAAGACAGCGAAGGCTACTACCTGACTGATTCCTGGAAAAAGAAAGACGGCGAGTGGTATTACTTAAACGAAGACGGCTACCTTTCCCGTTCCTGCAGAATTGATGAATATTATGTAAACGAGGAAGGCCGCCGTGTCATGAACCAGTGGATCAGTGAAGCAAACGAGGATGAGTGGGACTCTGAGGCCCCGGATACTTACTGGTACTACTATGGAAAAGACGGAAGAAGCGTCATCTCCAAATGGCAGGAGATCGGCGGAAAGAATTACTATTTTAACGAAGAAGGCCACATGCAGACTGGCATGCTAGAGTTAGACGGCGCAACCTACTATCTCGGCGAAGAAGGCGACGGAGCCATGAAGACCGGCTGGATTGAGCTGGAAAATGAGGACGAAGAACTGGATCAGGATACTGTATGGCATTTCTTTGACAACAATGGCCGCATGGTCATGAACCAGATCGACCGCAAGATCGGTGGTTCCTACTACACCTTCCAGAACGGGATCCTGCAGACCGGATGGTTCCGCCTGCCGGAAAGCGCTGACAGCGCAGCAAATGCTGATCCGGCTGCTGGCAACGCAAACGCTGAGATCAGCGCTGACGCTGAAACTGCAGGCGTCTCCAACGCTGAAGCAGGCGAAAGCAGCACAGACGCAGGCGATAGTTCCAACACAGTAGCAAGTGACAGCAACACGGACCGCACACAAACCACTGCACCTCGCATCGCATCCTACCAGTTCTATGAGAACGACGGAAAACGAGGAAACGGCTGGTACCAGATGGAAGGCGCACCGGAGATCAGCGAGGAAGGCGAGACCTTTATCTTCTATATTAAGAATGGCCGTCCTTACTACGCAGCCCAGGGTGTACAGGTCTTCACAGTCGATGGCAAGCGCTTCGGCTTTAACGAACGAGGCGAGCTGCAGACCGGACTTCAGAGTGTGATCACCGAAGACGGACAGACCTGTAATTACTACTTTGGCACCGATGGCATTATGAAGACCGGCAAGCAGACCATCTACGATGAAGATCTCGGCGAAAACCAGACCTGGTTCTTCTACACCGACGGTGGCAACAAGGGCCGCGGCTTCCACGGAGTCCGCGACAACAATGTTTACGTGCAGGGACTGCGCCAGGATGCAGACCGCGACCTGCGTTTCGCCCCGGTACAGTTAGATGGCGTATCCTATCTGGCAGGTACCAATGGTGTCATTCAGAAAGCATCCTCCTCTTCCAAATCTGCGGCAAAGCCGGAGCTTGGAAATGGCTATAAAGATGTGAAAGATTCCAACGATAAGATCTGGACCGTTGATGTAAACGGAATCATCCAGGAGTAGAACAATAAACCGCAACCTGAAACCATACAAACGATTTATCTGTACAAATGAAAAATAAGAAGATTTCATCCGTTCACACAGAGAGGGCATGTCGCTGGCATGTCCTTCTATCTTTGTTCGCATCACTGTTCTTGTCTCTGCCCTCTCCTCTGCCCTCGCCTCATTTTTTTCTCTGCTCTTGTTTCTGTGCTTCCCGCTCTGTTCATAACATTTTTCTTACAATTCCACCGATTTCCTTACAATACCCCCGCGCCCCTTGCCAGTGCAAAGCAGGGCTGTTATAATGAGTTTGCAGAGAGAAAGGATGATCACTATGAAGAAAAAAGCAGGACTCACCCTCATCTTAACCATCCTGTGTTTTCTGATGAGCGCATTCCCTGCCATGGCAGGTGAGTGGCACAAAACCGCAGAGGATCAATATCAATATATCAAGGATGACGGAACCAAAGCCACCGGCCTCCTGGAACTAAAGGACGGTACCTATTACCTCGACGATAAGGGCAACCGGAAAACCTCCTACTGGCTTCGCTACAAGGGCGACTGGTATTTCTTCGGGGAAGACGGGCAAATGGTTACTGACTCCTGGGTCGACAACTACCATGTCGGTTCCGACGGACAGATGGATAAGATGCGTTAAGTGAAAACAATGAAATGAAAAACAGAGCAGCAGAAATTCCAAAGTGGGAAATCTGTTGCTCTGTTTTTTTGCATTGAATACCAGACATGTTTCTGGTGCCTCCGCTGCTTTTTCTGGTTACTGGATATCAAACGTCATATAGGTATCTTCCGGGATCTCGGTCTCGTACATTGGCTCGCCCTTAGACTCATAAGCGCTCTTCTCATAAATCTTTAAGCTGATCTTGCGGTCCTGGAAAAATCCACCGAAGGTATCCTCTCCGGATTCGCCATAGTTGTAATCCTGAACGGCTGCCTCATCATTGATTCCCTTGATTACGGCATCTGCATACTCTGCTGCATCTGCACCACTGGTGCCATCCTTCACAACGATCGTCAGGTCAACCACAGCCTTGTCCTCATCGATGGTAAAATCGATGGAATCGGCCATCGGATAATCGTCCTCGTCCAGATAGATTTCATTTACTTCCTCGTGGAACTGGTCCATATCCAGCTCGATGTTGTTGTAGATGTTGAAATCCGGTGTCTCAGCCTCGCTCGCATCCGGCTGTACAATGTTGCTCTTCGTGCATCCGCATAAAAGAAGCATGCAGCCTGCAGCTACAAGCAATGCTTTTTTACCCATTTTCATCATGATCTTCATTCCTCCTGTATTCTGTTTTCCGGCTGGCATTGTGCAGAAATCCATAACCTGCACTGCCTTCCATAACGGTTCTTTTCTGATTTTCACTCCGGCATTTTCGCCGAAAACAGATAACATTATATACGAAAGACTTCCGTTTGAACAGTCATTTTCGAAAAATGTAAAGATTTTTCACAGAATACTCACGGATTCAGATTCCACTCACACCGCCCTGCCTATCCCAGCACGATGAGCCGCGCCACTGCCAGCGGGTCATCTTCCGGAAATGACTGGACACAGACCATGATATCGCGCACCTGCTGCACATCCATGCCAAGCATCGATGCGATGGCACCGGCCGGATGTCCGGATCCGGAAAGTTCCATGACCTGCTTTACGCGTCCTGCCATCTCCTCTAGCTGCCCGGCAACTCCATTTGCACCGCCCAGACCAGACTGGTTCTCCGGTGCTTCTTCTGTCTCCAGAAAATCTTCCAGACGAAGCTCCTTCTTTCCGGTTTCTTCCTTATAGTATTCTTCAGACAGTTCCCAGTCCTCCTGCTGTCCCATTGTATTTTTCTCCTGCATGTTTTTCCTGCTTATCCTTCTACTTTCTTTCTATTTTTCTTTCTACATTTCTTTCGATTTATCCTTCCATCTGCCGTCCTAAAAAACCGGCCGCCGTGGATACCAGCTTTAATTCTGGCTCACCCAGCTTTTCCCGCGGGTCCCGGCTTAAAAGTGCCACCGCCCCGATGGGATCGCCCTCGCAGATGATCGGTACGATCACCTCAGCGGTCACACCATCGATCTCCTCTCCCGCAACCGGAATAAAATTCTTGCTTTCCCGTTCCGCTATAATGATTTCCCGTTCATGGATCATCTGCTCCAGCTGCTTACTGATCATCTTCTGCAGCACATTCTTTTTGGGACCGCCGGAAAACGCGATCACCTGGTCCCGGTCCGTAATGCAGACCAGCATACCGGTAGTCTGCGCCATGGCGTCTGCGTACTGTGTGGCAAACGCCGCCAGCTCGACCATGGGCGAGTATTTTTTCAGAATGATCTCGCCCTCACGGTCCGTAAAGATTTCAAGCGGAGTCCCCTCCCTCAGTCTGAGTGTCCTTCGTATCTCCTTCGGAATCACGACGCGTCCAAGATCATCGATCCTTCTCACAATTCCTGTAGCTTTCATAATGCTCCTCCTGCATACCGCTTATTCCGTCAAGCACCGGTTCATACCGTTTCTTAACATCCTTTCCATATCGTGTGTCTTATGGACAGTATGTGGAAACATCTGAAATTTATACATAAATTTATGCTCAAAAGCTGTATCAGCCCATCAATATCCGGTACCGATGATCTGCTCCAGCATATTTAAGCCCATGGCTTCCTCATTCCCCTCAAGCGGGTAGATCCGGTTTACAATGCCGTCCTTTGCAAGCTCATGCGCCTCGATCACATGGTTTTCATCCTGCACCAGAAATTTTCGCACGCCACCCCCGGATTCCTTTTGTGTCTCCTGTTTCATTGATTTTCTTTCATCTCACTTGTTTTTTCCACTCTGTTTTCTACTTTTCACTGCCTGTCCCGCCATCCGGCTGCACCTTGCTGCCCGGCTGCGCTTTGCTGTCCGCCTGCACCTCGCTGCCTGGCTGCGCTTTGCTGTCCGCCTGCACCTTGCTGTCTGGCTGCTCCTTGCTGCCTGGCTGCGCTGTGCTGTCCGCCTGCGCTGTGCTGTCCGCCTGCATCTTCTTCCCGCGGTAAGCCGCAATGACCTCCTTCATCTGCCGGCTCTCCAGCGGCTTCGCCAGATGCTCATTCATTCCCGCCTCGAACGCACGCTTGCGGTCCTCCGCGAAGGCATTGGCTGTCATGGCAATGATCGGAATTGTTTTCGCATCTTCCCGGTCAAGCGCACGGATCGCCCGGGTTGCCTCAAATCCATCCATGGCCGGCATCATCACATCCATAAGGATCACATCGAACGTTCCCGGTGCAGAAGCCTGAAAACATTCCAGGGCTTCTTTTCCGTTCATGGCACGGCTTAGTACTGCCCCGGCACTCTCTAAGACAAACTGGGCAATCTCCATGTTCAGTTCATTGTCTTCCGCGATCAGAATATGCATTCCGCGGATCGATGCGTTCTTTTCCTCCTGTGCCACATGTTCCTGCGCAGCAGCATTCTGGTCAATCTTAAAGGGCACTGTGAGATAAAACGTACTGCCCACGCCCGGTTCGCTCTCAAAGGTAATGGTACCACCCATTTTTTCTATCAGGTTTTTTACAATGGCAAGGCCAAGGCCGGTGCCGCCATAGGAAGTCCGCGCCGTATTGGATTCCTGCACAAACGGGTCAAACACGTGCTTTTGGAACTCCGGCTTCATGCCGATACCAGTGTCCTGGCAGATAAATTCGATCTCTGCAATATCCTCCCGGCTGCTGGTCTCCCGGCACTCCACAAAGATTTTTCCTTTATCCTTATTATATTTCACGGCATTGCTCATGATATTCATATAAAGCCGCTTCAGATGAAGGGGACTGCCAAGCAGATGCCAGTGGCGGACCTCATAATCCCTGACAACGATCTCAATTCCGCGCTCCCTGGCCTGCTTGGATACGATCTCTACCATGCCGTCCAAAAGCTCTTTCAGCTCAAATGGCCGCTCCTCCAGGGTTACTTCCCCGGATTCCAGCTTTCCCATATCCAGTACATCGTTGATCAGTTCCAGTAAAAAGCCCGATGCCTCCCGGATTTTATTCCGGCACTCCGTCTGCTTTTTCAGGTCATCCTGATAATAATCCGCCATCTCCAGCATACCGCGGATTCCGTTAATCGGAGTCCGGATATCATGGCTCATGCGCTGTAAAAATTCCGTTTTCGCATGATTTGCCCGCTGTGCCTCCCTGGCTTTTTCCTCCAGATTTCTCCGGTATTCCCAGTCACGGCGACTCTGCTCCTGCTGGTACTCCTTTGCCGCTTTCTGACGCAGCACCAGTGCCACCAGAAGCACCAACGTATACAAAATCAGAACAGAAAATACGTTGGATTTCAAATTTGTAAAAATAGAAGCTTCATTAAAATACACATAAATATAGTAATTCCGCCCAACAGCCCGGCCGCCATAGTAGCCGGCAGAATCCGCATGAATATGGATCAGCTCACCAGCCCGCTCATCCTGACCGCGCAGCTGCGCAAGGACCGGCTGGTCTTCCACCTGCATCCCAACCAGGGTTTCTTTATTCGATGCAATGATCCGGTTTCCATCGGTAATGGCTATGGTACTGCCTGCATAGGCACTGTAACCGGAAAGCACACTCTGGATCGACAGCTTATAATTCCGGCTGTACTGAAGCGGCGTGTGATAATAACACACAACCACACCCGGCACATTTCTGCGCGCAGTTGCTGCCAGATCCGTCAGGGAACCATCGGAAATATCCAACCGGGTCGTATAATATTTCAGTGGATAACGGGCAGCATTCAGAAGCGCCTCTTTTTTCAAATGCTCTTCCAGTTCGTCCCAGCCTTCATCATTCTGGCGATATTCACAGGTAATGTTTCCTTCTGGGTCCAGAAGAACAATTCCAGTCAGACGAAGATCTTCCGTACAAGCCTTCAGCACTTCCTCGTTCACATGGTCTCCCGCCAGTTCCAGGTCCCTTCGCACCTGGCGCACCCGCTCTACCATACGGTCCAGGCTCTTGGTCGTACTGTCTGCGTTGAATTTATCGCAGATGATATACTGACCGCCAACATAATTGATGGTATCCTGCATAACCCAGGCTGTACGTCTTAAATCCGCACGGTATGAGACAAAACCAACGCCGCAAAGAATCATAACACCAAGCAGCATCATAACACGGAAAAATCGTTTATCCTGAAAAAACAGCTTATTAATCTTCACTTTGCCCTACCTCCAGATATTTTTCCGCATCTGGCAGATAGTGCCCTATGATCTGTGCGGATGTCCCATCACGCCGCATCTGCTCCAACGTTTCTGACAGCTGCCCGGCAAGCTGCCGGTCATCGTCCCGGTCGAATGCCACTCCGATTCCGGTCGTCAGGATTTCCTCGTCCAGAATGCGGAAATCTGCCCCGTAGTCCTTCATGTACTGGGCGATGGCAGTCTCATGGGCCGCGATGGCATCTACATAGCCTTTTCCTAATGCCGTGTAGATCAGCTCCCGGTCCTCAAAGCTGTATACACCTCCCAGCTCCGGAACTTTGCCCTCATGCTTTAAGAAAATATCCTCCGGCTTTGTGGTCGACTGGACTGCGATCATCTTTCCCTTCAGGTCATCCAGATGGTAGATCTCGCTGCGCCGGTCCACAGCCACAACCTGGCGGCTTACCATATACGGTCCGGCCCAGAGATAACGGTCCTCCCGCCCATTCATCGAAAAACAGCCCCAGACACAATCCACGGCTTTTTCCTTCAAAAGACGGTCTTTTTCCTCCCAGTCTATGCCGACAAACACAGCCTGGTAGCCCATCCGCCCAAACGCCTCCCGCGCCAGTTCCACATCGATTCCGGTTGGGGAACCATTTTCATCCATATAATTATAGGGCGGGTATACATCACTTCCTACGATGATTTCCGGACGATGATCCACCTGTCTGGTCCCAATCGTCGAAGAAGTACAGCCACAGACCAGACACGCTCCCAGCCATGTCAACGCCAGAATCCTGAATATTTTTTTCATATCACCAGTTCCTTTTTTTCTGATATTTCTGAACTGCCACACATTTTATAGAAATATCAGGGATTTTCATTCCTTACTTCCTATCATTATAAAAAAAATCGATGCGTTTTGTCCATTGCGTTTCCCGGTAACGTCGTTCATTTTCTGACAAAAGCATGCACGGAAATGACAAATATTTTTTTGTCTTATCATCCGTTATTCCAAAGTCTCCGAACCCGTGACTTCCCTGTTCTCCCCGGTCTACACAGTTCCAGGCTCAGCCAGCGCTCCTAACTGTCCAAGCATCGTCCGCGCAAGCTCCATCATCGCCACGCAGTCCTTCTGTTTCTTTCTGCGGTCCACATATAAGAAATACGGCTGCTCCGCCATGGCAAACTTTAACTCCCCGCCATAGGAAGCGACAAAATCCGGGATTCCTTCTGTATTTAATTTTGCGTTCTGGTACATGGTCAGGCGGATTTCCTGCCGGTTGATGCGCACCTCGGTCACATAGGCCTTGTGTGCCATGGCCTTTAAGAGGGCTACCTGCAAAAGATTTGCTACCGCCTTCGGAATATCGCCAAAGCGGTCCATCAGCTCATCCTGCATATCCAGATACTCTTCCTCATTCTCGATGCCGGAAATGCGCTTGTACACATCTAGCTTCTGGTACTCATTCTTAATATAGGAAACCGGAATGTAGGCATCCACATCGCACTCCACCGTAGAAGTAAAGTCTTCCGTCTCGTCCCGGCGCCCCTGGATCGCCTGCACGGCCTGGTTCAACAGCTTGCAGTAAAGGTCGTAGCCCACCGCTTCCATGTGGCCATGCTGCTCCGCACCGAGGACATTGCCCGCTCCGCGGATCTCTAAGTCCCGCATGGCAATCTTGACTCCGGAACCAAGCTCGGTGAACTCACGGATCGCCTGCAGGCGTTTTTCTGCCTCTTCCTTTAACAGCTTGTCACGCTTATACATCAAAAATGCATAAGAGGTCCGGCTGGAACGTCCCACACGACCGCGCAGCTGATACAGCTGGGACAACCCCATGCGGTCCGCATCCTGGATGATCATGGTGTTGGCATTGGGGATATCCAGCCCCGTCTCAATGATCGTTGTGGATACCAGCACATCGATATCGCCGTTCACAAAGTCAAGCAGGATCTGCTCTAACTTATGCTCCGGCATCTGTCCGTGCGCATAAACGACCGTGGCATCCGGCACCAGCTCCTGCACATGATGTGCCACTTCCTCGATGTCCTTTACCCGGTTGTATACATAGTAAACCTGTCCGCCGCGTGCCAGCTCGCGGTTCACTGCCTCGCGGACCATCTCATCGTTATGCTCCATGACGTAGGTCTGGATCGGTACACGGTCCACCGGCGGCTCCTCCAGCACACTCATATCGCGGATGCCGACCAGGCTCATGTGCAGCGTCCGTGGGATCGGTGTTGCTGTTAAAGTCAGCACATCGACATTTTCCTTCATCTGCTTGATCTTTTCCTTGTGCGCCACGCCGAAGCGCTGCTCCTCATCGATGATCAGAAGACCAAGATCCTTGAATTTCACATCCTTGGAAAGCACACGGTGGGTACCGATGACAATGTCCACCTGCCCTTTTTTCAGATCCTCAATCGTCTTTTTGATCTGCCCCGGCGTGCGAAAACGCGACATAAGCTCAATGCGCACCGGAAAATCCTTCATGCGCTGCACAAAGGTATTGTAATGCTGCTGCGCGAGAATGGTCGTAGGCACCAGGTATACTACCTGCTTGCTCTCCTGCACCGCCTTAAAGGCCGCGCGAAGGGCAATCTCGGTCTTGCCATAGCCCACATCCCCGCAAATCAGGCGGTCCATGATGCGGCGGCTCTCCATGTCGCGCTTTGTATCTTCGATCGCCGTCAGCTGGTCCTCCGTCTCCTCGTAAGGGAACAATTCTTCAAACTCCTGCTGCCATACCGTATCCTCGCCGTACTGGTAACCGCCCAGCTCCCGCCGTGCCGCATAAAGCTGCACCAGGTCCCGTGCGATCTCCTTCACGGCCGTCTTGACCTTCGCCTTCGTGCGGTTCCACTGCTCCCCGCCCAGCTTGTTTAACTTCGGCGCCTTCGCATCGGAGCCCGCATACTTCTGGATGCCATCCAGCCGGGTTGCCGGAAGATAGAGACTGCCGTTGTCCGCATACTCCACTTTCAGGTAATCTTTCACGACACCGTCACGCTCAATCTTCTCGATTCCGCGGTAAATACCAAGACCGTGATCCTCATGCACCACATAGTCCCCCACGGAAAGCTCGGTAAAGCTCTGGATCTTCTTGCCCTCATACGAGGTCTTCTTCCGCTTGCGCTTTTTCTTCTCCTTGCCGAACATGTCGCCTTCGGTGATGACCGCAAACTTGATCTGCGGGTACGCAAAACCACGGTGCAGGTTTCCGAAGGTCACCAGGATCTCGCCCGGCTGCACCTGCCGCTCCTCATCATCCGTGCAGAACGCACTTAAGTCATACTCCCGCAGGTCCTCCGCCAGACGGCTGGCACGCGTGCGGGAACCCGACAACAGGATCACCCGGTAGCGCTCCTTTTTCCAGCTGGTCAAATCCTTGATCAGCATCTCGAAGCTGTTCTGGTAAGAATTCATGTTCTTAACATCGAACGAGAACCGCGCCTCGGTCGTCATGCCCGGAAGCTTCTGCTCCAGACCGGTCAGATAAACCGTATCCTTACGCTGCGCCCTTGCCAGAATCTCACGCGCCGGATACAAAAGCCCGGTCTGTCCCGGAAGCAAATATCCCTTCTCCAGACGGTGCTCCATACTCTCCCGGAACTCCAGCTCCACGGCCTCGCCCTGCTCCTTTAAGCGCAGCGGCTCATCGAGAAAGATCATGCTGCGCTCAGGGTCAAAGTAATCCAGAAACGAAACCGTTTCCTTATTAAAATACGAAATCCAGGCATCCAGGCTGGTCTGTGTCAGACCTTCCCCGATGCCCTCTGTCAGTTCCTGTGTAATTCTGGTAATGCGGTACGCTTCCTCGGTACTTCCCTGCTTTCTCAGCTTTTCCGCAAAGGTCTTCGCCTCTTTGCGGATGCGCTCCACACCTTCCTTCGCCTGCTTCTTCGTCAGCACGATCTCCGTAGCCGGGTAGATGTCGACCTCATCTAACTGCTCGATGGAACGCTGGCTCTCGATATCGAACGTGCGGATGGAGTCCACCTCGGTGTCCCACAGTTCAATGCGCACCGGAAGCTCCTCCGTCAGCGGATAAATATCGAGAATGCCGCCCCGCACGGAAAACTGCCCCATGCCGTCCACCTGCGCCATGCGCTCATAACCGAGCTCTGCCAGGCGGATTTTCCACGCTTCCAGATCCAGCTCCTGTCCCGCTTCCAGATGCAGCACCTGCTCCTCCATGCAGGCAAGCGGAAGCAGATGGTCCATAAGCCCGTCCATGGTGGTCACCACCACGCCGCCCGCATCCTCCATCAGATGACGCAGCACCTGCAGGCGCTCCCTTGTGATTAGGTTTCCGTGAATATCTGCACTGTAAAACAGCAGGTCCTTCGCCGGATACAGCCACGCATTCTCCGTAAAGCAGCCGAAATCCTCATAAATTTCCTTCGCCCTGGCATCGTCATAGGTCACAACCAGCTTCCACGGACGCTCCGCCATGGTCTCGTGCATCAGGTGTACCTTCTGGGAATCCAGACAGCCGCTGACCTGCACCGGTCCCTTCTTCTTTTTCAGACTCTCCTGAAGCTGTTCAAACTCCGCCAGCTCTGTAAGTGGATTTGCAAATCCTCTGCTCATGATACCTACTCCGCTTTCTTTTTGGCGTTATAATGATTCATGGCACGCTCCGCTCCTGTCGTCATCATCATGACAGCCGCCTCAGCCGCCTCTTGAAACGCCTCATCCATCACCTTCTGCTCCTCCGCGCCAAAGCGGCTCAGCACATAGTCCGCCAGATCCATCTTCGGCGGCTTCGCGCCGACGCCAACCTTAATGCGCGGAAACTCCTGCGTTCCCAGGTGCGCGATGATGTTCTTAATGCCATTGTGCCCGCCGGCACTTCCCTTTAACCGGATGCGCAGCTGCCCCGGTTCCAGGCTGATATCGTCATAAATGACAATGATCTCCTCCGGATCGATCTTGTAATAATCGACCGCCTCCCGGATGCTCTCCCCGCTTAAGTTCATAAAGGTCTGCGGCTTCAAAAGAAGGACCTTCTCCCCCTCGATCACGCCCCTGCCGCACAGCGCCTTGTGCTTGCGGTCGCTCACATCAATATTGTATTTGTCGGCCAGCACATCGATCACCGAAAAGCCGACATTGTGTCTTGTTTTATCGTATTCCCGTGTGGGATTTCCAAGTCCTGCAATTAAATACATCATTTTATCCTTCCTATAATTGTTCAGCAATAACCCGGCACCGTTTTTTACAAAACGCGATTCCATATGCCAGAATATCACTGCGACCGTCATTTTTCAAACGGTCCGCATATCTTCGGTCTTTAATCTGCTCCATCGCCTTTTTACAGGCATTTTCCAAACCGGAAAAATCAGATGCGTACTTTAACTCAATCACAATTTCCATATCCGGATCTTCCGGTTCGATCAGAATATCACTGAATCCATCGCCAGACTCTGCATTTGACAAGATCAGCCAGTCAGACTCACTGCGCAGCAGGCCGAGCAGCAACCCATGATAAAATATTTCTTTTTCCTCATTTCGTGCCTTTGTATCCAAAATGCTGATCATATTGTTCAGAATCCTTGTTAACTGCTTTTGAATTTCATCGGAATCCCGCTCCAGAAATGCCTTACAAAATGTTTGCATGGATCCCGTGTCTTTTCTGATTTTTTCTTTAAACCACTCCTGTATCTGGGTGATATAAACCTCCCGCACCTCTCTGTTTGGAATAGCCAGCCGATAAATACCATTTACAGGTTTTCCGATCCTTGTCAGATAACCGGTCGTAAACAGCACACTCCATAAATTGTCAATGCTCTGATCAATCTCGTCATACGTTAATTCCAGACGTATTTCTTTTTCCACGGATTCCCCGGCAATCAGCCGTTCCATTTCATCACGCGTTGTCTTATCTGCCCTGTTCACAAACCGCTTCACCAGATCATTCCCACTGGTATTGATCCAGTAGGATTGCGGCTGCGCCCCCGGTTCTCCGCGAAGCCTGTCCACATGATTGATCACATCCCATGGACAATAAACATCTGCACCGCCAATATGATATCCATCGTACCATTCTTTTGTTTCCGCCTGATGTTCTTCCAGGTGATACGTCTCCAACAATTCTGACACTTCCTGTTCCGTAAAGCCAAATTGTTCATCAAAACGGGCATCCGTAATAGCGAGTACTTTAAAATTATTCAGTCCTGTAAAAATACTTTCCTTCGATACCCGCAGACATCCCGTCAATACCGCAAACTGCAGCGCATCATTGGTTTTTAAAGCCTGTCCGAATACTCCACGGATCAGGGAAACCATTTCCTTATAATAACCATGCTGGAATGCTTTGTCCAGTGGAACATCGTATTCATCAATCAATATTATGGTTTTCTGTCCGTAATGTCTGTATAAAAGCTGTGACAGTAGCTGCAGACTGGACACAAGAATTGTCTCATCCATAGTATAACGCCCATAGTCAAGCGCAATCAGGGCCTGATACCTGCTTTTTTCATTTTCAGAAAGCTTTTTGCTATCTGATAAAAATAAAAAGCGCTCCGCTTCCGCAGCAACCAATTCTGTCAGGCGATACTTTGCATCTGCAAAAGTAAGACCATCCACATTCTTCAAAGAAAAAAACACCACCGGAAACCTTCCCATATAGGCATTGCAAAGTTCCTGATTTTTTGAAATGTCCAAACCGTCAAACAAAGAACGATCTGCTCCTATTTCAAAAAAGCAGCGAAGCATACTCATATTCAAAGTCTTTCCAAAACGGCGCGGCCTGGTAAACAGATTCACCTCTCCCCACTGTTCCAGAAGCTGCTCGATCAATGTGGTTTTATCCACATAATAAAATCCATCTTTCCGGATTTTCTCGAAGCTGTCTACCCCAACCGGCAATTTTAATAATGAAGATTTCATGGCTCATATTCCCTTCTATGCTGCTTTCTGTAAACATGGTTTTTTATAAATATAGAATAGCAAAATTCGGAATGTATTGCAATGAGAACGGCTCGACAAACTTTGGGATACCAGAAAAGCGCCGGGAGCATTTTCGCTCCCGGCGCTTTCTCTGTATTTCTTATGGTTGAAAACGATTCCATTACTTATCGTCTTCGCGTTTCTTGGTCACTGCCACAAATGCTGCAAGCATCATGCTGGACAGGAAGAATACCAGTCCGTTTGTTCCGCTCTGACCGGTCTTCGGAAGTGCCGCTAACGGAACGTCCTCATCGTCGATCACAAGCAGATCAGCTGCTCCATCTTCGTTCGGCAGGTTTGCTAACGGAACTGCATCCGGGTCAATGGTTACGGTTGTTGCTCCCGGGCCGCCGGACGGTGTAGAACCGTTGTCTCTCGGGCCAGAAGAACTTCCGCCGCCACCACCAGAGGAGCTTCCGCCACCTCCGCCGCCGTTACCGCCGCCATTGCTGTTGGCAGCCCACTGCGCGGTGTAAACAATGTCACCAGTTACTCTGGATTCAATGGTCTTATCCCAACCAGTGAATCTGTAGTTTCCATTTACAGTCTTATCACCGCTGAACTCCGGAGTCTGATCTCCGTAAGATACGGTGTAGGTCTGAGATTTGAAGGAACCATGATCACCAGGTGCGTAAGTTACCTTGAATACCTGTTTGTAGTAAACCTTCAGTACCAGGCTGTTGTCTCCAGCAATTGTGCCTTCCAACACATTTCCTGCATTCTGGTCGAATACATATCCACTTGTCGGCAGATAAGTCTCTGGTGCTACGGTTGCTATAGTATCAGTTGTACCAGTGCGGATGTCAGAAGTATTCGGAGTTACCGGATACTTACCATACTGCTCATAATAAACTTCTACAGTATAAATAGTAGCACTACTTGCAATAAATTCACCAGTTAATACCACATCATGCGCAGGCATTGTGAACTTACTTTCAGAAATCACGGCATCTGTTGTATTCCAACCATTAAAGATGTAACCATTCGCATTTGCTTTATTTGCAATTATTATGCTTGCGCCATATGCATAATCTATCTGTAAAGGAAGAGGATCAGCATTAACTGGCACATTGTTAACATACTTATAAATAACGCTATAACTATTTCTGGTGTAATAAAGCTTCAGCACAAGGCTTCCGTCTCCTGCTATGATTCCTGTCTTCTTGGTTCCGGCTACGCTCTCATCATATGTAAATCCTGCATAGTCCTTCGCGCTTGCCGTCACCTCGTCACCAGTTGTTCCGGTAAAGTTCTCAGTTTCCTTAATCTCATATCCGGTCTTATCAAGCTTCTCCAGATAATGCTCTACTGTATATCTAGTATTTGTATTTCTGGTATAGTAAAGCTTCAATACAAGGCTTCCGTCTCCTGCTATAACTCCTGATTTTTGAGTTTCGGCTACACTTTCATCATATGTAAACCCAGCATAATTCTTTGCGCTTGCCGTTACATTCGTCCCAGTCGTTCCATACTTCACTTCCGTATCTTGTGGTGTTTCTGGATACGTTCCATCCAAATTTTGTAAGAAATGTTTAACTTTATACTGAGTAGAATCTTTTGCTTTCCACACCGCATACACAGTCTTATCATTCGCTGGCATCGTTAAAGTCTTCTTGTAATCATTGCCAGTAGCATATACAACTGTTCCTGTATCTGCCTGTGTTTTTGTGTCTGCCCAACCTAAAAATTCATAACCAACACGACTTGGAATTTGTTGAAGGTTTACAGTAACAACTTCCTGCTCAGCATGCTGCGTAGATACAGGCGGATTAGTTCCTCCATTCGGGTCATAGTTCAACCAATGCTTCTCTTTGTCTTTAATAACACCATCCACATGCCATTGAGCCTGCTCTTTAATTACGTACCATTCAATCTCCTGAGTATTGGGATCAAACATTTTGCCTTTTGCCATAAGAGCAGCTTTTACTTGTGTTCCACTTGGTTCTTGTAAAATATTAGCCTTTACCCATTCTGGATTATTATTGATTTCTCGCTTCTGTCGAAGCGTTCCAACCATATTTGTTGTATCCCGATCAGTATATTCAGTTGCACCATACGATGTTGGCTCAAATGGCCGTTTACCATCAAGTCTTACATAAAACTCAGCTGTCTGTCCTTCCTCTGCCGTTGAGTCTAACCATATCGCGTACAACGTTACATCATTTGTAATAAACTGATCAGCAAGTCCAGGGAACTCTACTCCTGGTACATATGTTTGCTCTAATATTTTTTCACCATTATAATGTCCCGATGTTTTTCCACTCCATCCGACAAACATCCATTCCTCATTATTCGAGAAATCAGACGGTAAAGCTGCTGTACTGATTTTTCCGGTTTTCGGAACATTTACTTTGAATTTAGTTCCGCTTCCATGCAAAGATGTATTGGGATCAAAGGTTACCTGGTAACTCCAGATCGCATATAAAACAGCTCCATTGGTGATGGAATGTTCTGACTTCGGGAGGAAAAGATTATTTCTTTCATCCGGTGAAGTTGCCCAACCAAGGAAATCTCGACCTTCTGTGTTGCTGATACCAGTTGCGCTTACATCCGGTAAAGTAGCCTTTCCATCCTGAATTGCTAAATTGTAATCTGCACCAGCTCCACCCATGTTGCCCGCTTTTAATGTAATCTGGGTTGCAGTAGGTTTATACCAGAAATATATTGTTGAGCCACCTTTAATAGATTTTGTTTGTCCATTACTGGTATAGTAATTTATCTCCCCATACCACATTCTAAGATATGTTATTTCATTGCTATTCTGTCTTTTATCAACAGTAGCTTTCACAAATGTATATCCCGTAATGGTATGTGCAAAATTCCGTATTTCTCTCCATTCACCAGACCGTACTGATATATCGGATAAGGATAATCCATCTACAGAAAACTCTTTATCTGTATCTACATTATAAGTCTTAACTTTTATTTTTTTATCACCGTAATAAGAAGAAGTAAATGTAACCGTATAAACTGTAAAATGCCTTGCTTCTACAGATAATTCACTAATACTTGCATCTCCAGAAACATCTACAGCATCCTGTGCATCTACCTTCTGAACTTCAAGTGACAGATCATCTGCCGTCACATTGTCGATAACTGAAACTTCTTCTGTTCCGCCAAACGCTGCCTCTACAATCTCTTTTTCACTTGTCTCCAGTGCTGCTACCTGCACCTGATCAGCTTCTTTACTTGCTTCTTCAATACGATTACCAGAGAAGTTAACTGTTACATAATGATCTTCCCCCCATGTATTGTTCAGCTTTTTGCCATCCAGCATCAGGTTAATGTCGTATGCAATCACATCAGTAACTGTGGTGCCTTCATTCTCGCCTTCGACTTTTTCTTTTACGGCTGCCTGAACCTGTTCGGTTACTTCTTCTACAGATAAAGTTGTGCCTTCCGGTAAGATTCCCTCTTCAGCCGTTGCCGTAATGGTAACACCATTAACTGTAACGGATTCTTCAAATCCAGGATGCGGAGCAGTTTCCTCCAGGCTTGCCACGATCTCCAGATCTTCGGTAACGGCTTCTACTGCATAGACATGCTCATGCTGCTCCAGATTGGATGCGCTTGCAACATCTGCTGCGTCTGCCTCTTCCAGAGGTTCACCGTTGGCGGTTACTTCGGTGATCTCGTAGCCTACCTGCGGGTCTACTGCAAAGTACAGGGTCTCGCCCTCGTTTACGGTGTGTGCGCCTTTGATGGTTGCTGCACCTACCGGATCTACGGAGTAATCTACGCTGTACTGGCCCTCTACTGCTGCCTCACCTGTCAGGTCCTCAGCCTTTACCACATACGCTCTTGCATTTGCGCTGCCCCAGATGGTTACGGTGTTGTATGCCTTACCATTCAGCTCGCCTGCCAGTTCAATGGAGTCATCCTCCAGGAACTGCTCGTCGTTGTCAAAACCAATATTCTCGCTACCGCCGTTGTCTGCCGGCTCTTCTCCGTTTGTTTCATCCGGAGCGGTAACGTCTTCAGTCGGAGCCTCAGTCTCATCGGTGAGCTCGCCGTCTGTCTCATCGGCTGCGGTGGTCTCGTCTGCCTGAGTCTCGTCTGCAATGGTTTCCTCCGTGCTGTCATCAGCAACGGTTTCTTCTGCGGTAGTCTCTGCAGGAGCCTCAGTTTCTTTTTCCGGCTTCTCTGCTTCGGTTTCAGTCTCTGCTTCGGTCTCTTCCTCAGCGTCTGCTGCCGGAGCTTCCCCTGCTGCTTCTGCGCTGGTGCTTACACGGAATACCTTCTTTGCGGAGATGGATGCGCTTGCGCTTCCCTCTTCCGGAGTAAGTTCAATTTCTTCCTCAGCCTCGTCTGCTGCCGGTGCCTCTGCCTCGGTTTCCGGCTCAGTCTCTGCTTCGGTCTCGGCTGTTTCGGAGGTTTCTGTCTCAGCAACTTCCTCTGCGCCGGTGGTCTCCTCTGCCTCGCCGTTCTCAGAAGCGGTCTCGCTCTCGGTTACGTCTGCACCGGTCTCGGCTGCTTCGGTTTCGTCAGAAGCGCTCTCGGATTCAGAAGTCTCGCCTTCCGGCTTTACAACCTCTGCCTGCGGCTTCTTTTCATCGTCCACCATGGTGGTGCCGCTGTAGTCTTCCGCGTTCTCAACGCCCTCTGCGTCCTCGATGTTGGAGGTGTTCGGGTTTACGGTAACGCGTGCAGTTTCATATCCGCTTACGTTTGCGCGGAAGGTAACTGCCATGTCACTCTGGTTGATGAACAGGAATACCACGCTGTCGGTACCTGCGTTGTAGAATACCTGCAGGTCTGTGTTCTCGGTTGCGTAGGTGCTGTCTACATCTACGTCGAGCTGGTATACCTTTCCGGCCTTGCTTCCTATCAGTTTTTCATAGGATGTCTTCAGGCTCTTTTGTTTTGCTTTCAGCTCCAGGGATGAAAAATCGAACACATCTCCGCTTTCCAGAGCTGCGCTGATCGCATCCTCAAGTTCACTGCTGTTAAGCAGGAACAGAGAGCTTTCTTCTTCGCCTGCCGCGAACGCCACGGTCAGGTTGGTGCCAAAGTTGGTCACAACCATGGCTACCGTCAGCATAAACGCCACGATGCGTTTATACTCGTGCCTGAGCATCTTTCTCAGGCCCAATGTTTTCGCTTCGAGTCCTTTCATACTTCTCTCTCCTTTTCCCTTAAATTTGACTATCTGAAGGTGAATAATAGTAAAAATCAGACAATGGTTTCATTGTCATTTTTAGTATACGCTGCCAGGCGTTACAGGAACTGTTACTTTCTGCATTTTCCCTTACATTTTTTCCCATTTGCACCGCAATTTTCTTACTTTTCCGCCGCATTCCGCAGCTCTTTTCAGGCTGCATTTTTCATGCGCCTTCCGTTACCGGTTATGCCTCCGTTTCCAGCTCCTTAACATTCTTTCCCATGTTCTTTTTTAAACTGTCTCCGGTCACAGCCATGGCTGGCCGGCAGGCATAGTAGACATCGATCTTTCTGCGGCGGTTTACAGTGCGGAAATTCTTGCACACACGGTCTGCCGCGATATTGCAGCCCTTCTGGTCGGTGCTGGTCACCAGGACCAGAAACTGGTTCTTTCCATAACGGGTATACAGATCAGAGCGCCGCACAGAGCGGATGATGGAGCTTTCCAGTCTCTGCCGCACCTCCTCTAACTGTTCCGAGGATTCTAACGGCTCCCCTTCCCGGTCGATCAGGGTGAACAGGACCAGATGAGCTCTGGTATCTTCTCTCCCAAGCACCCAGACGATGTAGCGGTAAATATCAATGAAGGTTAAGTAGTCACACCGGGTGGCACCGAATACGTTCGGATCCGGTCTTAAGTGCTGCTGGATCTCCTCGATGTTGTTCATCTCGTACTGGATCATGTTACGAATGGCGCGGTAATGCTCCATCATCTCCTCCGACATGCTGATGCCGTATTCCTGCTGCGATTCCTTTTCGATCTGCTCGTAATACTCCACCGCGGTCTGGTATTCCTTCATGGCGGTCAGGCATTCCAGCTTGACCAACTGCCACTCCTCATATGGGTAACGGCTTAACGCCTGTTCACAGTATGGAAGCAGCTCTGCGTAGCGGTTCTGCTTTTTCAAAAGATCTGCAAGCTCCCGCAATACCTTAAAGTAAAGCTCCTGGTATTTCCAGTTTGCGGCGGAGACCCATTCATCCGCGATCATAAGCGGCAGGAACTCTCCTTTATAGAGTCCGCAGGCCTCCTCCAGAAGCGTAACCTTCTTTCTGGCATCCTTCTCTTCCATGGCTGCCATAACCTGCTTCTGGAACACCTCCACGTCCAGCTCGACATCGACATGATCCGCTGTCCACATATATATGCCGCCTCTGGTGGAAATATACTCACCATCCGGGAGTCCGGCTGCAACCAGGCTCTTTCTCAAACGGAAGATCATGGCACGCAGGGAATTGGCTGCCTGCTCGGTGTCACTGTCCCCGTAAAGCTGCTCTAATAACCGGATACGGCGGATGCCCTCCCCGCGGCTGTAGATGAGGAGCATTAACAGATGAAGCATCTTGCTGCTGAGGCTTTTTCCAAGTAAGATAGGCTGGCCCTGGTAGGTCATGGAGAAGCCTCCAAGCATCTGGATATAAAGCACACCCGGGTTCTGCGCCTTCTGCGAAGCCACCAGTTCCCCTGCGCTTGTTTCCATTATATTTTCTGCCTCCAAACGGCTTGTTTCCGTTACTTCTATATTCGAATTTTCATACGTATTGTCCTTTTCCTTAATGTTCCCCTCCTTTTTCTACAATATATCGCGTAAAATAACGTGATGCAAGTACTTCGCAAGAATTGGTCAAACTTCGCCAAAATTGGTCAGTTTTTTCATGTCATGGCACTCAAAAGCATGTAATAACAGGCATTCCAACAGCATATTTCTACCATGAACACAACGTAAAAACACCTGACAGATCTTCCTTTCTGTCAGGTGTCCTTTGACTTTTGCTTTTCCCGCCGCTGTCTATCTGTAAATCCTGATACAGGAAACAGCAGCTCTTATGCCAGCTCTTCCTGCTGGCTCTCCAGTGCCGCACTCTCGTATTTGTTGAGGATGATGGACTGGATCATATCGCGGGTTCCCGAATTGATCGGATGTGCGATATCGCGGTATTCGCCGTCTGCAGCCTTGCGGCTCGGCATAGCGATAAACAATCCCTTCTCGCCTTCGATAACCTTAATGTCGTGAACAACAAATTCGTTATCTATGGTAATGGAAACGATTGCCTTCATTTTTCCTTCTTTTTCGATCTTTCTCACTCTCACATCTGTTATCTGCATGTGGAAACCCCTCCCCCATATTTATGCGGCTGCCAGGAGCGGGCTGACTGCCTGCCCCGGCTGCCGGCTGTGTGTTTTCATGATGTCAAAACGATGTCCCCCGCTGCTATTTACGCACTGCGCAAACAGGGACCTTTTCGCTATGCAAGGCCCGGTGCCTGCACAGACACGCCCATTACAGGGTATAACGTTCGTTTTTCTCAATAACGATCTTGATATCCTCCGGAGTACCGATATACGTGGTATTTGCACGAATGGTATCGCGGCTCTCTACGATGCAGTTCTCAATGACGGTATTGTCACCGATGTAAACATCGTTCAGGATGATGGAATTCTTGATCACACAGTTGTTTCCTACATATGCTTTCTTAAACAGGATTGAGTTCTCGACGGTTCCGTTGATGATGGAGCCGCTGGAGATCAGGCTGTTCTTTACCAGTGCGCCCGGGTTGTATTTTGCAGGCGGAAGATCATCCACCTTGGAGTATACGTCCGGATATTCCTTGAAGAAGTAGTTGCGTACTTCCGGCTTTAAGAAGTCCATGTTGGTCTTGTAGTAGGAATCTACGGAAGCGATGTTGCTCCAGTAAGTGTCCATCTTGTATGCGTAGATACGTTTTAAGTTTTTATAACGTACCAGGATGTCACGTACAAAGTCTACACGGTCTTCTGCTGCGCAGCGCTCGATGAGCTCAATGAGCTGGCGTCTGCGGATGACATAGATACCACAGGAAATGGTGTTGGAGGTGGAAACCATAGGCTTCTCCTCGAAGTCGGTAATGCGGCCATCCTCGTTTACCTTTACCTGGCCGAAGCGGGTTACGTCCTCATCCTCAGGCATGTCCTTGCAGACAACGGTGATGTCTGCTTTCTTCTCAATGTGATATTCCAGAACCTTGTTGTAGTCCAGCTTGTAGATACCGTCACCTGCGGCAATGACTACATACGGCTCATGGCTGTTCTTTAAAAAGGTAAGGTTCTGGTACAGGGCATCTGCCGTGCCGCGGTACCAGTCGCTGTTCTCTGCGGTGATGGTCGGGGTGAATACATAAAGTCCGCCCTGTTTTCTTCCGAAATCCCACCACTTGGAGGAGCTTAAATGCTCGTTTAAGGAACGGGAGTTGTACTGGGTAAATACTGCCACATTCTGGATATGGGAATTGCTCATGCTGCTGAGCGCAAAGTCAATGCTGCGGTAGCTGCCTGCAACCGGCATTGCGGAAATCGCACGTTTGTTGGATAATTCCCGCATTCTCTTACTGTTTCCGCCTGCTAATACAATACCAATCGCTTTCATCGTACGCCACCTGCCTTTATAATGTAGTCTCCGCTTGCCAATGCCCCGTCGGTGTAGTCCTCCGGAGTGGTGACGCCGGAAATTGCGGTATTCTTACCAATTTTTACGTGATCCGGGATCACACTGTGTTCGCCAATGGTTACCAGGTCAAACTGGTATACCTTCTGGTCATATTTGCTCGGTGCGTACTCGCCGACACCCAGCTCTGCGCCTTCGCCCACCGTAGTGTCCTCAGCGACAATGGCTTTGTTGATCTTTGCGCCTGCCTTGATGTGGCAGTCGCGCATGATGATGGAATCGTGTACCTCTGCGCCCGGCTCAATGGTAACACCTGCGCCGATCACGGAGTTGGTAATGGTTCCGTGTACCTCGGTACCCTCGCCGATGATGCTGCGCTCAATGACTGCGTCTGCAGCTACATACTGCGGCGGGATGATATCGCTCTTGGTGTAGATCTTCCAGTATTCCTCATAGAGGTTGAACTCCGGAATAATATCGATAAGCTCCATGTTTGCTTCCCAGTAAGAGCCTAAGGTGCCGACGTCCTTCCAGTAACCGTTGTACTCGTAAGCGAAGATGCGTTCGCCCTTTCCGTGGCAGTACGGGATGACATGCTTACCAAAGTCACAGCCCGGCTCCTCGGACATAGCGATGAGTGCTTCCTTTAATGCCGGCCAGCTGAATATGTAGATACCCATGGAAGCCAGGTTGCTGCGCGGATTTGCTGGCTTCTCCTCGAACTCGGTGATCCGGTTGTTGTCATCGGTGATCACGATACCGAAGCGGCTTGCTTCTTCGATCGGCACCGGCATACAGGCGATGGTGACATCTGCATTGTTTGCTTTGTGATACTCCAGCATAACCTCATAATCCATTTTGTAAATGTGGTCGCCGGAGAGGATCAGAACGTAGTCTGGATTATAGCTTTCCATATACTCCAGGTTCTGATAAATCGCATTTGCAGTACCGGTATACCAGTCACTGCCTTTGCTCCGCTCGTATGGTGGAAGAATGGTAACTCCTCCGACATTACGGTCTAAGTCCCACGGAATACCAATTCCGATGTGACTATTCAGACGTAATGGCTGATACTGTGTTAAAACTCCAACTGTGTCAACGCCAGAATTGATACAGTTGCTGAGCGGGAAATCGATAATTCTGTATTTGCCGCCAAACGACACTGCCGGTTTTGCGACTTTTTGTGTTAATACTCCAAGGCGGCTGCCCTGTCCCCCTGCCAAAAGCATGGCAATCATTTCCTTTTTAATCACGTTATCACCTCGCTGTAGTGTTTTCTTGTATCTACCATTATAACACACATTTCAGAAATAGTGAACAAATAATTGTATTATTTTCAATAATTTTTGTACATTTTCCGACACTTTTTGTGTTATTTCGAGCATTGTCTATATATGGTAGCTGGTAAAAAAATATAACACTATTTCTGCGATTGGCCGGGGCACTTTGCAAAACGGTGCTTCCAGCTTGCTGCATCTGTACGTGGGGCATGCCCGGCGGCACCTGCAAAATGCCTGTATTTCGATAATTTTCCTTGAATCACTTAATAAAATGAAGTATAATCTTGATTAAGTGTGGAAATCATTCCATAAATATCTGTCAAAACAGGAAAACGCAGGGATAAATAAAGAATCCTGCTGCGAAAAAAACACAGATCAAAGGAGAAGTATCATGGATTTAGTTACTGTAAGAGAACTTTATAAGAACCGGGAGGCTTACCTCGGCAAAGAGGTTTCCATCGGCGGCTGGGTGCGCAGCGTGCGTGCTTCCAAAGCGTTTGGCTTTATCGTAGTCAGCGACGGAACCTATTTTGAGACCCTTCAGGTCGTTTATCATGACAATATGGCAAACTTTGCTGAGATCAGCAAATTAAACGTAGGCGCTGCCATCATCGTAAAAGGCACCCTGGTTGCTACCCCGGAGGCAAAGCAGCCGTTCGAGATCCAGGCGGCTGAGGTTACCGTAGAGGGTCCGTCCGCACCGGACTACCCTCTTCAGAAAAAGCGCCACACCCTGGAGTACCTGCGTACCATCACCCATCTGCGTCCGCGCACCAACACATTCCAGGCTGTATTCCGCGTGCGTTCCCTGATCGCATACGCCATTCACCAGTACTTCCAGGAGCGTGACTTCGTATACGTTCACACCCCACTCATTACCGGAAGTGACTGCGAGGGTGCCGGCGAGATGTTCCAGGTAACCACCATGGATTTAAACAATGTTCCGAAGAACGAAGACGGTTCTGTTGACTACACTCAGGACTTCTTCGGCAAACCAACCAACTTAACTGTAAGCGGCCAGTTAAACGGCGAGACCTACGCTATGGCATTCCGCAACATCTACACATTCGGACCGACCTTCCGTGCTGAGAATTCCAACACCACCCGCCACGCTGCCGAGTTCTGGATGATCGAGCCGGAGATGGCATTCGCTGATCTGGACGACAACATGGAAGTTGCAGAAGGCATGTTAAAATATGTCATCCGCTATGTGCTGGAGCACGCTCCGGAGGAGATGGCATTCTTCAATAACTTCATCGACAAGGGTCTGTTAGACCGTCTGAACAATGTTGTAAATTCCGAGTTCGGCCGCATCACCTACACCGACGCGGTGAAGATCCTGGAAGAGCACAACGACCAGTTTGACTACAAGGTATCCTGGGGCTGCGACCTTCAGACCGAGCATGAGCGCTTCCTGACCGAGCAGATCTTCAAGAAACCGGTATTCGTGACCGACTACCCGAAGGAGATCAAAGCCTTCTACATGAAGATGAACCCGGACGGAAAGACCGTCGCTGCAGTAGACTGCCTGGTACCGGGCATCGGCGAGATCATCGGCGGCAGCCAGCGTGAGGATGACTTAGAGAAGTTAAGCGCACGTATGAAAGAGCTTGGTCTGAAGGAAGAAGATTACAGCTTCTACCTTGACCTGCGCAAATACGGTTCCGCACGCCATGCAGGTTTCGGTCTTGGCTTTGAGCGCTGCGTGATGTACTTAACCGGCATGGGCAACATCCGTGACGTGATCCCGTTCCCGAGAACCGTTGGAAACTGCGATCTGTAAATTTTGGTAACTGTTCAGTAGGTCTGCGCATTTACTGCGCTGACCGTAAGAAAACATAGGCTGGTAGGCAAAAATCCCATTGCCGCAGGCAATTTTCATGGATTTTTGCTCGTGACTGTGAAGGTACTGAACAGTTACAAATTTCGAAAATCAATGCGGGTATACTGCGCAGGACGAACTGCCGGCATACCCGCATTCTATTATATTGCATATCAGGAAGGCGCCATGGCACACTTGCTATCGCACCGCATATCATGGAGGCGCCAGCAGCGCATCCGCTGATCAACAAGGAGATCCCATGAAATTTATTCACATTGCCGATGTCCACTGGGGCATGAATCCGGACAGTGACCGGCCCTGGAGCCGCGAGCGGGCCCAGGCCATTCACGACAGCTTCGCAGAGGTTGTGCGCCAGGCCAAGCTCCGGGACGCAGACTTTCTCTTTATTGCAGGAGATCTGTTTCACCGTCAGCCGCTCCTGCGCGATCTAAAAGAGGTCAACTATCTCTTTTCCACAATTCCCGGTGTGAAGGTTGTCATCATCGCCGGAAACCATGACCGCATCCGCTCTAATTCTGCGCTCATGAGCTTTACCTGGTGTCCCAATGTCACCTTTCTCATGTCCGAGGAGTTGAGCTCTGTCTATTTTCCAGACTTCAATCTGGAGGTGCACGGATTCTCCTACCACACAGCCGAGATCAATGAAGCACGCTTAAACGGGATCAAGGCCCCGGACGATTCCCGCATCCATGTGCTTTTGGCCCACGGCGGCGATGCGTCCCATCTCCCGCTCGATAAGAGCAGCCTGGCCCGCACCGGTTTTGCCTACACGGCCCTCGGCCATATCCATAAGCCGGAGCTTGCACCGGATTTTTCCTATGCGTATCCAGGCTCCTTAGAGCCGCTTGACAAAACCGAGACCGGTCCGCACGGCATGATCGTCGGCGAGATCCAGCCGGCTTCCGGCCAGGTCATCTCCCTGGAATTTGTCCCTGTGGCGCGTGCCCAGTACATTCCGCTGGTGGTTCATGTTACTCCGGCTACGACCAACGGCGAGCTTTGTGACCGCATCACAGACGCCGTAAAGGAACGCGGTATGGAAAATATTTACCGTTTCCGCATCCGCGGCATGCGTGACCCGGATATTACATTCGACTTAGCTCCATTGGAACGCCGCCTGCAGATCGTGGAGACAGTCGATGAATCGGAACCCCAGTACGATTTCTGCCAGCTCTTTGCGGAGCACCCGAGCGACATGATCGGCTTTTATATCCAGGCGTTTCAGAAGGACGATCTCAGTCCGGTTGAAAAAAAGGCGCTGTACTACGGGATTGATGCCCTGCTTCGCACCAAAGACGAGAGGAGTTAAACCATGCGGATACTGGATTTACATATCGACGGATTCGGCAAATTCCACGACCTCTCCGTCTCCTTCGATAAAGACTTAAATGTGGTTTACGGCAAAAATGAAGCCGGAAAATCTACCCTGCACACCTTCATCCGCTGCATGCTGTTCGGATTAGAGCGCGGGCGCGGACGTGCTGCCCGCGGCGACCTTTACAGCAAATATGAACCCTGGCAGAACAAGGGTGTCTACGGCGGCCAGATGCGAGTGGAAAAGGACGGTGTCATCTACCGTCTGGAACGCAATTTCCAGAAGGACCAGAAATCGTTTGTGATCGTAAATGAAACTGCCGGGAAGCAGGTGGAGCCCACCAAGGGCTTTCTGGACTTTCTCTTAGGAGGGCTCACCGAAACCGCCTACAACAACACCATCAGCATCGGCCAGCTCAAATGCGTGACCGAGGGCGGCATGGTGACAGAGCTTCGCAATTACATTGCCAACATGAACACCACCGGTAATCTTTCTTTAAATATCACAAAGGCTGCTTCCTATTTAAAGGGGCGCCGGAAAGAGTTTGAGCGCCAGCTCACCCCAGAGGCAGCCCGCACCTACACCGCGCTGCTGACCGAGATCAAAAACATCGAAAAAGAGATTTCCGCCCCGGAATACGAAAACCAGCTACGGACCTACCAGGACCTGCGTTCCCAGGTAAAGAACCAGCTTTCCGAAAAGCAGACCGAGCGCGAAACCCTGCTCCAGAAAATCGCAAAGGGCCGCCAGGCCTTGGAAGGCGCGCAGTTTACTGATGAGGCTTCCATCCGCGCTTACCAGGAGAATGCAAAAACTACTTACAGTCATTATCAGGAACTGGAAGAAACTGCTTCCCGAAAGGGACGCACAGTACTGCCTGTTATCATGCTGGTGCTTGCCATCTGCTCTACCATCGGGGCCGGTGTCCTCGGCTTTTTCAGTTCCCAGCCGATTTCCACCGCCACATCCGGTGCAGGCGCGCTGATGTCCGTATCGACCGGCGTGTCCCGCTATACCATATGGCTCATCTGCATTTTAAGTGCTGCTGCAGTCTTCTTTTTCGCTGTCGGGCTCATCTTCTTTATGAAGAACCGCAGCCTGCGCCAGGAGCTTTCCATGACAGAAAAGCTGCTGCAGGAAATTTTCTCCCGCCACCTGGGTGATTCCTCCATCTCCGAGGAGGCAATGAAGGCCTTCGAGGGCCGCATGGAAGAATTCATCCGCCTAAGCCAGGTGCTGGAGTGCTCCGAGCAGTCCGTAACGGAACAGGCCGCCGAGATCAGCGCCCTGCAGGAAAAAGAAACGGACTGCGACGATGTCATCTCCCGCCAGCAAAAAGCCCAGTGGGAGCTGGAAAAAAAGCTGGACCACCTGGCACACTGCAAGGACCAGACCGAATCCTTAAAGCAAGTTCTTGCCGAAAATGACCGCATCCGCGAGGAGATTACCGCCATTGACCTTGCTCTGGAGACCATGACCGAGCTTTCCGCCACCATCCGCGATTCCTTCGGACTTTACTTAAACAAAACTGCATCCGATTTAATCTCCGGGATCACCGGCGGCATCTATGACAGCATGAGTGTCGATGAAAACTTAAATGTCTTCATGAACACCCGCACCCGCCTTGTTCCGGTAGAACAAGTATCCAGCGGCACCATGGACCAGATCTACCTGGCCCTGCGCCTCGCCGCAGCAAAGCTCATCCAGCCGGAAGGCGACTACATGCCGCTGATCTTCGATGACAGCTTCGTACTCTACGACGAAGACCGGCTGCACACCGCCCTCAAGTGGCTGAAGAAGGCGTATCCGGGTCAGATCATCATCTTTACCTGCCACCAGAGGGAAGCACAGATGATGACCGCCGACCAGATCGCATATCACCTCATTACGATGTAGCAATTTAATCATCTTTTCTAAAAAGGTCCGAAAGCCACCGTCACGCACTACAGAAACGCGTGACGGTGGCTTTCTACTTTATCGAATCCGTTAGATAATAAAACCTGCAAAATGAGCTGCTTAATATGCTCTCTTTTAAAACATAAAAAACACTTTCTTGCCAAAACAAATTATGCTATCATTATATGAGGTGCTACCATAACACGGTAGGCGGTCGCCCCTCTACGGAGGGACTGTGACCCTCCGATTACATAGATATCCTTTTGGAAATATCTTGAAGGGAGGGCTTAGCCAATGAATATTGCTGACGTAATCGCGCTGTTAAGCTTGTGCTTTACATGCTTCGGACTCGGCTATAAAGTTGGCCGAGATAGTAATAAAACACAGAAATAGCCGCCCCATACCCTGCAAAAGTGTGAGCGGCTTTTCTAAAGTCAACATATAAAAGCTGGGCAACCGTCTATCGGTAGCACCTCTTTGCTTATGTATAATATAACATTATTTAATAAAATATTCAACATAAAAACTACTAGAACGTGATCCGCACGGTGGTTCCTTCCCCGGGCGCGCTCTTGAGCTCTACTTTCGCCTTATGATAGATGGCTCCGTGCTTTACGATGGAGAGTCCCAGTCCGGTGCCGCCGATCTGGCGGGAATGGCTTTTATCGACCCGGTAGAAACGCTCAAAGATGCGTTCCTGGTCTTCCGGCGGGATGCCGATTCCGTCGTCTTCCACGGTGAGGACCGGGTGGTCTTTGATCATGGCGACATTGACTTCGACTTCACCAAACGGCTTGTTGTATTTGATGGCGTTGTCGCAGAGGTTGTAGATCATCTCGTCGAGGATCTGCGCGTTGCCGTTTACCACGGTTGGTTTGCCAGTGAGCATCAGTGTAACCTGATTTTTCTTTGCCACGTCCTGCAGGCGTTTTACCACGTCGGAGGCAAGGAGGTGTAAGTCGACCGGACTTTTTTCCATCTGGACTTTTTCTTCATCCAGCTGGGACAGGCGGATGATATCACCTACCAGCGTGATCAGGCGCTGGGCTTCTTTGTAGATCTTTCCAGAGAAGCGGCCCATGTCGGCGGGCTGTACCATGCCGTTCATCATGATTTCTGCGTAACCGGAGATGGAGGTCAGCGGAGTCTTTAATTCGTGGGAGACATTCGCGGTAAATTCGCGGCGAAGTTCCTCGCGGCCCTGCTGCTCGGTGACATCCAGAATGACTACGACGGCACCGCTGCGTTCTTCGGATTCTGCGACCGGGTTTGCGATGATCTGGTAATGCCGGTTCCCGACATCCAGCATTTCCTCACAGTGGCTGCCTTTTAAGGCTTCGTCCACGACCCTGCGGAAGTTTTCGGAACGGTTGATGCTGATGATGTTTACATTTGCATCTGTTTTTTCATGTTCTTCCCACGCCGCATTCCCATCATTCCCATGACGGCTTAGCATTCCTTCTTCCCCTTCCGAGATTCCCAGAAGCTTCAGTGCGCTCTTGTTGTAAGACATCACATCGCCTTTGCTGTCTACCACAAGAAAACCTTCGCGCATATTTTCCGTGATCGCGGAGAATTCTTCCTGCTTTTCTTTTAATATCTCCATCTGCTGGCGGATGGTTTCCTTCTGCTTTTCCAGGCGACGCACCAGCGGTGCCAGCTCATCGTATACATCTCCAGCCTGCGGATCGTCCGGATTCATCTGGTTGATCGGTGCGATGATCCGCTTGGTCTGGAACTCAGCCAGGATCAGAACTCCCAGAACGATCAGAACAGCCATGGCGATCATGACCGGAACGGTGTGGAATACCGTCGCGAGGGCACTCTTTGTGGTACTTGCCACGCGGATGACACTGCCATCACTCAGACGTGCTGCATAATAGTAGGTCTGCTCCGCAAGGGTGCGGGAGGTACGGACGCTCTCGCCGCGTCCATTTTTTAAGGCTGCCGCGATCTCCGGTCGGTCTTTGTGGTTTTCCAGGCTCTCGCTGCCCGCATAACTGTCATAGAGCACGCTGCCGTTTGCATCGACCCAGGTAATGCGGTTAACGCTGTTGCCGTCCCCGCGGCTTTTTAAATGAGAAAGGTAATCTTCCCCGGATACCTCCATGGCGGACTCCAGGTAGCGCACCTCGGTCATAACTGCCTGGCGCATCTGGGTCTGCAGATCCTGGCACAAAAGGAGCGTCGTGATCAACGCTGACACCACCATGGTCAGAAGTGCTACCAGACACAGATTCCAGTAGATTTTTCGTTTGATCTTCATGTTTCGGATTCCTCCAACTTATAACCAACCCCGCGGATGGTCTCGATGCAGCGGCTGGCCTCGCCAAGCTTCTGTCTGAGTGTCCGGATGTGGACATCCACCGTGCGGGTTTCTCCGTCAAAATCATATCCCCAGATTTTGGATAACAGCTGATCTCTGGTCAAGACCATGCCCTTGTTTTCGGTCAGATAACAGAGCAGCTCAAATTCCTTGTACGTCAGCGCTACAGCAGTTCCGTCTACCGTTACCACATGGCGGTTTAAGTCCACGTGAATCGGACCGGCGGTGCAGGCATCGGTGCGTTTTTCTTTTTCCGGCTCTGCCCGGCGCAAAAGGGCGCGCACCCGGGAGACCAGCTCCATCATGCCAAACGGCTTTGGTATGTAATCGTCTGCGCCACTGTCCAGGCCAACTACCTTGTCATATTCGGTTCCCTTGGCTGTCAGCATGATAACGGGAAGCCGTTTTGTGGGGCCGGCATCCCGCAGCTTCTTTAAGATGGTCAGGCCATCTTCATCCGGAAGCATGATATCAAGGAGCACCAGTGACGGATACTCCTGTTTCATGGCATTCCAGAAATCCTTCGCGCAGGGAAACCCCTTTGCAGTAAGACCCGTGGTCTGCAGCGTATAGATTACAAGTTCCCGGATACTTTCATCGTCTTCTACCAGATAGATCATCTTTTTCTCCTTTTATTCCAAGTGGGTTCCCGTGATGGAATACTCCACCCACTCTGCAATGTTGGTAGCATGATCTCCGATTCGTTCAAAGTATTTGGCGATCATCAGCATGTCGATACAAAACTCGCCCATTTTCTCGTCGGTGCTTCCGGCACTCAGCATGCCGATCAGCTCCTCCTTCACCTTGCCAAACAGATCATCCACCACATCATCGTACTGGACCACTTCTTTTGCAATGTTGAGATCCCGTTTTACATAGGAATCAATGCTCTGGGTCACCATGCGCATGGTCGCATCGGCCATGTCGCGGATATGCAGGCGGCTCTTTGCCTCGCGGTCATCCACAAAGCCGCAGATTTCCGCGATATCGGATGCCTGGTCACCGATCCGCTCCATATCGGAGATCATTTTCAGTGCGGAAGAAACCTGACGCAGGTCCTTCGCTACCGGCTGCTGCTGCAAAAGAAGGCGCATACAGAGATTCTCGATGTCGCGCTCCTTCTGGTCGATCTCATGGTCGGCCTTGTAGACATCCTTGGTAAAGTCCCCCTCACCCATCAGCGTGCGGGATGCGTACGAGATCGCATCCTCACACAGTGCTCCCATGCGGATCAGCTCCACATTCAAAAGCTCCAGCTGTTCATCAAATCGATTGCGCATATCAGCCAAACCTCCCCGTAATGTAATCTTCTGTCTTCTTGTTCTTCGGCATGGAGAAGATCTGCTCGGTCTCGCCGAACTCGATCACTTCGCCCATCAGGAAGAATGCGGTCTTGTCAGAGATTCGCGCTGCCTGCTGCATGTTATGGGTTACCATGACGATAGTATAATCTTTTTTCAGTTCCACCGCAAGGTCCTCGATCTTGGAAGTTGAGATCGGGTCCAGTGCAGAGGTCGGCTCATCCATCAGAAGTACTTCTGGCTGCACGGCCAGTGCTCTTGCGATGCAAAGACGCTGCTGCTGTCCTCCGGAAAGTCCCAGCGCACTCTTTTTTAAGCGGTCCTTTAACTCATCCCAGATGGCTGCGTCGCGCAGGGATTTCTCTACGATGTCATCGAGTTGTGCCTTGGAGCGGATGCCGTGGGTACGCGGTCCGTAGGCGATGTTGTCGTAAACACTCATCGGGAACGGGTTTGGCTTCTGGAACACCATGCCGACCCGCTTTCTGAGAAGGTTGATGTCCATGTCCCCGTAGATGTCTTCCCCGTCAAGCAGGATGCTTCCGGTGATGCGGCACCCCTCTACCAGGTCATTCATGCGGTTTAAGGATTTTAATAAGGTGGATTTTCCGCAGCCGGACGGACCGATAAACGCCGTGATCTCGTTGGCCTGGATATTTAAATTGATTCCTTTTAAGGCTTTAAAATCGCCGTAATACAATTCCATGTTGCTGATTGTTAGCTTATCCATACGTTACCTCTCTGTTTTTGGATGCCGCGGCACCTTTTGCGCCGCAGCCAGAATACTGAGCCGTCTTTCCAGATTGTTCTTCCACCGGAAATTAAGCGGTCTTTCCGGATACTTTCTTTGCAATGAACCCGGATACTGCGTTGATACAAACTACGATCACCAGCAGCACTACTGCCGTAGCGTAGGACTGGTTGGTGTAAAGTCCTTCATTGGTCAGCACGTACATGTGCACTGCCAGGGTTCGGCCAGAGCCGAATAAGTTGGATGGAATGCCTGCAACGGTTCCCGCTGTATACATCAGTGCCGCGGTCTCGCCTACAATACGGCCGACCGCCAGAATGATACCTGCCAGAATTCCAGGCACTGCCGATGGCAGGACCACCTGGAAAACGGTGCGGAGACGTCCGGCACCAAGGCCGAAGCTTCCTTCCCGGTAAGAATCCGGGACCGCTTTTAATGCCTCCTCCGTGGTTCTCATGATTGTCGGAAGGATCATGATCGCCAGTGTCATGGCGCCGCCTAAGATGGTGTAAGACCAGCCGAGCGCCACGGCAAACAGAAGAAATCCAAACAGACCATATACAATGGATGGAATGCCGGTCAGGGTCTCTGCGGTGATCCGCACGATATTCACCAGCCGGTTGCCACGTTTAGCGTATTCCACCAGATAGATGGCCGCGAAAATGCCAAGGGGAACTGCGATCAGCAGGGAGAGCCCTGTCATGATCACCGTATTGACGAGTGCCGGCATGAGGGATACATTCTCACTGTTGTATTCCCACGCAAACAAACTCGGAGTCAGATACGGGATTCCCTTGATCAGAATATAAGCCAGTAAAAACAGTAAGGTCATCACTGTCAGAAGTGCCGATGCCGATACCAGGATCAGAAGCACCAGAGACAGCGGACTGCGTTTGTAGGACTTTAACCGCTGCCCGAAGGTCTGGCGGTTGATCGCCTGCATTTCGATATTTTTCTTTTCCATAGCTGCTTCCATTATGCATTCGCCTTTCTGCTGATAACTGAGAACGACAGGTTAATGATCAGAATGAATACGAAAAGGACTACCGACGTGGCGATCAGCGCTTCCCGGTGGAGATCCGTCGCGTATCCCATTTCCAGAACGATGTTTGCCGTCATGGTGCGGACACCCTGCAAAATGCCCTTCGGCATACGTGCCTGGTTTCCGGCTACCATGATGACCGCCATGGTCTCACCGATGGCACGGCCAACACCTAAGATCACACCGGCCAGAATACCGGATTTTGCTGCCGGAAGTGTAGCGAAAAATACGCTGCGCTCATGGCTGGCCCCCAGTGCCAGGGAACCTTCGTAATAGCTGGACGGTACGGCATTGATCGCGGATTCCGACACGCCGATGATCGTCGGCAGGATCATGATTCCAAGCAGGATCGATGCGGTCAGCATGCTCTTGCCGCTTCCGCCAAACAGGGTGGAGACAACCGGTACGATCACAACCATACCGAAGAATCCATATACAACCGAAGGGATTCCTGCCAGCAGATCGATCGCCGGCTTTACAATCTTGTAAACACGCTTCGGACAAAACTTCGACATAAAGACTGCAGTCAGAATGCCGATCGGCACTCCGATGATGACGGCACCGGCTGTCACGTAAATGCTGCCTAAGATCATCGGCAGGATGCCAAAGAGGTTATTGCCCGGTTTCCACTTTTCGCCGGTTAAGAAGTTCAGGACTCCGATCTTTCCGATCGCCGGAATACCATTTGCGAACAGGAATACACAGATCATGGCAACACACAGAATGGACACGCAGGCACTGAGTAAAAATACTGCGTGCATCAGCTGTTCTTTCAGATTTTTCATGGTTCTCACTTTCTTTCCTTATAAAAGCGGAAGATATGCAACCTTTATCTTTCCGCATGCCTTACAGTCAGACAGGGCAGCTGGTTCTTCGTTACGGTCTGCGCCGCGCTTCAACGATGTCGCCCTGCTGCCCTGTTTGTTTTCTTGCTAAACTACTGTAATTCTACAGCAGACCGTCTGTTTTAAGTGTCTTGCTGTTACTGCTTACTGAACATCTGCCCAATCGGTGATTGCACCGGTGAAGATGTCTTTTACGTTCTCACTGGTCAGCTCGGTAACCGGGCTCTCATTGTTGACTACAACTGCGATACCATCCATTGCGATGACGGTCGGGGTCAGACCAGCTTCCAGTTCGCTGTCCTTTAAGTCTCTGGATGCCATACCGATATCACAGACACCCTCGATTGCGGAAGTCATACCAGTGGTGGAATCAGACTGCTGAACCTCGATCTCCACATCCGGGTTTACAGCTACATAAGCCTCTTTCAGCTTCTCCATAACCGGAGTTACGGAAGAAGAACCTGCAACAACAACCTTGCCCTTTAAACCGGAAGCGGTGTAAGCACCCTCATTGCCCTGGCTGATGTAACCGTTGTCCTCAACAACCTTCTGGCCATCCTCGCTCATGATGAAGGTGATGAAATCAGAAGCAACATCGCTTAAACCATCTTTTACTGCAATGTTGAACGGGCGTGCTACCTTGTACTCGCCAGCCTTGATCGCATCGACGCTTGCCTCAGCACCGTCGATGTTAACTGCCTTTACGGTGTCATTTAAGGAACCCAGGGAAACATAACCGATTGCTCCTTTGTTGCCTGCGATGGTGGTCATCATAACGGAGGTGCTGTTGGTGATCTCTGCATCCTCGGTGGTGTTATCTACCTTCTCGCCTGCATCGTTCTTGGTCTCAATGCCGAACAGCTCGATGAATGCGCCTCTGGTACCGGATCCATCCTCACGGGAAACCACGGTGATCGGGCCTTCTGCCTTGCCGCCAGCTGCTTCGGTGGTCTCTTCTGCTTTTGTATCTGCCTCGCTTGCTGCCTCAGTCTTTGCTGCCTCGGTAGCTGCTGCAATTGTCTCTGCCGGTTTGCTGCCGCCACAAGCAGTCAAGCTTGCAATTGTCATACCCATTGCTAATACCATTGCTAATGTCTTCTTCATAATACGTGTTCTCCTCTTTTCTTTGTTTATACATTCATTTCAGTTCCTTGCATGTTTACTGTGGTTTCCGGAATTTTCTTTCTTCTCTCTCAACCACAACTGCATTGTAAAATTTGAATGTAAAATCAAAAAGAGGGGATATGTTAAATATATGTAAAGCAAAACAACAAGAAAAAGGACCGGAAATCCTGCCCCGCCACATAGCGGGGATAGGATTTCCGGTCCCTAATACGTTCCAGTTCTTATTTCATTCTATTTTATTCGTACAGCGGATATTTCTCACACAGCTTCGTTACTTCGCCGCGGATGTAATCTGCCTTGTTCTCGAAATCAGTTGCTGCCAGCCAGATGCACTCTGCGATCTTCGGCATATCCTCTTCCTTTAAGCCGCGGGTGGTAATGGCCGGGGTTCCGATGCGGACACCGGAGGTTACGAACGGGCTTCTCGGCTCATTCGGAACGGTATTCTTGTTCAGGGTGATGAAGACTTCATCACAACGGTTCTGAAGTTCCTTTCCAGAGACGTCCATGCCGCGCAGGTCTACCAACATTAAGTGGTTGTCGGTACCGCCGGTTAACAGCTTGAAGCCCTGTGCTACCAGTGCTGCTGCCAGTGCCTTCGCGTTCTTGCGGACCTGCTTCTGATACTCGGTGAACTCTGGCTTCAATGCCTCGCCCAGGCAGACTGCCTTTGCTGCGATCACATGCTCTAACGGACCGCCCTGGGTTCCCGGGAAGATGGCTTTGTTGAAGTTGAACTTGTCAGCAGACTCCTTGCTTGCTAGGATCATGCCGCCTCTCGGTCCGCGCAGGGTCTTGTGAGTGGTAGTGGTTACCACGTCTGCGTACGGGATCGGGCTCATATGCTCTCCTGCTGCTACCAGACCTGCGATGTGTGCCATATCTACCATGAGGTATGCACCAACCTTGTCTGCAATCTCGCGGAAACGCTTAAAGTCGATCTCTCTTGCGTATGCACTTGCACCTGCAAGGATCAATTTCGGCTTATGCTCTACAGCCAGACGCTCTACCTGGTCGTAATCGAGGAAGCCCTCATCGTTTACACCATAGGATACAATGTTGAAGTAAAGGCCGGAAAAGTTCACTGGGCTTCCGTGAGACAGATGACCGCCATGGTCGAGGCTCATGCTGAGTACGGTGTCACCTGGTTTTAACATAGCCAGGAATACTGCCATGTTTGCCTGTGCGCCGGAATGCGGCTGAACATTGGCATACTCACAGCCGAACAGCTTCTTTGCACGCTCGATTGCGATGGTCTCTACCACGTCGATGTACTGGCAGCCGCCGTAATAGCGCTTTCCAGAGTAACCCTCCGCATATTTGTTGGTCAGCACGGTTCCCATTGCCATCATGACCGGCTCAGATACGATATTTTCTGAAGCGATCAGCTCCAGATTTCTTCTCTGACGTGCGGCTTCCTGCTCAATTGCCTTGCCGACTTCCGGGTCATAGTTTTCGATAAATTTCATTACCTCATTAACCATGGGCTTTGTCTCCTTTTCCGCAAATGCCCTCTCTGATACCTTTCAGGCAGTTGCTTTCCTTTGCATTTGTTGTGACACAACGATTCCCGTAGAATACAGGCCGCCACGTTGTGACAAAGGCACTGGTCAGCCCAGCGCCTTCGCGGTTATTTACGCTCGATTATAGTACAGCGTTTTCTAAGTGTCAAGCAATTATGAGTCTGTACAAAAAATTGTGAGAATCATAAAGAAAAATCTTTAAGAATGCAGTTTGTACGCCCGCACCACGATCTGCAGTGTCCGGTTTCCATTGTACTCATTGATATCCGGATAGTAGATCACATCGATACTTCTGCTTTGCTTTGCTTCTTCCACAAACTGATCTGCCACGGTAAACACCATGGCTTCCATGGGGCGGCCCTGTTCACTTACCACCGTCATGCGGACGGCATTGTTGTTGCGGCCGATGGCCCGCACACTGCGGATACGCAAATTTTTCTGCGCAAACTGCGGCTTTTCATTGCCCTGTCCGAACGGCTCTAAGCTCTTTAACTCATTTACCAGCGCTTCGGATATGTATTCCAGCGGCATCGCCACATCGATCCAGATTTTTGGGATAAAATCCTCTTTTGTGAGCGTGGACTGCTCGTTTAAGCGGCGGCGGAACTCTTCCACATTTTCTTCCTTTAAAGAGAAACCGGCTGCCATCGGATGGCCTCCGAATTTTAAGAGCAGATCCTGTACGCCGCACAGAGCCTTATACATATGGTAGCTTTCAATGGAACGGCCGGAGCCTTTCACGCAGTCCTCACCCTTTGTCAGCACAAATGAAGGTTTATTGTAGGCCTCGCGCACTCTTCCGGCGATAATTCCCGCCAGGGATTCATGACAGTCCGGCAGGTATACGACCAGAACATCATCCTGCGAAAGCTCGGTATCGACCTGCTCAAAGGCCTGCTCCATGCCGGCCTGAGTCATGTCTTTGCGCTCTTCGTTCAGATTTTTAAGTTCTGCTGCCAGCGCTTCTGCCCGGGAATGTCCCTGCTGCATGCATACAGCCATCTTTCCCTGTCCATTCTGTGTCCCGGAAGCAGAAAGCAGACCCTCCGAAGTTTCTTCTCCGCACAGCAACAGTTCCAGTGCCAGCTGTGCGGTCTTCAGCCGTCCGCTTGCGTTTAAACAGGGACCGATCACAAAGCCGATGTGGTACGCTGTCAGGTCGAAGATGTCCAGACCACAGGCTTCCACCAATGCACGCAGTCCGGCACTGGCGGTATACGGCATCTGCTTTAGGCCCCAGCGCACAATGATGCGGTTCTCATCCTGCAGCTTCATCACATCACCGACCGTGGCGATCGCTGCAAATTCCAGCATATCCAGCCATTCCTGCTTCGGTACCCCGCTCTGCTCATAGAGCACCTGCACCAGCTTGTACGCAACCACACCTCCGCAGATTCCGGCAAACGGGTACGAACAGTCGTCCCGGTGCGGGTTCACGACTGCATCTGCCTGTGGCAGAATCTGGCTTCCATCCTCCGCACGGACTACCTCATGGTGATCGGTCACGATCACCGTCATGCCAAGTTCTTTTGCCAGCCTGATCTGTTCCAGCGCCGCAATGCCGTTGTCGCAGGTGACAATGGTATCGATGCCATCCTCCTTCGCCTTTCGGATGATGGATTCGTTGATGCCGTACCCGTCGCGGATGCGCTCTGGAATCTGGTAGTCGGCCTGTCCGCCGCACCGGGCCAGTCCCCGGTACAAAAGATAAGTAGAACACACCCCGTCGATATCGTAATCACCGACAATGCGGATGCGGACCCCCTGCCGGATCTTTTCCAGGATCAAAGCAGCCGCCTTGTCCATATCTTTCATCTGGTGGGGATCGTAAAGCTGGTCCAGAGTTCCGTTTAAGTAACGCTCAATCGCCTCCTCGCCCTCTACGTCACGGTTCCGGAGAACCCGGGCTGTCACCGGACTGATGTGAAAGCGCTTCGCGATCCCGTTAAAATCTGCCCGTTTTGTCTGAAGCATCCAGACAGACTCCTGATTATTTTTCATATAATATCATGATCCTTTCGTAACTATCAAAGCATGCAGCGACATAGCGAAAATCCATGGTTCGCCAGACTTGTCCGTCCAGAACATTCGAAGTCGCCAACAGTAACATTCTACCATATCTCCCCTCCCATTTCCAGATTGCAATCATACCGTCGATGGGATATACTGTTACTGTTCCGGCAAAACTTTTTCTATATATATGATATCGTTTTGTCCAGATGCAATTACTAAAGGAGAAATTTACGTATGGGTAACAATAAGGAAAAATCCGACTCCGGCAACTTCCTGGTACAGGGAAGCATTCTCGCCGCAGCCGGTATCATCGTCCGCTTTATCGGACTTCTCTACAAGATTCCTATGACCCGCGCCATCGGCGATGAGGGAATCGGTTACTACAACACGGCCTACGAAATTTACAACATTGGGCTGATCCTGTCTTCCTACAGTCTGCCGCTCGCCATTTCCAAGCTGATCGCGGCAAGGCGCGTGCACGGCAAGATTCAGGATGTACAGCGTGTTTTCCGGGCCGGCCTGCTCTTCGGCCTTGTCGCAGGCGGTCTTATGACCCTGTTTTTGCTGTTTGGCGCAGACTGGATCACCGTCCACATCTTTAACAGCCCCAACAGTGCCCTGCCGCTGAAAGTTATGGCACCGACCATTCTGGTCTTTTCCATTATGGGTGTGGTGCGCGGCTATTTCCAGGGACTTGGCAATATGGTACCGACCTCCATCTCCCAGGTTATTGAGCAGGTCGTAAATGCTGTCATCAGCGTAGCTGCTTCCTTTGCTTTCATGCACTGGTTTGCAAACCGGGAAACTCCGGCTGCCTACGGCGCTGCGGGCGGTACCCTCGGTACCCTTTCCGGCGCACTGGCTGCCTTTGTATTCCTGACTCTTTTGATGTTCCTTTACCGCAAACAGAATGCGGCAGCTTTCCGGAAGCCGCAGACAGACCGCCTGGAAAGCTGGCAGCATGTATACACCGCGTTATTTCTGACTCTGACCCCGATCATTCTCAGCCAGTTTGTGTATCAGTTAAGTGGTTCTGTGGATAACTCCATGTTCGGCTTCTTGATGAGTGGAAAAGGTCTTACAGAAAAAGAACGCCTTTCCCTCTTAGGCATCTACGGCGGCAAATACCGCCTGCTTTCCAATGTACCGGTAGCCGTAGCTTCCTCCCTGGGTACTTCCATGATCCCAAGTATCGTGCGCTCCCGCGCCCAGAAAAATAAGGCGGATGTCATGTACAAGATCCGCCTTACCATCAAATTCAACATGCTGATTGCCATTCCATGTGCCTTCGGCATGGCAGCACTGGCAACTCCGGTTCTGCGGCTGATCTTCCACGACAGCCGCCAGCTGACCACCAATCTTTTGATGCTTGGTGCACCGGCTGTTATCTTCTTTTCCCTCTCGACTGTCACGAACGCCGTCTTGCAGGGAATTGACCTGATGCGCAAATCCGTGACCCACTCCGCCATCTCCCTAATCATCCACGCCGCACTGGTTTACGTGATGTTAAAGTATTTAAACTGGGGGGTATACGGACTGGTCATCGGCAATGTAACCTTTGCCCTGGCAGTCTGCCTTTTAAACTGGCGTGCCATCGGCAGGGCCTTACGCTACCGCCAGGAAGTAAAGACCACCTTCCTGCTGCCCTGCATCTGTGCCGCTATCATGGGCGTTGCTGCCCTTCTGGTCTACACCGTGATTGAACGCATCACCGGCTATTACCAGCTTGGACTTCTCATCAGCGTTCCAGCAGCGATGGTCATCTACGGACTTCTGATCGTCCTGACCAAAGCTGTCACCGCAGAGGAGCTTCCGGACATGCCGTTCGGCATGCGGGTCCTGCGCCTGTGCCGGAAGCTGCACCTCATGTAAATTTAACAATTTGATTAACTTTAATAGGGCCGTGCGAGTTGCCTTTCGGCAACTCACACGGCCCTTGTCATACATACATTTAAATTGCTATATTTTAGGATCTCCTCTGCTCCACGGCCCGCACGGCGCAGAACACAAACAGCGCCGCAAGGACCATCTGGATCCCCATGCTGATTCCCATCCAGTGGGTGATGACAAGCCCTTCCTTCTGGTTTCCGAACCAGCTTCCCACCTGCACCCAGCTCTGGTTTGTAGCTGCAAGACGGCCAAGCACCTGCGCAAAGGTCGCAATGGGGTTTAAAAGCAGCACATACAAAAGCTCTCCGGAGGCGCCGGATACCCCGCCGGACTCAGCCGATGCCAGGTATTCCCCGATCCGCATCTGGTTGATGTAGGTGACCAGGAAATTGATCCCGTAGGTTCCGGCTGTCAGCACGGCAGTCACCGCATAGGCCGCTACCGTAGCTGCTGTTGTCCGCTTAAAAAGCACAGAACAGCATAAGCCGATGCTTCCCATAAACACGGCTGCCGCAAAAAAACAGCATAACAACAGAGCAAGATCAGAAAAAAAGATACCACCATACACAAATACCATGGCTAACACCGGAAGGCTGGAAACCACCATCAGAAACATGGTGCCAAGCGCTGCTTCCAGCTTTCCCAGAACAATATCCACCGGAGTCATACAGGTTGTCAGCATCAGGTCGAGAGTCTGGCGTTCCCGCTCTCCGCTGATGCTCCCTGCCGTCACTGCAGGCATAATGAGGATGAGCATCAGAAATTCCAATGCTGCCACAAACATGTAAAGATCCAGGAAACCGGTGTACTGCACCTCTGCCGTCAGCCGCACCTGGGCCAGCGCTGAATACATATTTAACAGTGCCACCAGCGCCAGGATCCCGTTAAAAATCAGAAGCACCAGTGCCAGCTTAAAACTTCTGGCACTGACCATGCACTCCCGCTTATAGACCGGATTCGTCTTCATAGGACAACACCACCTTTTCCTCATTATGATCCGTGATCTGCATAAAGATCGACTCCAGGCTTCCCGGCTCACGCATAAAGCCGCGCACCGGGATCCCGGCCTCGATCATCTGCTTTAAGAGCTCGCTCTCCATGTGCTCGTCCCCGGTAAAGCCCACCATGATATCTTTTTCGCTGATGGTCATGGTGCGCACCATCGGATTTTCCTTTAAAAATGCGATGGCCTTTTCTAACTGCCCCGGCACACTGATGATGATCTGTCTGGAGGTATAAAGGCGCTCCATGATCTCATCCATGCTGCCGGAAAGCACCATTTTCCCGGCATCGATGATACCGATATCCGTGCAGAGTTCGGAAAGTTCTGCCAGATTGTGGGAACTTAAGACAATGGTCTTTCCCTGTTCGTGAAGCTCCCATACCATCTGCCTGAATTCCATATGGGTCCGTGGATCCAGACCAGCCGTCGGCTCATCCATGATCAGGAGCTCCGGGTCATGGATCAGGGCCCTGGCCAGACAGAGACGTTGCTGCATTCCCCGGGAAAGGCCATCTACGAAGGCATCCATCCGGCCGCCCAGTCCCACCTGCTCCAGCAGGTTTCTGGCACGCTTTCTCGCCTCAAAGCCCTCTAAGTGGTAGCAGGCCGCAAAAAATTCCATGTACTCCGACACCTTCAGATTGTCATACAGGCCAAAATGGTCCGGCACATAGCCGATCCGCCTTCTAAGCGCCATTGTGTCTGCCAGCATATCGGTCCCATCTAATGTTACGCTTCCCTGGTCCGGCTTTAACAACCCGGTCATAATCTTGATCGTGGTTGTCTTTCCGGCTCCGTTTGGCCCTACAAAGCCAAACAGGGCTCCGTCCGAAAGCTCCATGTCCAGACCGTCCAGGGCGTGGTAATTGCCGTATTTTTTATGTAATCCCTGAATCTTCAGCATTATCGTTCCCTCCCTGCTACCATCGGCATTGGAAGCTGGATCGCATCGAGCCCGCTGCCGTTATAGGCATAGCGTACCGTTAAAGTGTTGCCCGGTGAGAGATACGGCTTTAGCTGCTCTACATTCAGCGTCGTTCCCTCTAACTCCATCCGGTCAAAGTTTCCGGTCGCATAGTTGTAAAAATAGATGCTTCCGGTGAAAATATGGCTTATGCTGCCGCTTCCGGTGTCTATAAATTCCTCCGACACACTCTCAAAGGTCAGGCTCTCTACTTCAATATCGGTTCCAAACTGGTATTCCAGTGTCAGCGGCTCTGCCCCGCTCATGGAGTTGGTTTCCGCGTCATAGCTTCCGCCGTTCACCCTCGGAACCTTCATCAGTACCGACCGGTAAATGGAGTGGTCGCGAGAGGCACTGACTGGAACCGTCTGGGTCAGCATGGTAATACCATAGGTTTCCTCAGACGGGTTCTTCAAAAACTGGCTTTCCTCCTTCTGGGTGCTGAACGCAATGACCCGGGCATCTGCCGTGTAGCCGGTTAAGTAGTTATCCAGATAAAAGCGGGTCAGGTTAGAACGCTCCACAGCCAGCATATAGCTGCGGTTCCGGATATCGGCTGAGGCGTAGGTATCCTCGCCGGAAATATGCTCTGCCGCCAGGTAGGAATCGCCAAGCGGGTAACGCAGCAGCGGGTAACCCGCCAGATCCTTGGTCTCACCTGCTTCCATGCGTCCAAGCTGCACCATATTTCCGTACAGGATCAGGGTTGCATTCTCGATCGGGTACGGGAAACGGTTCGTCAGGCTACCCTGGAGCTGTCCTTCAAAATAGTCCACCTCGCCGGTGATCCCCACCTTTTCTGAATTTTCCGTGCGGCGCTCCAGCCGGAAATAACGCGGTGTGAAGGCAGAAATATTCTGTCCCTTCACCGTCAGCGCATCCTCACCCGTGCAGATGGCGATCTGGTAAGGTGCATCTACATCCAGAGACTGGCCACTCACCGTATACTGGGTACTCCGGGTGATCGGGAGCAGACGGTAGCCCGGGTCAAGCTCCACCGTATACGGACGGTTGTAAGGATTGCGGATGTTAATATAGGTCGTATCCGTCACATAATCGTCCGTCACATCCTCAATGGAGGCATAAGTATAGAAGGTGGAACGGAAACGGGTCGGTATGCCAAGCACATACACCAGGCCGGAAAAGCCAAGTGCCACGATCACCACGCCCTTGCGGTACAGGTTCTGAAGACCGCGCCCGCGCAAAAACAGGTAAAGACCCGGCCCTAAAATGAGCAGGTAAAGGCCGGTTATCCCCACATACAGCCAGAGGTTCGGAAGCTTATCCACATCGCCGGTGTTGATAAGGCCCTGTACGGCCCAGAAGCGGCTGGAATTGCCGCTGTAAACCACCTCTGCCAGCTGGTTGATGCGTTCCTCACCAAGCAGGCTCGTAAACAGGTAATCTACATACGAGGTCTGCTTTTCACAAAACTGCGCGATATCGCCCAGGTCGAAGGCTGCCACCGCAACCATTCCCTGCTCCTTGGCCGCTGCGGTCAGAAGCGGGAAACCATTGCTGGAAAGGATCACATTACCGCCGTGCAGCGGCACATCCACACAGGATATCGCCAACATACCGGCACCCGGCTCGTTCACTGCCGTAAAATCCTCTGCCAGGTTAATATGGGTGATGTTCGGCGTTCCGTAGGAATCGTCCAAAAGCTCCGGCGCAAACCGGCCCAGCGTATCATCGACCCGGTCACCGGTTCCTAAGATCAGCACACCGCCATTCTGGACCCAGTTCATGATCGCCGCTGTCTGCGTTCCGGAAAGCTCCCTCAGCTTATAATCGTTTACCACCAGCACATCGAACTGGCTCAGTCCTACCTCTTCCTCCGGAAATTCACTGCCGTCCAGCTCAAAGGTCCGGGTGCGCAGGGTGCTGTAATTGATTCCCACTCCATTCAGGTAATGGAGCTCCCACGGGGCATCCGATAAGATCCCGACAAACAGCTCCGGCACATCCCGGCTTACATTCAGCTTCACTTTCCGGTTCAGCAGCACAGCTTCCGATTCATCCACCAGGGAAAGCACCAGCTCATCGGCCGCTGTACCGAGCGGAATATAATAACAGGAAGTCCTGCTCCCGTTTGCCTCTACCTCAACCGGGTAGTCATAACGGTAAACCGTTTCATCGGACTCCCGGGTCTTGATCTCCAGTGTTCCCTTAACCGGGGTTTCCTGGTTATTCCCTACCGTGACATGCACCGGCAGGTACCGCCCGCCCTTTGCACTGTCCTCATAGCCATAGCTTATCTCCATGCTCACCGGGTCTTCCTCAGCCCGGGCCGGAACCAGAAAAGCCAGATTACCGAAAAAGCAAGCCGCAGCCAGAAAGACTGCAGCCTGCTTTATGGTTCTGGCTCTCTGGATCCCTGAACGTTCATTTCTATTCATCCACATCAGAGTTCTCCAAATCATTCACTGTTCACGCATGCGTGCCCAGCTCTCCAAAATGTTCCTTGTCCACATCGAAATCTACTTGAAGGGTTACGGTAAACACTGTGCCGTTTAAGTCACTCTTTACCGTAATGGTCCCGCCATGCATATCGACGATATTTTTTACGATGGCAAGTCCCAGTCCGGTTCCCCCGGTGTGGGTAGATCGGGACTGCTCGACCCGGTAGAACTTGTCAAAGATCAGCGGAAGCTCCTCCGCCGGGATCACATAGCCGTAGTTGGTGACCGAAACCTGAACGGTGTCCGCCGCAGCCATTACCTTAACCGTGATCCGCTTACCCTCCGCGCCATATTTGATGGCGTTGCCTATGAGGTTATCGAACAGGCGGGCCAGCAGGTTGCCGTCTGCCGTAATGATCTTGGCAGGCACATTGCTCTGCAGCTCATAGGAAAGTCCTTTATTCGCAAAGTTCGGATAGGATTCCTCCAAAAGCTGTCCTAAAAGCTTTACAATGTCCACCTTGGACACATGCATGGCAAGCTTTCCGTAATTCATCTTGGTAAAGCCAAACAAGTCCTCGATCAGCTTTTCCAGACGTTTGGCCTTGCTGTAGGCGATATCGATATACTTTTTCTGCATTTCCGGCGGCAGCACCACCTGACCAGACAAAAGCTCCAGATACCCGATGATGGAGGTCAGCGGCGTGCGCAGGTCATGGGCTACATTCGTGATCAGCTCATTTTTGGTGCGCTCCGACTCCCGCTCCTTATCCATCAGACGGCGGATATCCTCCACCATCTTGTTCAGATTGGAGGCCATGGAGGAAAATTCATCGTCTCCCACCACCTCCACCTGGGTGTTTAAATCCCCGTCGGAAATCCGTTCTACTACATCGGAGATCCGCCCGATATAGGCTGCCGACTTTTCCTGCAAAAGCAGAAAGGTCACCGAAAATGCCAGAATGCCGATCAGCACATAGCCCAGGACCACTACCACATCTGACTGCCCCACCATATTGAGAAGGGCACTCGACTGCTCAGAGCGCTTTGCGTATTCTGCCAGCATCGTCAGGTTTGTCACCAGAAAGATGTCGATCAGGCAGGCCACCAGTGTACTGTAAATGATGTTCACGATGACCCGCGTATGGTAGCGGTGGCTCAGATCGCTTTTTCTGCTGTTATTTTTCAATTTTGTATCCTACCCCCCACACTGTGGTGATGATCTTGTCCTGGCGCTCGTCTTCCTTCATTTTGCCGCGCAGACGGCGGATATGTACCATAACGGTGTTGTTTGCCTCATACACCTTCTCATTCCAGACCTTCTCAAAGATCTCGTCCGTGCTGAATACCTTGCCCGGATTGGAGGCCAGGAGATATAAAATATCGAACTCGATCGGGGTCAGCTTCACCTCTTCGTCATAAACGGTTACCTTATGATTGTCCTTGTTGATGGTGAGTCCGCGGATGCTGATCTCGTTCTTCAAGGTCTCATGCACGTTGCTGCTCGGATTTAACTGGGTATAGCGGCGCAGCTGGGATTTCACCCGGGCAGTCAGTTCCAGCGGGTTGAAGGGCTTTACTACATAATCATCGGCACCTGTGCCCAGTCCCAGGATCTTATCCAGATCGGTCGATTTTGCGCTCAGCATGATGATCGGGATGTTATTGGTCTCCCGAATCTTTTTGCACATTTCTAAGCCGTTCATGCCCGGCATCATGATATCAAGGAGGCATAACTGGATGTCCTCCTTCTCCAAAATGTCCAGGCCATCCTGTGCATTGGATGCCTTAAATACTTTATATCCGTCGCTTACCAGATAGATTTCTACCAGATCCGCGATCTCCTGTTCATCGTCTACTACCAGAATATTGGTTTCTGCCATGACTCATTCCTCCTCGTGTATCTATCGTTATTCGGGAAACCGTGCAGCTATGCAGGCCTCGTTCTTTTTATTCGCATACTGCGCAGGCAGCAACAGACATTCACCCGATCCGGTTTCTGGCCTGTCCCTCACAGTTACCTTCAGTGTACCATAAAACAGCCCTTCCTGCCTTACTTTTTTATTACATTTCCGGGTAAAACAGGAAAAGGATGTGTCTGTCTGCACAATGGGTGAATGCAAAAAGGATGCACCCGGACTATGGGCACATCCTTTTCCTATTCACACTTATATCCAGCCTTCAGGCTACAGCCCCTGGCCCTCCGACGGCACAAACACACGGGTATTGTGCACATCATCCCGGGCAGTAGCTGCCTTTGCCATAGCCACAGCCTCTTCGCAGAACTGCTCCTGCGCTGTCACAAGCACCTTGCCGCGCTTGTCGATCTTTTCGTAGGTGCCGTCAGGCTGCAAAATATGAGCCTTCACATTATCGGCCAGCTGCACCTTGAGGATATGGATCACCTGCTCCTTTAAGGCCGGATCCTCGACCGGGAACATGATCTCGACACGCTTATCTAAGTTACGCGGCATCCAGTCGGCACTTCCCATGTAAACCTCCGGGCTTCCACCATTCTCAAAATAGAAGATCCGGGCATGTTCCAGGAAATTTCCCACAATGGAATGCACCGTAATATTTTCGCTTAAGCCCGGCATACCTGCCTTCAGGCAGCAGATGCCGCGGACCACCAGCTCGATCTTTACACCGGCGCAGGATGCCTCATACAGGCAGGCAATGATCTCGCGGTCGCAGAGGGAATTCATCTTCGCCATGATGTGGGCTGGTTTTCCTTCCCTTGCACGGGCAGTCTCCCTGCGGATCATGCGGACGCAGCGGTTGCGCAACCACAACGGCGCCAGGATCAGGCGGTTCCAGGTCGGCGGCTCAGAATAGCCGGAAAGCATGTTAAAGACTGCCGTTGCATCCTCCCCCATCAGCGGGTGGCAGGTTATAAGACCGCAGTCCGTGTAAAGCTTTGCCGTGGAATCATTGTAGTTTCCGGTTCCCAGATGTACATAGCGGCGGATGCCGTCTTCCTCGCGGCGCACCACCAGTGTGATCTTACAGTGTGTTTTTAAGCCAACCAGACCGTAGATCACATGGCAGCCGGCCTTCTCTAACTTCTTTGCCCAGTTAATGTTGTTTTCCTCATCAAACCGCGCCTTTAACTCCACCAGAACCGATACCTGCTTGCCGTTTTCTGCTGCCTCAGCCAGGGCTGCAACGATCGGGGAATGTCCGCTGACACGGTACAGTGTCTGCTTGATCGCCAAAACATCCGGATCCTTTGCTGCCTTCTGCACCAGCTCTACGACCGGGTCAAAGGTCTGGTATGGATGATGCAGGAGGATATCGCCCTTGCGGATGTTGGTAAAAATATCATTGTCATTCATAAATGCCGGGACCGGCTGCGGGGTATAGGACGGTGCTTTTAAGCTGTCAAAACCGCTCATACCGTACATTTTCATAAGGAAGGTCAGATCCAGCGGGCCGCTGATCTCGTAAATGTCCTCATTGCTGACTGCAAGCTCCCGCTTTAAGATCTTTAACAGGCGCTTGTCTACCTTTTCTTCTACCTCCAGACGGATGACCTCGCCCCACTGGCGCTTCTTTAACTGCTTCTGGATCTCCTCTAACAGGTCTTCTGCTTCTTCTTCATCTAATGTAAAGTCCGCGTTTCTCATGATACGGAACGGATGGGCACTGACAATGTTGTAGTTTAAGAACAGATCCTTCATGTTGCGCTCGATGATCTCCTCCAGGAGAATGACGCGGCGCTCCCCATCCGGTCCTGCCGGAAGCTCTACGATACGCGGCAGCACAGACGGAACCTGCACCATGGCAAATTCCAGTTCCCCGTCTTCACTGTCTTTTTTCTGTACCAGCGCCGCAATATTTAAGGATTTATTGCGGATCAGCGGGAATGGCCGGGAGGAATCCACCGCCATAGGGGTCAGCACCGGGTAGACATCATCATGGAAGAACTGGTCTACAAAGGCACCATCCTCCTCAGAAAGCTCCTCATGCTCACAGATGATCTGCAGGCCCTGCTGTTTTAAGGCCGTCAGCAGAGACCGGTTATAGGTGGAATACTGGAGATTTACCAGCTCGTGGGTTTTGGCCCCGATCAGCTCCAGCTGCTGCTCTGCCTTGAGGCCCGCAATATCGGCTTTCTTATATTTCGCATGGACCATATCCTTTAAGGATGCCACACGAACCATGAAAAACTCATCCAGGTTCGATGCTGTGATACTCAAAAACTTTAACCGTTCAAACAGCGGAATGGTCTTATCTCTTGCCTCGCCCAGGATCCGGAAATCGAATTCCAGCCAGCTCAGCTCACGGTTTACATAATTTTCAGGTTTCAGATATTTTTCATCAATCTCTGCCATGGCCTACACTCTCCTTTTTTGTCTTAAAACCGGACGGATCCCGAAGATTTCCTCAAAGAAATCTCCCTTGTCCGCGATCGATATGGATTCCAGCGTTACGTCAGACGCACAGTCTGTCTGAATAACCAGCTGGTTCTCTTTTATACTTAAGCGGCAGTCCTTCAGCTTTCCTGCATGTCCCCGGTCCATGGAATTGGCCAGTCTGAGAATGGCTGTCAGCTTGGCGATCACAATGGAAAGGTCCTCCGTGGATGCCAGGCGGTTGTCCTTAGACGGCTTCTCCGACACCTCTACCTCATTATAGCGGAATTTCTGCTGGTGATACTTCACCACATTTGCCACGATCTCACGCTCTACATGGGAAAGTCCGATGATCTCCGTAGCCATGATGATGTTGTAGCCGCAGTCCGTGGACCCGCGCATGGTCACGAACTTGCCGCAGGAATGCAGGTTTGCCGCGATCTGTAAAAGCAGGCGTTCCCGCTGTCCCAGCCCGTGGTATTTCTTTAAGCTGTCAAATACCTTAAGGGCTGCCTCCTCCACATTCTGGATGTGCGGCATATGGCACTTATAGCGCTTTGCCATGTTGCGGGAAGTCACAATGATGTCGTTCTCAAAGCTGTGGTGGAAACGGATCAGCTTTTTATCCTCTGCGTACTCTGCTGCCATGCCATCGGTCATGTGGATGCCCGGCACCCAGATCACCTCTGCTCCGGTAATCTCCAGCATCCGCTTGTACATGGCTGCCGCCGGGAACAGAAGGCTTGCATACTCCTCGTTTACATCAAAGAAGTCCTCGGTCTGGGCAAGCGTCATGCCCTTTAAGTGCTCATAAAACCGATTAAAATCCTGGATCGTGATCTGTTCAGATCGCCTGCCCTCATCCATCTTATAATAAAGTGTAAGGATCGGCTCACCAATCGCGATCAGGTTCTTCACCTCGCGGTCTTTTAAATACATTTTCCGGTAAGTGACCAGCTCATTATCGATCAGCTCAGCGATCAGGTTCTGTGCTCCCTGCTGCGTCAGCTTCTCATGCGCGATCAGCTCCCGCAGGCGGAGCACGCCAAGCGGCAGGTTCTGGGTGGAAACCAGTGCATCCTTATCGAACAGGGATGCCTGCATGCTTCCAAAGCCCACGTCCACGATCGCGGTTCCGCGCTGGATGTTTTTCTGGAATTCTGCATCCTTGGATGCGATCGCCTTGTAGCTGATAAAACGCTGCTCCGAGTTGCTGATGATCTTTACATCCACACCGGTCCGCACGCGGAGCTGCTCTAACACGATCTGGCTGTTTCTGGCCTCACGCATGGCACTGGTCGCATAGGCCCGGTATTCCTTCACCTGGTATTCCTTCATGATCCGGACAAAATCACAAAGGACCTGGCACATTTCCTCCACCAGCCGGTAGCTGATCTTTCCTGTATTGTAGGTGTCCTTGCCCAGCGCGATCATATGCTTCACCTGGTCAACTGAACGGACCACCCCTTTTTCCGTAATCTCATAAATGCCAAGCTCCAGTTCAAACGAGCCGACATCGATTGCTGCAAATGTACGTACCATAATCTGTCCCTCCCTGCAAAATCGCACGCAACACACTTCTATATACTTTACCCGCAGGATGTAAAATAGCGGAGCGTCCTATGTAAAATTTGGGTTAAATGCTCAGAACGGCCCGGCAAATCCGCACTGCCTCGTGCGGGCTTACCGAACCGTTATTCATTAATAATTGCCAAGGATCTTAAAATTCAATGCCTCCGCACCGATGCCGCGCAGTGCGTTTTTCACACCGGCATCCTGCAGGTTTCCTTCGATATCCACAAAGAACCGGTATTCCCAGTTTCTGCCCGGGATCGGCCGGGATTCGATCATCATCATGTTGACATGGTTAAAGATGAAGTTTCCCAGCATGTTATACAGTGAACCGCTGGTATGCGGCAGCTCAAAGCAAAGGCTGATCTTTCCTGCATTCTTCTGGTAGACCTTGCGGTTTGCCAGAATGATAAAGCGGGTCGTATTGCCCTGGTTGTTCTGGATAGCCGGCTTCAACAGCTCCAGGCCGTACAGCTTTCCGGCAATCTCGCTGGCTACTGCCGCCTGGGTCTTGTCCCCCTCCTCGACCACACGCTTTGCAGCTACCGCGGTATTCTCCACGCTGATCTGCTTGAAACCGTTATCGTTTAAAAACTGGGAACACTGCATGAGCGCCTGCGGGTGGGAAAATACAGTCTTGATATCGGAAAGCTTCGCTCCCGGCACACTAAGCAGCGCATGCTCAACCGGAAGAAATGTCTCTGCCACAATATAATTATCGTAGCGGGTCAGAAGATCGTACATATCGATGACCGCTCCTGCAGAGGAATTCTCGATCGGCATCACCGCATAATCCGCATTTCCCAGCTGTACCTCCTTCATGGCATCCTCAAAATGTGCCACATGATAGATGCTTGCGTTCTCCCCGAAATACTGGAGCGCCGCTGCATGGCTGTAAGCACCCTCCACACCCTGGTGTACCACGCGCACACCATCCATAGGAAGCTTGTCCAGACGCTCAAACCCCAGCTTCAAGGCTCTTCCATGCTCTGCCAGGATCGAGTACTGGTATTTGCGGCTGATGGACATCATCTGGGAAAAGAGCTCCCGCACCGCAACCTGGTTAAATTCACTGTCTGCCATGGCACTGACCGCGTCCAGCTTCTGCTTTTCGCGCTCCGCGTCGTAGACAGCCTTTCCGGAAGCGATCTTGGTCTCTGCCACCTTGCCGCAGATGTCCATGCGCTCCTCAAATAACTTTACGATCTGTTTATCGATCACATCTAATTTATTTCTGCATTCCAGTAAATCCACGGTTTCTCTCCTTTTTCTCGGTATCTTTCAAATGTTTGGCCCAGGAAATGCTACTACCCACACGCGTACGCAAACCGCAACCCAAAACATTCTACCTGGTACGGTTCTACCTGATACCGTTCTGCTTGGTACGATTCTATTTGGTCCGCTTCCGCTCTTCCTGCTCTCTCACCAGCATTTCCTTGATTTTTGCTTCGGTGTACGCACCGGCACGTTTCCGGTCCTCTGCCGGAAGCTCTTTGATGTAAAACGGTTCCCCGAACTCGATCGTTACATGGGACGGGCGGATAAACGGAAAGTGCTGCTCCAGGATCTGGGCAGTTCCGGTAATGGCTACCGGCACAACCGGGCACCCGGACTTTTCTGCGATCTTTAAGCTTCCTTCTTTGAAATCCAGCATTTCTACCGGGTCCTCTGCCTTGCAGCGCGTTCCCTCCGGGAAGATCCACATGGAGGAACCGCCTTTTACCTTTTCAATTCCTTCCAGGATCGTCTTTAAACCTGCTTTGATGTCCTTACGATCCAGGAACAGACAGTTCACGTTGCGCATCCAGTCACGCAAAAGCGGAATTTTTTCCATTTCTTTTTTTGCCACAAAGCCAGTCTGTCCCGGCACAACAATATAGCCGCTCACAATATCAAAGTAGCTTCTGTGGTTGCCCACATAAAGCACCGGCTTATCCGGAATGTTTTCAAATCCTTTTACCGTTAACGTAGAACCGGTCAACCGGAAAATCATATGAAAAATCTGCTTCACTACCTTTAACGCATATTCTTTCTGGCGGTTTTCGTTGTTCTTCCAAACATATTTTTCTCCGATCAGAAGCGGCAGTGCGCTCACCAGGAGAAATACCACAACTACCAGAAGAATCAGTATTACTCGTATCATCCCACACCTCATTTGTCTCGCAGCTTATTTTTCAACTGCTCCATTTTTTAGATTTATACCGTAGATTCCAGTATATAAAAAAAGAGAGGCAAAAACAAGTCATTCGCCTCTCTTTTTTCATTGCTTTGTAAAAGTATGCCGCAATTTCCGCGGGCATGTCCACTCAGCCATCCGGCGGGCAGGTGACTCAGCTTTCCCTTTGTTTCCGCCCGGGCAGACATCTGCTTCGGATCATGGAAATCCGTTCAAATAAAAGTCCTGCCAGAAACCACAGCGGCGCAAAATCCAGACGGATCAGACCATTTACACTCGTCTGATACCCCGTGTAGTCCCAGGGGCAGATTCCTTTCGACTGTAAAAAAGCACCGGACAGATACTCTGCCGTGAAAATAAGTACCATATACAACAGACCATGCCGGATGATCCAGTCCCCCGGACTAAGCGGTCCGTCACCGATCCAGCGGTCAACCAGTCTGCCGATCGGTGCCAGAACAGCCCCACAGCCGTAAATCGGAAACATCAGAAGCGAGGTCTGCCCCATCAGCCGCCAGTCATGGGCAAGGATGGACTCTGTGGAAGTAAAGATTACTTCCAGACACCAGCCGGTAACCCCACACAGGAAAAAATGAAATAGAAATCGTTTTAATGTGTTCATACAATTAATATAACGTTTTTCCCTGCATTTTATTCCCGTTCAGATTTCCTGTTTTTTATTTCTTATTCTGCGGCCGGGTTTTCTTTCATGAATTTCAGCAGTGCATCACGCTTCTCATCCAGATAACGTCCCCACTCTTCCGGATCGATCCATACAGTGCGGTCCGCTCCGTTTTTGATCGCTTCCAGTTTTTCTGGCATATGGTTGTTGATGCAGTGATTTCCTAAGAAGAAATCCACATGCTCGTTCCGTACTTTTTTGAGAGATTCCAGGTAAACCTCGCGCATATGGCACTTCGGATCCCCGATCTCGGTCAGATAATCGGTTGCCAGTGTATTGAAGCCGAAACCGCCATAATATCCTGCACGCACGGTACGGTCTCCTTCTGTCACATCAAAGAAGATTGCGATGCATCCTTCAGTGTGTCCCGGTACCAGGTAAAACTTCATGGTGACATTGCCAAAGGTCATCTCATCTCCATCACGGATCACACCATCCGGCTCACACGGAGCATCCATAAGATCCGGGCTGTCCTGGATATAGGATTTCTCCGGATGTTCCCGGTACATAATCGCATCCGGCTCACCCATATAGATTTTCGTGCCGAACATATCGCGCATAAATTTTACGCCGCCAACATGATCGACATGGCCGTGGGAAAGCAGGATCCACTTCACATCAGCCGGATCAAAACCAGCTTTCCAGATGGAATGGATCAGCATGGCGGTATTGCCGCAGTTTCCGGCATCGATCAAAAGAAGTCCGTCCCCGGTATCGATCAGATGTACACAAACCCAGCTGTCTCCTACATAATAAACATTTCCGAACATACGAAACGGCTCCATATAACGCTCTGCCTGCTTCGTCCAGTATTTGGACATCGGATTCTTTTCAAATTCTGCTCTTTTTGCAAGATAGTTTTCATAATCTTTTACAATGCTCATGATAATCTCCCTGTGCCGCGTCTTCCTTATTTCATCAGTTCGCGCACCTGACGTACACGTTCCGTGATAAAATCTGCCCATACCGTATCATCCAGATATGGCTGACTTTCATGGGTATACTGTCCTGCTCTGTCTACGATCTCAATCTGATTCGGATGACTCGGCAGTGCAATATCTACATGAATCTTCTTTAATTTTTCTGCATCCTCAAAGAAGCGGTCACGAAGAGCCGGAGTTAAATACTTGCTGGTCGCATAGTACTTATCGTTCATGGTATTCGCTCCGACACCACCGTGCATGGCAACCACATACTCATCACCGGTTACCGGATTTTTCTCTTTCCAGAAAAAGCTGGTGCAGCCAATGGTATGTCCCGGGGTCAGCATGGTCTGGATGCTGATATTTCCAAGGGTTACCGGTTTCTCATCGGAATAAAACTCATCCGGTTCAAAGTTCTGTACATGAGAGCCGGAATCCGGGATCATGGTTTCCTCCGGGCAGCTCTTCATGAATACATAGTCCTCTTTGGACATATAAACCTTTGCTCCGGTCAGCGCCTTCATTTCAGCTGCTGCTCCGCAGTGATCGAAATGCGCATGGCTGATCAGGATTTTCTTAATATCAGTCGGCTTGTATCCCAGTGCATAGATAGAATCTACCATCAGATACGTGCTCTCCGGAATTGCGCTGTCGATCAGGATCAGGCCATCGCCTGTATCGATCAGATAGCAGCCAACCCAGGTCTGACCTGCTACATACCAGGTGTTCGGAGATACCTGAAACGGCTTGATTGCCAGTGTCCACGGCTCATGTACAAGAGTTTCTACCGGATGTGGGATTGCCGGGCTACAATGAAATGACATAATGATTCTCCTTTTTCATTCAACTTTTCTTTACAACTTCATTCAGTATATCACTTTTTTTATCTGTAGAAATACTGAATATTTGATACACATCCATCTTTTTCCAGTTTTTCAAAATTTATTTGAACTGGAAGTCCAGGCTCATCCGGAAGATATAATCTGGTTCCCTTGCGGGTTGGCTTTAAGCGGTAATACTGCTCCATATATTCCGTATTCGGTTTATGGAACTCCACCTTTTCCCCATCTTTTAACATGACACCCATCAGTGCACCCGGATGATCATTCTGACCGGAACATACATGGCAGCCTCTGCTGCGGACCATATCCGTAATCTTCAAAAACTCACCCATTGTGTAGATGGATGGCATAACGGTAATATATTCCACGCCTGCATCCATATACGCCTTATACTCCAGGGCATAACGTGCAGATTCACCGTAATCAACCGGAACATAGCGGTCTTCTTCCTTCATCATACGGATAAATTTTGCAATTTCTTCGCTCTCTGTATGTACAATAGGCTCTTCATACCATGCAATATCATACTGGTATGCTTCCCGGATAAACTTCATAGCTGTCTGGGCGTCATATGCCTGATTGGAATCTACTGCCAGTTTCATATCCGGACCTACTGCCAGACGGATTTTCTCGATGCGGCGAAGATCATTTTTCATATCGCCAAGAGAGATTTTAATCTTTGTTGTATCAAATCCCTCTTCCTTGATTGCCAGAATTTCTTCTATCAGTTCCTCATCTGTTCTTAATACAGAACCGCCGCCTTTGTAAATGTCTGCGTAATTTTTTTCAGCTCCAAGCAGCTGATACATCGGAATGCCACGTTTTCTGGAAATCAGATCAAACAGGATCACTTCCATCTGAAACATTGGAACACTAAAATTATAATTAGCACGTTCCATCCAGTAGAAGATTTTTCTCCACTCCAGATTGGTTCTCGGCATCGGATCTTTCAGCATAAGCGGAAGAATGGTCTGCCATACAGCCGGCGTCACTGGCCCCTCACCGCAGTCTCCGTCCTCATCGTATACTCTCAGCCACGGAGTAAATGTCCAGGTTTTCTGAACTTTACCAGTTCCATCCTTCCATACCTGCTTGCGTGGTTTCGGCTGAAAGGTATATAAAACAGCCCTGGTAAGCTTAATTTTTTCCGGGAAAGCAAAGTCCTCATTGATTTTCATGCAAATGTGCTGATCTACTTCACCGTTGATCGAATATATCATCTTTTCCATTCCTCCTGGTCAATACAGTCTTACTGGCCGTTATTTAAGTATGGCTCAGAACGAGTTTTTCAGATAAGATCTGATGTATTCTCTATTCTGAGCCAGATAAAAACTATTATAATCGATTACTTTTCTTTTTTCTTAAGCTTTGGTGCGATGTACGGCCAGAGGACAGAAAAGATTGCGATCAAAAGTAAAATGCAGGATGCCGGTCTCTTGAAGAACATCAGCATGTCACCTCTGGAGAAGCTGACTGCCTTACGGAAGTTTGTCTCCAGGGTAGATCCAAGTACATACGCAAGAATAAACGGAGTAGATGGAATTCCTGCATAAGCCATCCAGATACCGATACCAGTAAACATCAATGCCATATAAACTGCAAAAATATTGTTTGCATTGGTGTAAACACCTGTAAATGCCAGGATCAGGATTGCCGGGTACAGATAGTGATACGGTGCTTTCAGAAGAAGCGGGAATGCTTTGATACCAAAGATCTCAACAACCAGCGCAATCACTGCTGCAAATACTGCTGCCAGGAAAATCATGAAAACAAATACCGGGTAGTTTCTCTGCATCAGAGGACCAGCCTCAATACCATGAATGGTCAGACCACCTAACAAAAGTGCCGTGGTTCCATCTCCAGGAATACCAAGTGCAATCATCGGGATGATAGCACCACCGACAGAAGCATTGTTTGCTACCTCAGGAGCAATGACACCATCTACACAACCTTCACCAAATTCCTCAGGATGTTTGGAAGAATTCTTTGCCATGGTATAAGCAACTACGTTTGAAAGTGCTGCACCCATACCAGGAAGGAATCCAATACCAAGTCCTACCAGGAAAGAACGGATGATATTGCCAATGTTTCTGGTAAGGTCAACCAGCGGAAGGGTGAATTTACCGATTTTTCCTTTGAAAGTACCTGCTGCACCAGTCTCTCCTTTTGCATAGTCGCTTAAGATCATAGCACCTGCAAAAAGACCAGTCAGAACGCATACCATGTTGAATCCGCCAGACAGATAATAGGAATTAAACGTAAATCGTGGAGTAGAAGAAATCGGAGCATAACCAATCTGGGTAATGAACAGGCCAATTGCTGCACCGATGAAGCCTTTCAGCATACGTCCCTTGGACATACTTGCAACCAGGGTGATTGCCATCAGACCAAGTGCAAAATACTCCCACGGTCCCATCTTAACTGCAAATTTGGAAATAACCGGGCATGCGATCATTGCGATCAGGATGGACGGAACCGTACCCATGAAGTTTGCAACGGTACCAGCAGATAATGCTCTGGTAACTTCGCCTTTCTTTGTCATGGCATATCCATCATAACAGGTAGACAGAGAACTCGGGGTTCCCGGAATACCAAGAAGGATAGAACCAATGAAACCACCTGAGCAGCTTCCTACCCAGATTGCAATCAGCATTGCAATTGCTACGTTAGAATCCATCGCAAAGGTAAGTGGAAGGATAATGGTAATTGCCATTGCTCCAGACAGACCCGGGATCGCACCCAGGATCAGACCGATGAATCCACCGATCACCATCATAATAAGACAATAAGGGGTAAGCAGAATCCCCATTGCGCTCACAAAATCAGCCATCTTTATCCTCCTTAGAACAGTACGCCGCTCGGAAGCGGAATGCTGAATACTTTTACAAACATCAGATACATCACTGCGGTCATGGCTGCTGCAAATACAATGCGCTTCCAAACTGCGATGCCCTTGCCCTGGCTAAACATGGAGCACAGAACCAGAAGTGCTGCAAAACATGCGATCACATAGCCTAAAAACTGCATTGCAACAATGAAGCCAAGCATTACAGCAGAAATCAGACATAATCTGCCAAACTGTGATCTGGTGTAAAATACCGGAGATGGCTTCTTTCCGTTTATCAGAAGACCAATTCCGCAAATAATCATAATACCAGCTGAGATATATGGAAACGCCTGCGGACCAATATCTCCAGTCATGGTAGATGCTGGAAGCTGAGATGTCATGAAGGCAATCAAAACACCCAAAACAACTGCAATCAGACCTGTAACACGATCTCTTGTCATAATATACTCCTTTGAAATCCATTTCGAAAAAGAGCCCCAAGCGACTCAGACCTCTTGGGGCTCCTGCATGTTACACTGGTTAAATTCTTAATTCTTATTTCATTAAAGCTGCTGCTTCACCGTATTTAGCCTGCATGTCAGCAACGATAGATGCTGCATCATCCGGGGTATTGTAGCCAGCTTCCATCTGCATCTGATGATACTGGTCGATGATGTCCTGATTTTCCAGAACAGTCTTCATGGTCTCACTGATCTTAGCAACATCGTCTGCAGACATTCCCTGCGGTCCACACAGTAAAGAAATGCTGGACAGCTCGCAGCTATCAATACCAAGCTCTTTTAAAGTCGGAACATCTGGCATAGCCTCAGACTTCTGATCACCAGTAATTGCCAGTGGCTTCATGTCGCCAGCCTCAACATACTGTTTTGCATTTACGATCGGAAGGATTGCCATATCTACCATACCGCCAACCAGGTTGGTAATGGTGTCTGCGTTACCGCCACAGTCAACAATCGTGAACTCGGTACCAGTTGCCTGCTGGAATAACATCTGCATGAAGTGACGGTTTCCGTTTGCCTGTACACCAGTCAGATATTTTCCTGGCTCTGCTTTCGCAGCGTCAATCAGTTCCTGAAGCGTATTTGCTTCTACATTCTTATTTACAACGATACAGTTGGTCTCAGCACCTGGAACAGTGATTGTACCAAGCATCTGGAAATCTTCATATGTATGATCGTACTGACCGGTAGCCATCATACCGCACTGACCGGTATGACCCAGATACAGGTTTAAACCATCCGGTTTTGCATTTCTTACAGTTTCCAGTGCAACGGTACCACCGCCGGTTGCATCGTTGATAACTACGAAGTTTGCACCAGTTGCATCGCTCATTCCCTTAGCGAACAATCTTGCGATCATATCGGTACCACCACCTGCAGATGCCGGTACATAAAGCTGTACAGTACCGTTCGGCCAGGTGCTCTTGGAAGCATCTCCCGCTACGGTAGAAGTACCCTCAGCCTTTGCCTCTTCTTTGGACTCTGCCTGAGTTTCCTCTTTAGACTCTGCCTGAGTTTCTGCAGCTGCAGCAGTAGTTTCTGCCGGTGCAGCCTGTTTGCTTCCGCAACCAGCTAATGCCATTGCCATTGCGCCTGCCAGCATTACGCTTAATAACTGTTTTCTCATAACCCTTTTTCTCCTTCTCACTTGTTTCAAAAACTTACATATTTTTATCGATATGCTTGTTTTTTTTGTATGTTTTGATTATACTTTCTTTATCATCTTAATTCAACTTATCATATTTTATATTTTTTCTTAGTTCAATTAAGAGTTATATCGAGGGGGATTTATTATGGATTTAAAACAGATTGAAAATATGATTGCCATCGAGCAGGAGCAAAGCATTTCCAGAGCTGCGGAAAAGCTTTTCCTGACCCAGTCAGCACTAAACCAGCAGTTATTAAAATTGGAAAAAGAACTCGGCACACCACTTTTTGAGCGGCGCAAGCACAGCATGATCCCGACCTTCGCCGGGCGCATTTACCTTACAACTGCCCACAAGATGGTCGATATGAAAAAAGAAACCTATAAAATTATTTCTGATATTTCTGAGGAAAATCTTGGAGAGATTGCGGTAGCGTATACACCAGAAACCGGTGCCACCATGTTTTCCAAGGTCTATCCCATTTTTCACCGGAAATATCCGCAGATCACATTTCGAATCTATGAAGAACGTGTAAAAAAGATGGAGCAGCTGGTTCTGAAAAACGAAGTACATTTTGCCTTTATCACTTATGCAGAAGGAATGAAACATCCAGATCTGGATTACCTCGACATGGATACCGAATATATGATTCTCGGTCTTCCCATCACTCATCCACTGGCACACCTTGCAGGGAAAAACAGCCATGAAACTCTTCCACGGCTTGACCTGACATTGCTCAAGAATGATAGCTTTATCCTTTTAAGTAAAGAAACCCGCATGCGCGACATGATCGACCAGGCCTTTACCCATGCCGGTTTCCACCCAAAAGTTCTATTTGAGTCTGTGAGCACCCATACCGTGATCAACATGTTAAAAGAACAGATTGCCCCTGCCTTTTTCCCACAATCCTATGTAGATCCCTCTGCACCGATTGCTTATTTTACCGTGAATCCAAACCAGCGCTGGTCGCGCAGCGTTGCTTTCCTGAAGGGATGCTATTTTACCCGTCCGGAAAAGTATTTCATAGCTCTGTGTACAGATTACATGCGTGGTAAATTGCAGGAACATTTTGATACAATTACACAAACTGATTCCGTTCCGAATCATAATGATAATCAATTGCATCCAGTTTCCTGCTGATTTCAGCTTTATCCAGGTCATAGACCGCGCACAGTTCGTCCAGACTGTCATAATTGTCCCGCAATTGGGTGTTTAAAAAGCTCATCAGCATAACCGGATCTTTTGGAATTGCTGCCATAATTTTTTATTTCCTTTCTTTTTGCAAAATGCTATAATATTGTTATTGTTCAAATCCGTTGCAGCTCCTCCATGCATGGGCTGCAGCACAATATTATAATAGAACGAATTGACAAAGATCACAAGTTTTTTGCAACAGGAGGACAGACCCAAATATGAAACCCCCAAAGAAGAACCTGAAACGTATCCTTATGATCGCCACCGGCGGCACCATCGCCTCCAAGCGCAGTGAGGATGGCTTAAAGCCACTGATTACATCAGAAGAACTCCTCGGCTATGTCCCGGACGTAAAAGAATTTTGTGAAGTGACCGCCATGCAGGTCATCAACATCGACAGCACCAATATCCAGCCAAAACACTGGCTGTTAATTTCTTCTACCATTGAAAAGTACTACGATCAGTTCGATGGCTTTGTGGTCTGCCATGGCACCGATACCATGGCCTACACGGCATCCGCCCTCTCCTACCTGATCCAGAATTCACCGAAACCGATCGTCATTACCGGCGCGCAAAAGCCGATCGATCTGGAGATCACCGATGCAAAGACCAACTTAAGCGACAGTTTTCTCTTTGCCAGCTGCGATAAAGCACACGGTGTCAACATTGTCTTTGACGGTAAAGTCATTGCCGGTACCCGCGGCAAAAAGGAACGCACCAAAAGCTACAATGCCTTTTCCAGCATTAACTTTCCTTACATTGCTACGATCCAGGACAACCACATTATCTTCTATCTCGACGATAAAGACCGCCTGACTGAGGAGGTCACCTTCTATCACAAGCTGGACAGCAAGGTGACTCTGTTAAAACTGATCCCGTCCATGAACGGCGGCATCCTGGACTATCTGTTCAAGCACTACGATGCTGTTATCATTGAATCCTTTGGTGTGGGCGGTATTCCTTCCTATGAAGATGACAGTTTCCACCGGGCGATCGAGCGCTGGGTCAATGCCGGCAAGTTTGTCATCATGACAACGCAGGTCACCAACGAGGGAAGCAACATGTCCGTCTACGAAATCGGCAAAACCATCAAAAAAGAGTTTGGTCTCCTGGAAGCTTACGACATGACCCTGGAAGCTACCGTCACCAAACTCATGTGGATCCTTGGACAGACCCACGACCCGGATATGGTAAGGGAAATGCTTTACAGCACCATCAACCGGGATATTCTGTATACAACGAAGTGGAAAGCATAAGAACCATCAGCGGTTCTCATCCGCGTTCTGGCTTTCCGGTATTACCGGAAGCCGTCCGCGGAAGAACCGCTTTTTTAATTCTTTCCAGCTGAACGGAATGATTGGGTAGATATAACTCTTTCCGGCAATCGTCTTGTTAAACACGATCGCACAGACGGAGATTACAAAGCCGATCACATAACCCCACACGTCAAACACCGCGGTAAACAACAGCATGATGATCCGCATAAATTTCAGTGCATATCCCAGTTCAAAGCTGGACTGGCTGTAGTTTGCAATCGTCACAAATGCCATATACAGCATAGTCTCCGAGTTGAACCAGCCGGATTTCACCGAATATTCTCCCAGTACGATACCCGCAATGACGCTGAGCGGCGTTGTCAGCATATTCGGTGTGTTGATCGCCGCCAGACGCAGACCGTCAATCGCAAATTCCAGGATCAAAAGCTGAAAGATCAGCGGCACATAAGTCACATCCGAAAGCTTGGTAAAGGCCAGCCACTGCGGCAATGCGTCCGCATGCATCATGGCAAGAAGCCAGGTTGGCGTCAGTAAAAGACATAATACTGCTGTTGCCATACGGGACAGCCGCAGATACGTCCCTGTCACAGGTGGAAAATAGTAATCATCTGCTTCCTCAATAATGTCAAACACGGAGGATGGCAGCACCATAGCCGCCGGAGAGTTGTCCACCAGAATGACGATATTTCCTTCCAGAATACACGCTGCCGCAGTGTCCGGGCGCTCCGAAAACTTGAATTTCGGAAACGGGTTAAACCATTTATGAGGGAAAATCCCCTCCGCCAGACTCTCCTGGTTCATCGTCAGCGCATCCACCCGCAGGTTTTGGATGCGGTTCCGGATCTTATTTAAAAGCTCTTCATCGATGCGTCCATCCATATAGCAGACCGCTATGTCCGTGTGGGAACTGTTTCCGGCTGTCAGGATCTCCATGATCAGCTTCGGGTCCCGGATCCGGCGGCGGATCAGCGCCGTATTAAAGATCAGCGTCTCCACAAAACCGTCCCGGGAACCGCGCAGAACCTTGTCTTTTTCCGGTTCCTCCACACCGCGCGCCGGGTAAGTACGGCAGTCCAGCATCAGGCATTTGTCGTACCCGTCAACCAGAACCGCCGTGATTCCGCTCAGCAACTGTACGATCATGTCCTTTTCGTTGTCGACCAGGCTTACTTCTCCATAAGGCATATATTTTTTGGAAAAACCGTGCGCGTCTTTTGGCATATCCTCCGGCTTAATGCTCCACCACGCCTGTAATACCTTTAAAAGGACCTCATCCTTGGTCAGCCCATCCACAAAAAGCAGACACGCCTGCTTTCCTCCGATCGTGATCGCCCGGTAAACTACATCGAAATTTTTTTCCAGACTCAGCGTCTGTTTTAAATGTTCCAGATTTTCTGACAGATTTTTTGAAAACTGCATGCTGCAGTTCCTCCTTTCTTTCAAGAAACACGTTCTGTTCTTTCTGTTTCTCATATGGCATATCTGAAATACGCATAGAATCATTCCATTTTCCGTATAGTATGTCAGAATTCCCCTGTCTTATACCCGGCGCTGCCTCATGAAACTTGCACAAAGAATTTCCTGTTTCAAGCCCTAAAAAAAAGTTTTTCTGTCACATTTTTTGTTTTTCTTTAAGATGCACACGAACGTCTTTGCGCAGCGGACACGTGTATACAATTTGAGCAGTTTTCCCTCTCCAAAGTGCACAATCTTCTTAAAATTGCACAATTATCCTTGACGCTACCACAAAACAATGATATAGTGTATTTTGTAAGAAAGACATGAGCGCCATCACTCCGGCGCCTTTTATTTTCTTAACTGGTATGGGGATACCAAGCGAAGACTGTATTGTGTAACGGTTTTTGATCGTGACCAGGAGCTGCTTTCTGTGGGGGAAAAGCGGCTCCTATTTTTTTGTGTTCATAGGAGTTTCTTGACATAAAATAATACAAATGTTAATATCATATCATAAAGTTATCCAGAGTTATGAATAGTTATCCATCAGTATATAAGTTATCCAAAGTTATGAAGAGTTATCCATCTAGGAGGCCGAGCATGAAACGAGACAATCCCTTCACCCTCACATTCGGAAAACAGCCAATCAAATACATTAACCGTTATGAAAGCACCGATAATATCCTTTCCACCTTTGAGGCAGATAACCCGATCAGCCAGACTTATCTGATCAGCGGTATCCGCGGAAGCGGGAAAACGGTGCTTATGACTTCTGTTTCCAATCAGCTGCGGAACTCTGACGAATGGGTCATAGTCGACCTGAACGCCACCCAGCCTCTGCTGCAGGAGTTTGCCATGCGTCTGCTCGATGCCAGCAAACAGATTCCAAACATTTTCGAAAAAGGATTCGAGATTTCTGTCGCAGGCTTCGGAATCGGATACAATGGAATTACAGAAGAACGGGACAGCGTGAGCAAAATTGAAACGCTTCTGGACAGACTCAATAAAAAAGGAAAAAAGGTACTGATCACCATCGATGAGGCTGTCGCAAACGAAAATATGCGAATCTTTGCCAGTCAGTTCCAGATCTTTATCCGAAAAAACTATCCGGTATTCCTGATCATGACAGGACTCTATGAAAACATTTACGAAATCCAGAATGACCCGGTTCTGACCTTTTTGCTTCGTGCTCCCAAGATCATTCTTGGTCCGTTAGGCATCAATCAGATCAAAAACGAATATCAGAATATCTTCCAGATTGATGACGAAAAAGCCCGGCAACTGGCTAATATCACCATGGGCTATGCTTTCGCTTTTCAGGCGCTTGGCATGCTATACTGGGAGTATCACGATGAAAAACCTCTTGACTGGATTCTAAAGGAACTGGACGGTCTTCTGGAAGACTTTGTTTACCGGAAAATCTGGAGCAGTTTATCTCCACTGGAAAAACAGATTGTCTCGGCCATGCCAGAACAGGGTACAAAAATAAAAGTAAAAGAGCTTTGCGATAAGCTGGAAATGAAAGGCACTACCTTTTCCAAATACCGGGAACGCCTGATCAACAAAGGGGTGTGCATTGCACCAGAATATGGCTATGTTGCACTGGCACTGCCAAGATTTAAAAATATTACAGAGTCTTACATCGAAACAATATGATTCTCGAAATTGAATAAACTGCTATAAAATAAGAAAATACTTGTGATTTTATTCCAAAAATGCTACCATTAAGTATCATGCGGAGTTTTGCTCAGGCAAAACTCCTTTTTTTAAAACCTAACGCAATACAGGGAGGAAAGAAACATGGCATTGATCATTCCAGCAAACTATGATCCCCATCTCACCGTGCGTGAGACCCAGGAAGCGATCAAATACATCCGTGACACATTCCAGAAGGAATTTGGCAAAGAGATGCACTTAGAGCGTATTTCCGCACCGCTGTTCGTTACCCAGTCCAGCGGTTTAAACGATAACTTAAACGGCGTAGAGCGTCCGGTCCAGTTCGACATCACTGCAATCCCGGGAGAGACCGTTGAGGTCGTACACTCCCTGGCTAAGTGGAAACGTATGGCACTGAAAGAGTACGGCTTTGAGCCAGGCGAGGGCCTCTACACCAACATGAATGCGATCCGCCGCGATGAGGAGCTCGACAACCTTCACTCCTGCTATGTAGACCAGTGGGACTGGGAGAAGGTCATCACCAAAGAGGAGCGCACCATTGAAACCCTCGAAGCAACCGTCCAGACCATCTTCAAGATCATCAAGCATATGGAGCATGAGGTATGGTACAAGTATCCGCAGGCAGTAAAGCATCTGCCGGAGCACATCACCTTCATCACCACCCAGGAACTGGCAGACCGCTATCCGGACAAGACGCCGAAGGAGCGTGAGAACCTCATCACCAAGGAATACGGCTGCGTCTTCCTGATGAAAATCGGTGACAAACTTGCAAGCGGCGAACCGCACGACGGTCGTGCACCGGACTACGATGACTGGCAGTTAAACGGTGATATTCTCTTCTGGTATGACCAGTTAAACTGCGCACTGGAGGTTTCCAGCATGGGTATCCGTGTTGATGAAAAATCCTTAGAGGAGCAGTTAAAGAAGGCCGGCTGCGAGGAAAGAAAGAACCTTCCATACCACAAGATGCTCTTAAACGGCGAGCTTCCGTACACCATCGGCGGTGGTATCGGACAGTCCCGTCTGTGCATGCTGCTCTTAGACCGCGCCCATGTCGGTGAGGTACAGGCAAGCCTGTGGCCGGACGATATGAGAAAGATCTGCAAAGAACATAAGATCATCTTATTATAATCAGAAAAAACAATGGGCCGTGTGAGTTGCCGAAAGGCAA
>NZ_QUIK01000002.1:83582-145065 GCF_003480105.1 Clostridium sp. AM42-4
GGTCCTGGGCGAGGAAGACATCTGCCAAATCTACAAAAATGCAAATCACGCTGCGAAATTTTAAAATAACAATTTAAGTATATGACAAGGGCCGTGTAAGTTGCCGAAAGGCAACTCACACGGCCCTATTAAAGTGAATCAAATTGTTATTTATTCTCAATATCGAAGATCATGTCGACTCTTCTCTGGTGGCGTCCACCCTCATATTCGTTGTCCAACCACTCATCTACGATCATCTTCGCCATCTCGACACCCACTACGCGGGCACCGAAGGTCAGGACGTTGGTATTGTTGTGTCTGCGGGACATTCTCGCGCTGTACGGCTCGCTGCAGGTGCAGACCAGAACGCCTTTTACCTTGCCTGCTGCCAGACCGATACCGATACCGGTTCCGCAGATTGCGATGCCGTAATCCGCCTCACCGGATGCTACCGCGCGTCCAACCTTCTCGCCGTATACCGGGTAATCGCAGCTTTCGCTGGAGTTGGTTCCGAAGTCGATGACCTCGTAACCCTTCTGCTCTACATATGCCTTGATGGCTTCCTTCATTTCCACTGCGGAGTGATCATTTCCCATTGCAATCTTCTTCATAATTTTCCTCTTTCCTGCCTTTCTTTGTTCTCCTCGTTCCAGCTTCCAGCGCTGGACACATCAATTTTTCCGTGCGTTTCCGGCTTTCAGATTTCAGATCGGCACGCTTAATCCAGCTTTGCATTCTTTCCCATTAACAGCAGATCAGCGATCGTCAGCGCCGTCATGGCTTCTACTACCACAACCGCTCTCGGCACCACCACCGGATCATGGCGTCCCTTGATGGCGATCTCTACATTCTCGCCATGGTTGTTCGCTGTTTTCTGTGGCTGCGCGATTGACGGAGTCGGTTTGAAAGCCGCACGCAGCACGATCTGGCTTCCATCGCTCATGCCGCCTAAAATACCGCCTGCATGGTTGGTCTTTTTCACAACCTTACCATAAGCATCGACATAAAACTCATCGTTATTCTGGGATCCAAGCGCTTTTGCTGCTGCAAAGCCATCCCCGATCTCGAATCCTTTTACGGCGCCGATGGACATGATTGCCCTCGCCAGGCTTGCATCCAGCTTATCGAATACCGGCTCGCCAACACCAACCGGCATGCCATCTACCAGACATTCTACCACGCCGCCCACGGAATCCTGTGCAGCGATCATGCGCTCTAAAAATTCTGCAGTTTCCTCTGCTGCCACCTTATCCGGCATGTTCAGGCTGTTGTTATCGCGCTCAGAAAGATCAAAGCGCTTCGGATCGATCTCAAACTCGCCGATGCTTTTCACATAAGCGGTGACCGTAATGCCATAATGTGCCAGCAGCTTGCAGGCAACTGCCCCGGCTGCTACCCGGGCAATGGTCTCACGCGCGGAAGAGCGTCCGCCGCCCCGGTAATCACGGAAGCCATACTTCTGCTCAAAGCAGTAATCCGCATGTCCCGGGCGGTACACATCCATGATCGCACTATAATCTTTGGAACGCTGGTCGGTATTGCGCACCATCATGGCGATCGGGGTTCCGGTCGTCTTTCCCTCAAACACACCGGAAAGGATCTCGACCTGGTCTCCTTCGTTTCTTGCGGTGGCAAATTTGCTCTGCCCCGGTTTTCTTCTATTTAAATAAGTCTGTACATCTTCCTCACAAAGCGGAAGTCCCGCTGGGCAGCCGTCGATGGTAACACCGATGCCTTTGCCGTGGGACTCTCCCCATGTCATGATACGGAAGATGGTTCCATAGGTTGATCCTGCCATAGTTTCCTCCGCTGTTTTCCCATTTTTCTTTCACACAAAGGTATAAACGCCTGACGGCCTTGCACAGTGCTGCCAGATTTTTCGTCTTAATCAGTCGTCCACTTTCACAATGATGCAGCTGTTCGGCTCGTTGCACTTGATCGCATTGGAGCTCATGATCAGCAGTTTTTTCTCGTAATCGATCTTGAAAAATGTGATGGTATTGCTTTCATGGTTGATTGCCGCAATGTGCTTATCATCCGGGAAGACTGCGATATCCTTTGGATATTCTCCGCTGATCGGCAGACAGCACATCAGGGTCAGAAGACCGGTCTTCTTATCTCTGCTGTACATAGCCACACTCTCGTCGCCTGCATTGCTGCAGAACATATGCTTCTCATCCGGGGAGAAGCGTAACGAGCAGGCTGCTGCCAAAGAGCTGTGCTTTTCTCCCATGGTAGAAATCGTCTGAATCTTCTCCACATTCGGGACACGGTCTCCGGTCTCGTAGGTAAATACGTCAATGACATTCTTCTGCTCATACATTAAATAGAAGAATTTGCCATCAGAGCTGAAGCGCAGGTTTCTCGGTGCAGATTCCATCTCACACGGGATGGTGTCTACCTGAACCAGATGCTCGTCCTTCTCGCTGAAGCGGTAGATCTTTACCTGGTCCAGACCGGAATCTACGATCATGACAAATTTGTTATCCGGAGTACGTCTGCAGCAGGTTACATGCGGGCGAAAATTACGCTCTGCTACGCTGCCCAGTCCCTTATGGAACACACCGTCCACGATCTCACCGACACCGCCATCCTTGCGCAGGCGCAGTACCGTTGCCTTGCCATCATGGAAACCAGACACGAATACATACCGGTCTTCCTTATCCATGGACAGGTGGCAGGCTCTCATGCCTTTGGTCTTTGCGCTGTTTAAGCGGGAAAGACTTCCGTTTTCCAGAATACGGAATGCCACAACACCCTCATCCGCAACAGAATACAGGGTTTTATTATCATTGGATGCTGTTACATAGGAGGAATTGTCCACTTCCACCTCGCAGCGCTCTGTAAATGTTCCTTTTTCCACGTCTACATCGTAAACCGTGATTCCCTTGGCTTTGCCGTTGTACGAATAGGAACCGACATATGCCATATACTTTCCTTCAAAAGCCATTGCTCTTCCTCCTGTCACGCCTTCAAGTTTCTGCGTTTTTTAACCCGGTCTGCGCATAAAATGCGCAAACGTTCCAATCGTAAACAGCATACCACACATTCTCAAAAAAATCTATTCTGAATCTATTGACATACAGATATTTTCCAGTATAATGAATCTTGCTTTGTGTTTACTAAAGCTAAACTTTAAAGTGCATTTTACATTCATTTAATATTTCTAAACTTTTCGGATAGTATTATCATGGAGGACTGTTATGGATATCGGATCAAAATTAAAGGAGATACGGACGCTAAAGGGTCTGACCCAGGAAGAACTGGCAGACCGGGCAGAGCTTTCCAAGGGCTTCATCTCCCAGCTGGAACGAAATTTAACCTCTCCTTCCATTGCGACACTCACCGACATCTTACAGTGCCTCGGCACGACGCTTGGTGAGTTTTTTAATGAAACTCCGGAGGAACAGGTCGTATTCGGAAAAGCAGATTATTTTGAAAAATACGATGCGGAATTAAAAAATGAGATCCGCTGGATCATCCCGAACGCACAGAAAAACATGATGGAACCGATTCTCATTGCCTTAGAGGCCGGCGGCTCCACCTACCCGGACAACCCACATGAGGGTGAGGAATTCGGATATGTACTGCAGGGAAGCATCAACATCCACATCGGAAGCAAGACCTACCGGGCGAAGAAGGGCGAGTCCTTTTACTTTACCCCGGACAAAAAGCATTACCTTACGAGCCGTCACGGCGCATCGCTGATCTGGGTCAGCACGCCGCCAAGCTTCTAAAGCTGACCGGAGCGAACATCGCAAAGGCCGGTAGCCCGCTTTTGAGAGGGCAGCTGCATATGCAGTCAGCCCAGAGATTGAATATCACATGTAAATGAAAACAAATGTAACCATACTTTAGGAGGAATAATGCGATGGCTCAGCCCCTGATTGACTTAGTCAACATTTCAAAAAGCTTTGACAACACCATGGTCTTAGACGACCTCAATCTTTCCGTTAAGGAAAATTCTTTCGTAACATTACTGGGTCCCAGCGGCTGCGGCAAAACCACAACCCTGCGCATCATCGGCGGATTTGAGACGGCCGACACCGGAAAGGTCATTTTCGACGGAACCGATATCAGCAAACTTCCGCCGAATAAGCGCCAGTTAAATACCGTATTCCAGAAATACGCCCTGTTCACCCACATGAACATCGCGGAAAATATCGCATTCGGCTTAAAGATCAAAGGCAAATCCAAAGCCTACATCGATGACAAGATCAAGTACGCGTTAAAGCTGGTAAACTTAGACGGCTATGAGAAGCGTACCGTAGACTCCTTAAGCGGCGGCCAGCAGCAACGTATCGCCATTGCCCGCGCCATCGTAAACGAGCCGCGTCTTCTGCTTTTAGACGAGCCGTTAGGTGCCCTGGACTTAAAGCTGCGCCAGGACATGCAGTATGAGCTGATCCGCTTAAAGAATGAGCTCGGCATCACCTTCATCTACGTTACCCACGACCAGGAAGAAGCGCTGACCATGTCCGACACCATCGTTGTCATGAACCAGGGCTACATCCAGCAGATGGGTACTCCGGAGCAGATCTACAACGAGCCGGAGAACGCATTCGTGGCAGACTTCATCGGCGAAAGCAACATTGTCCCGGGCATTATGATTCGCGACGAGCTGGTTGAGATCTTCGGTGCCAAATTTGCCTGCGTGGATAAAGGCTTCGGCAACAACACTCCGGTCGATGTTGTCATCCGCCCGGAGGATATCGACCTGGTAGACCCGTCCGAGGGCACGCTGGTCGGCACCTGCACCCACTTGATCTTCAAGGGTGTTCATTATGAAATGGAAGTCACCACCCCGGACGGCTTCGAGTGGCTGGTACACAGCACCGATATGTGCCCGGTCGGCAAACAGGTCGGCATCAAGGTGGACCCGTTTGACATCCAGATCATGAACAAACCTGCATCAGAGGATGAGGAGGCCGTAGGAGTCAATGAATAAGAAATGGTTAGCCGGACCGTATCTGGTCTGGATGGTTGGTTTCATCGTCATTCCGCTGATTCTTATCGTGTATTACGGATTGACCGATAAATCCGGAGCATTCACCCTTACCAATGTGCTTTCCATCTCCACCCCGGAGCATGTGAAGGCCCTGTGGCTCTCCCTGGGACTTTCCCTGGTGAGCACGGTGATCTGCCTCGTACTTGCTTACCCGCTTGCCATGATCCTGCGTAACCGTGGCATCGGCCAGGGAAGCTTTATCGTCTTCATCTTCATTCTTCCGATGTGGATGAACTTTCTGCTGCGCACCCTGGCATGGCAGACTCTTCTGGAAAAGAGCGGTGTGATCAACGGCATCTTAAGTGCCCTGCACCTGCCAAACCAGAACCTGATCAATACCCCGGGCGCGATCGTGCTTGGTATGGTTTATAACTTCCTGCCGTTTATGGTCCTTCCGATCTACAACGTGCTTTGCAAGATCGATGATAACACTATCAACGCGGCAAGAGACCTTGGCGCAAGCTTTACCCAGACACTTCTGTGGGTATGGCTTCCGCTTAGCGTACCAGGCATCATCAGCGGCATTACCATGGTGTTCGTACCGTCCCTGACCACTTTCGTAATTTCCAACTTACTGGGCGGCAGCAAGATCCTCCTGATCGGTAATGTCATCGAGCAGGAATTCACCAAGGGCAGCAACTGGAACTTAGGCTCCGGTCTCTCCCTGGTCCTTATGGTCTTCATTCTGATCAGCATGGCGCTGATCGCAAAATACGATAAAAACGGCGAAGGGAGTACATTCTAATGAGTAAGATCCGACAGAATTTCCGGCGTATCCTGCAGGACTTCTACCTGGTGATCATCATGGTGTTTTTGTACGCGCCGATTGCCACCATGGTGGTATTATCCTTTAACAGTTCCAAATCCCGTACCCAGTGGGGCGGGTTCACCCTGCAGTGGTACACCCAGATGTTTGCAAGCCGCAACATCATGGCTGCCCTGCAGAATACTTTGCTGATCGCATTCTTGTCCGCGCTGATCGCCACCATCATCGGCACCGCGGCATCCATCGCGATCAACAGCATGAAACAGATTCCCCAGACCATCGTCATGGGGATCACCAACATTCCGATGCTGAATGCCGATATCGTAACCGGTATCTCCCTGATGCTGGCTTTCCTTGCTTTCGGTATTTCCCTTGGCTTTAAGACCGTGCTGATCGCGCACATCACCTTTAATATCCCGTACGTGATCCTAAGCGTCATGCCAAAGCTCAAGCAGACCAACCGCTACACCTATGAAGCGGCCCTGGACCTCGGCGCAAGCCCGATCCGCGCTTTCTTCAAAGTCGTGTTCCCGGATATCTTACCGGGTGTGCTGTCCGGCTTTTTGCTGGCCTTCACCATGTCTCTGGATGATTTTATCATCACCCACTTTACCAGAGGCGCAGGCATCAACACCCTGTCCACCCTGATCTACAGCGAAGTTCGCCGCGGCATCAAGCCGTCTATGTACGCGCTCTCCACCGTGATCTTTGCGGTGGTACTGGCACTGCTGCTCATCAGCAATTTTGCACCGAAGAAAAAGCAGGAAGCCTGACACGTTTTGATTTACCAAACAAAACAGGCAGGATGTCTGACCTTTTTTGATTCACCAAACACCATTTGCTGCTCTGCGAAATGTCAAATAGACAGCACACAACCACACCACTAAGAGGAGATGACTATGAAAAAAAGAGTATTTGCAATTTCCATGGCAGGTCTGACTGCCGCTTCCACTCTTCTTTCCGGCTGCGGTGCATCCGGATCTGCAGGAGGTTCCACTTCTGCTGCCAATTCCGGCAGTTCTGACGCAGGCGAGCTTTATGTTTACAACTGGGGCGAGTACATTGACGAGGATGTCATTTCCCAGTTCGAGGATGAGACCGGCATCAAGGTTATTTACGATATGTTCGAGACCAACGAGGAGATGTACCCGGTCATCGAGGCCGGCGGCGTCAACTACGATGTTGTCTGCCCGTCCGATTACATGATCCAGAAGATGCGTGAGAACGACCTGCTTGCTGAGATCAACTTCGACAATGTGCCGAATATCGACCAGATTGACCCGGCTTACATGGAAATGTCCAAGTCCTTTGACCCGGAGAACAAATACTCCGTTCCTTACTGCTGGGGAACCGTAGGCATCCTTTACAATACCAAGCTGTTAGACGAGCTCGGCGTACCGGCTCCGACCAAATGGGCAGATCTGTGGGATGAGCGCTTAAGCGGCGAGATCCTCATGCAGGACAGTGTCCGCGACGCCTTCATGGTTGCCTTAAAGAAAGATGGCTACTCCATGAACAGTGCAAATGAGGACGAGCTCCAGCAGGCGAAGCAGGATCTGGTAGACCAGAAACCGCTCGTTCAGGCTTACGTCATCGACCAGGTAAGAGACAAGATGATCGGCGGTGAGGCTGCAGTCGGTGTCATTTACTCCGGCGAGATGCTCTACATCCAGGACGAGGTTGCAAACCTGGGACTGGATTACGAACTGGAATATGTCATTCCGGAAGAGGGAACCAACCTGTGGCTGGATTCCTGGGTCATTCCGAAAAACGCGAAGAACAAAGAAAACGCAGAGAAATGGATCGATTTCTTATGCCGTCCGGAGATTGCAAAAGCAAACTTTGAGTACATCACCTACCCGACCCCGAACAAGGGCGCGTTCGAGCTGTTAGACGAAGACCTTCAGAACAACAAGGCAGTCTTCCCGGATATCGATTCCCTGAACAATTCTGAGGTTTACGAGTATCTCGGCGATGAAACCGACAATATCTACAACGAACTGTGGAAAGAAATAAAATCCAACTAAAAATAAAAGACAGAGGAGATTGAGAAAATGAAAAAAAGATGGATCGCATCTGCTGCGGCTTTATCCGCAGCGGCACTTACTGTAACCGGCTGCGGAGCTTCCGCTTCCGGCACTGCTCCGGCTAAGGGCTCTGGCTCCGGCGATGCCGGTGAGCTCTACGTTTACAACTGGGGCGAGTACATTGACGAGAGTGTCATTGATGAATTCGAGGAAGAAACCGGCATTAAGGTTGTCTACGATTTATTCGAGACCAACGAGGAGATGTATCCGGTCATCGAAGCCGGCGGCATTGCTTACGATGCGGTATGCCCATCCGATTTCATGATCCAGAAGATGCGCGAGCATGACCTCTTAGCCGAGATCAACTTCGACAACGTGCCGAACATCGACCAGATCGATCCGCTTTACATGGAGCTTTCCAAATCCTTCGACCCGGAAAACAAATACGCAGTTCCGTATACCTGGGGCACCATCGGCATCCTCTACAACAAAGAGCGCCTGCAGGAGCTTGGCGTAGAGCCGCCGACCAAATGGTCCGACCTGTGGGATGAGCGCTTAAGCGGTGAAATCCTCATGCAGGACAGCATCCGCAGTGCCTTCATGACCGGCTTAAAGAAAAACGGCTACTCCTTAAACAGCACCAATCCGGATGAGATCAACAAGGCAAAGCAGGACCTGATCGATCAGAAGCCGCTGGTACAGGCTTACGTTGTAGACCAGGTAAGAGATAAGATGATCGGCGGCGAGGCTGCAGTCGGCATCATCTACTCCGGTGAGATGCTTTACATCCAGGGCGAGGACGGCACCGACAATCTCCAGTACGTGATCCCGGAAGAAGGCACCGACCTCTTCATCGACTGCTGGGTCATCCCGAAAAATGCAAAGAACAAGGAAAACGCAGAGAAGTGGATCAACTTCCTGTGCAGACCGGACATCGCAAAGAAGAACTTTGAGTACATCACCTACTCCACCCCCAACAAGGGCGCATTCGAGCTGTTAGACGAAGATATGCAGAACAACAAGGCAATCTTCCCGGACATCGACTCCATCAAGAATGCAGAGGTTCTGAAGTACCTTGGCGACGATGTGGACGAGATCTACAACGAAGCATGGAAGGAAGTAAAATCTAAGTAATTCCATTTCAGACATGACCAAAATTGTGCATCCTGCGGAACAATTTTGATTTCCCAGGAACTCAGTTTCCATGAAAAAAAGGAGCTTCGCACTGATGAATAAATCTCAGTGCAAAGCTCCTTTTTTGATTGTTTACATTCCAAATCAGCTACCAAAACTATGTCATATTGGAATTTTCCGTTCAGGAAATCCCTATCCATGAACAGGGACCATAACTTCCCGGCACCAGTCATCGAAATCTTTCGGAGTGATCGCATATACCTCAGTATCATTCTCTAACGCAACCGCGCTAGCGGAGCGCGGTTTTTTTCAATCAGCTCCATCTCTCCGAAAAACTGTTCTCTTTCCAGCTTTACAAGCTGGGTTTCCTGAGCACTGCTGTAGTCTTTATAAATCCCAACGCTGCCTTTCAGAATGGCGGAAAGGCATTTTTACAACTTGATTTTGCAGACTAGATCAACCCCAGTGTCCTTGTCACATACAACCAGAAGGTCAATGAAAATGCGCTCGCACAGGTTGTCAGTGCCACGATGCTGGAGGTCAGTACTCCGGCATGTCCCATATTGCGGGCCATAACGTAACAGCTGACCGTTGTGCTAGAACCAAGCATGACAAGAATCGCAATCAGTTTCGCCTCCCGGAAGCCCAAAAGCACGGCCAGCGGAAGAAAGATGGTGCACAAGCCAAACAGCTTCATAAAACTTGCCAGAAATGCCGGTCCCATACCGTTTTTTGCCTCTTTCCAGTTAAAGGCAGCACCCATTGCCATTAACCCAAGCGGGGTTGCCATGCCTCCAAGGTTCGATACGGTTTTCGTAAAAATAGCTGGTGTAGGAAGATGAAGGACTGACCACAGCGCACCAAATACGATACCCAGAATGATCGGATTCGTCACGATCCCCTTCAGCGTTTTTTTCACCAGTGCCGGACTCATACCATCCTGTCCTGGTTTTGTAAAGGAGAGCACAACAACTGCCATAATGTTATAAAGCGGCACACTTCCGATGATCATGAGTGGCGCCATGCCCGAATTCCCATAGATATTAGTAATAAATGCAATGCCCAGAATTGCCGCGCTGCTGCGGTATGCGCCCTGAATAAACTCGCCACGCAGGGATTTGTCCTTCAATGTCAGGGAAAGCAGTGTTGCAATCAAGATACTTAAAATAGTAGCCGAGAAACAGAACGCTACAAATTTCCCATCCCAGGCACTTGCAAAATCCTGCTTTGCAAGATCTCCGAAAAGCAGCACCGGCAACGCCACCTTAAACACAAACTGGTTGAGTCCGTCGATCATATTTTCTCTTAAGATTCCTGTTCTCCGAAACACCATGCCAAGTACCATAAGCAAAAAGACCGGCATGGTCGCATTCAGACTAAACATCAGATTTTCCATATGCGTTTACCTCATTTTCCCACAAGAATTTAACACCTTCACAGCTGTATTTTATAGTGGCAGGCTTACCATCTTTCATTATCTTTATCACTGTGATTTGCTAAACTTTAATATACACTGAAAAATCGGGTTTTGTCAATCGCAGGTAAAGGGAACACAAAAACAGGCGCTGCAAAGAAGGGAGTTTTGCAGCGCCTGTTTTCTTTTTCGGCAAAATTTGGACATTACATTTGGTTGAAATGAATTCTTGATCGGGTAAAGCTTATTTAATGAAGCTTACATGCTTGCAGATCTCTTCGATCGCTTTTTCTTTTCTCTCGTTGAAAACAACTTTGTTTTCTTCAAAGAGATTGCGTCCCTCGGTATCGATGGATACGATCAGCGGGCCAAACTCTTTCACTCGGCAGTTCCACAGAGTCTCCGGCATACCTAAGTCTCTCCACTCTGCGCGGACGATCTCTTCTACCTCAGTTGCTGCCACAACAGCATTTCCAGCCGGGAATACACAGTGGATTGCTTTGTAGTTCTTGCAGGCATACTCGGTGTTCGGACCCATACCGCCCTTACCGATGATAACCTTGACACCGGTTTTCTCAACAAATTCTTTCTCGAATTTTTCCATACGCATGGAAGTGGTCGGGCCTACGGAAACCATCTCGAACTTATCATTCTCCAGCGGACGAATGATCGGGCCTGCGTGGAAGATTGCTGCGTCGCGTACATCCACCGGCAGCTCCCGGCCCCCCTCTACCAGACGGCGGTGTGCCACGTCACGGCAGGTTGTCATGCTTCCATTTAAGTATACGATATCACCAATATGAATATCCTTTAAATCCTCCTCAGAAATCGGAGTCGTCAAAATTTTCTTTCCATCTTTCAGTTCTAACATTATAAAGTCACCCCCGAATGTGTAGTAATGGTATAGTTCAGATCCTTATCAAAGATGATGTGTCCGCGTCGGTGGGACCAGCATCCTACATTGACAGCCACACCAATGGTAGATGGATGTCTTGCGGTGTTCTCGATATGTACACCCATAACGGAGTACTTGCCGCCCATACCCTGCGGTCCAAGACCAATCGCATTGATGCCATCTTCCAGAAGCTTCTCCATGGAAGCGGCACGCTCGTTCTCGTTGTGGCTTCCCAGCGGACGCATCAGCGCTTTCTTGGAAAGCAGTGCTGCAGTCTCAACAGAGGTTGCAACGCCGACACCAACCAGAAGCGGCGGGCATGCATTTAAACCATAGGAAGTCATGACATCCATAACGAAACGGGTCACGCCCTCATAACCGGCACCTGGCATCAGGACCATAGCTTTACCCGGAAGCGTACAGCCGCCGCCTGCCATGTATGTGTAGATCTCGCACTTGTCGCTGTCCGGAACGATATCCCAGAACACGGTCGGGGTACCCTTACCTACGTTCTTTCCGGTGTTGTACTCATCAAAAGTCTCTACACTGTTGTGACGAAGCGGTGCCTCGAAGGTTGCCTTTACCACTGCCTCTTTTAACAGCGCCTCCAGCTCACCGATCAGCGGGAATTTTGTTCCGCATTTTACCCAGAACTGCAGCACACCGGTGTCCTGGCAGCTCGGACGGTTTAAGGTCTTTGCCAGTACCTGGTTCTTCTTCATGGTCTCATAAATTACTTTGGACAGCGGGCTGTCCTCCTTCTCTGCCAGTTCGTCTAACTTGGCAATGATGTCGTCCGGCAGTACCTTACCGATATGGGATACAAAATTCGCCATATATGTGGTAAGCTGCTCAACCTGTTTTTCTTTGCTGCTCATCGTTTTGATCTCCTTTCTTGTGAAACATAAATTCATGTGAATATGTTGTGTTTATAATTTTATTTATTCCAATTCCGTTTACGGGAAAAACGGAAATGTAATCGGTAAAATGATCATGCTGACGATCGTTGCAATAACAATCAGCGGTAATCCGGATTTGACATAATCCATAAAGGTATATCCTCCGGCTCCCACTACCATGGTGTTTGCCGGCATGCCGATCGGGGTTGCGTAAGCGCAGGAACCGCCGATGACACAGGCCATCAGAACTGCTCTCGGGTCCGCGCCCATTCCCTGGGCAATAGAGAGACAGATCGGAACCATAAGGGCTGTGGTTGCTGTGTTGGACATGAAGTTTGTCATCACACAGCAGAGGATAAATACCACAAAGGTCAGCACATACGGGGAAGGATTTTCTCCCAGCGCTCCCATAACGGTTTCCGCGATCATGGCACCCGCTCCTGTCTGGGATAAGGCCGACGCCAAAGATAAAGTGCCGCCAAACAGGAAGATCGTTTTTAAGTCAATCGATTTCAGTGCATCTTTCTCGGAAATGACTCCGGTCAGGATCAGTGCCAGCGCTCCCACACATCCTGAGATGCAAAGCTTGATGCCGATCTGCTTCTCAAAGATCATGGCAAGCAGGGTCAGCACCAGAATCACCAGGGACAGAGTCTGCTTCCACTTCGGTACATCATCGAAATTCTTTGTGTCATCAAACACTCCGGCATCGCCGCTTACCTGTTTATTCGGAAGCAAGCGGTAACCAACCGTCGCATAAAAGAGGATTCCGCAGATTAGGATCGGCATTCCGACAATGGCATATTCAAAAAAGCCAAATCCCAGGTTCATCTCCTCCAGGGCACTCTGTGCGATCAGGTTTCCCGGCGCACCGATCAGGGATAAGTTGCCTCCCATGGCTGCCGCAAATACCAGCGGCATCAGCAGTCTGGAACGGGAATATCCGGATTTTGCGGCGATTCCGATCACAACCGGGATCAGCACTGCTGCAGTTCCGGTGTTAGAAAGGACACCGCTCATCAGTCCTACGATCACCATAATGGCAATGATCAGCATCTTCTCTGTCTTTGCAAACTTTGTTACGATCCCGCCGATCTTGTTCGCCATGCCGGTCTCGAAAAACGCACCTCCGACAATAAACATAGCAACGAACAAAATGACGTTGCTGTCGATGAATCCGGCAAATGCCGTCTTTACATCTAAAACTCCAGTCACGACCAGTCCGCAACAGACGATCATGGATGTCACTCCAAGCGGTATCTTCTCAAATACGAACATGACTACCGCAAAGAAAAGAAACAGTAATGTGATTGTTGTTGGATTCATTCTTACCTCCCATACTCTCAAAACATATTCTTTTGAAACTTACACTCCTTGTGAAACCTAAGAGTAATAAGGTTGCTGTTTGCGCAACACGTAAACAGTAACGTAATGAGGCGGCCGCGTTATTACCTGTTGTTTATGGCATCATTATATCGATTGTATTTCGGATTGTACATTTACTAAAAATGATACCCCCATAAAAAAAGGTTAAGGCTTTTTTCGGTTTTTCGGCACAATCCCCTAATTTCATGGTATAATTTTTGTCATCTAAGACCGGGTTTTGGTGTATTTTTCCCAATTACCCGGGAAATTTCGTGAAAAGGAGAATCTGGCGCTTTATGAAAATTGTCCAATTAGAATACTTCTGCGCAGTGAGCCAGTACCACAGTATTACCCAGGCAGCACAGAAGCTCTATGTCACACAGCCTGCGATTTCCAACGCCATCAAGGAGCTGGAGAAGGAATTTTCCGTCAGTCTTTTTGTCCGCTCCAAAAATCACCTGACCCTGACTACCGAGGGCGAATTGTTTTATCAAAAAGCAAGCGAACTTCTTGCGTCCATCAAACAGACTACCCAGCAGTTTTACGATCTGGGAAAACAGATTCCACCGATCCGCATCGGCATTCCTCCGCTTTTAAGCACGATCTTTTTCCCGGAAATGCTTCTGGATTTCCAGAAACAGTACCCGGATATCCCGGTAGAGCTGTTTGAATACGGTTCCATCCGCGCTGCATCCCTGGTGCAGGAGGAAACGCTGGATCTGGCCCTGGTCAATATGCACTTTTATGATATCGATAAAATGAATACCTTCCGCATCCAAACCGAACATCTGGTATTCTGCGTCTCCAAAGAACACCGTCTGGCGAAAGAAAAAGAAGTGACAATAGAAATGCTGCGGGACGAGCCCATCATCATGTATAATACAGATTCCGTGCAGAACACTACCCTGAATTCGCGCTTTGAAAATGCAGGGATCACCCCGAACGTCATTTTACATGCCAGCCAGCTCTATACGATCGAACGCTTTTTACATAGTGGAAACTGTGGCGCTGTCCTCTATTCTTCTCTGGTGAAGCATATGAATGGGGTAAAAGGAATTCCGATTGACCCGGTTATCCAGCAGGAAATCGGTATTGTGTGGAAAAAAGGAAAATATATCAATGGAAGTGTGGAAAAGTTTTTGAACTTTGTGAAAGAACGGTAGAAAAATGATATGCGCTTATCAAAAAAGGTGGTTTCGTATTCCATAGAATGAAATACGAAACCACCTTTTTCACATCATGCTATATGAATTAGCCAAAATATCTCTTTAACAGGCCCTCAAATGCTCTTCCGTGTCTTGCCTCGTCTTTTGCCATCTCATGAACGGTGTCATGGATTGCATCAAGATTTGCAGCTTTCGCGCGCTTAGCCAGGTCAAACTTGCCCTCGGTTGCACCGTGCTCTGCAGCAACTCTCATCTCCAGATTCTTCTTGGTAGAGTCGGTTACGACCTCACCTAACAGCTCCGCAAACTTTGCTGCATGCTCAGCTTCCTCGTAAGCTGCTTTTTCCCAGTAAAGACCGATCTCCGGGTAGCCTTCTCTGTGTGCAACTCTTGCCATAGCCAAGTACATACCAACCTCAGAGCACTCGCCCTCGAAGTTTGCGCGAAGATCAGCTAAGATATCCTCGCTGACACCCTGTGCAACACCTACTACATGCTCAGCAGCCCAGGTCATCTCGCCTTCCTGCTCTTTGAACTTGGAAGCCGGTGCCTTACAAACCGGGCAGAACTCCGGTGCAGCCTCTCCCTCGTAAACATATCCGCATACAGTACAAACCCATTTCTTCATAACTCAGTTCTCCTTTTCTTGATGTGTGATATTCTAATTTGTGTCTCTTTGTTAATATTAGTAATTGTTACTGATATTAATTTAGCACAGGGCTGCGTATTTGTCAACACTTTTTTATAAACAATATCGCACAGTAAACACAAATGGGCCGGAAGGTTCCGTCCCCGCCGAATGGCGGGGACGAAACCTTTCGGCCCTCGTTCGTTACTGTGTGATATTGTTAAAATACATACTGCCTAAGCCGCTCAAATGCCTCCTGTACCCGGCTCATCGGCAATGCCAGATTCATCCGGATATGGCACGGTCCATGGAACGGGCGTCCGTCCTGCCAGATGACACCTACTTCCACCCCGGCTTTCAGAAGTTCGTCGATACTTTTTCCATGCTTCTCACACCACTTTGTGCAGTCCAGAAACAACATATACGTTCCTTCCGGTTTTGATACTTCGACTCCATCAAAATGTTCCTGAATGAAATTGCAGGCGAATTCTACGTTCCCGGTCAATACCTGACGCAGTTCATCTACCCACCCATAACCTTCCGGCTTATATGCACCGATCAGGGCATGCATGGACAAGACGTTCATTTCATTATAATGAGATAACGAGGACTCTTTTAAAATCCGTTCCCGCAGCCAGTCATTGTAAATAATATGGTAGCTTCCCACAAGTCCCGCCAGGTTAAACGTCTTGGATGGCGCATACATGGCAACAGTACGGTTTCTGGCATCTTCACTCACGGACTGGGTCGGGATATGTTTATGTCCTTCCAAGATCAGGTCCGACCAGATTTCATCGGAAACCACATAAACATCATGCTTTCTGTAAAGCTCCATGGCTTTTTCAATCTCCCAGCGTTCCCACACGCGGCCACACGGGTTATGCGGAGAACAGAATACCGCTGCATGAATATGGTTCTCTACAATTTTCTTTTCCATATCATCGAAATCCATACGCCAGATGCCGTTTTCATCTTTTACCAATGGCGAATGAACAATATGATATCCATTATTCTCAATACATTTGGTGAAACCGATATAGGTAGGGGAATGCAAAAGTACATGATCGCCCCGCGAGCACATCACATTCAACGCACTGACTACTCCGCCCAGAATCCCGTTTTCATAGCCAATATGTTTTGGTTCCAGTCCGGTCACCCCGTTTCGTTTTTCCTGCCACTGGATAATGGAACGATAATATTCTTTTGTCGGGCTGAAATATCCGTAAGCCGGGTGCTGGACACGTTCCATCATTGCTGCCGGTATGGTTGGCACCGTTGGAAAATTCATATCTGCCACCCACATCGGAATACGGTCAAAACCTTCTTTTACCTGCGCTCCCGGAATCGGAATCTGATCTACTGCTATAGAATCTCTTCCTGCACGGTCCATAATGGAAGTAAAATCGTATTTCATAGTTTTCTTTTGTCCTTTCGTTCGTATCATAAATCTGATTCCATTTTACCGCGTTCTGCAATAATCTGCAATCATTGCCGGATTTTTCTGATATAAAGCTTTCTGATAGAAACACCATGTATAATTTTTTTCTTTCTGCGCAGAATGATTCCTGTAAGGAGGGAATCTCATGAACAACAAAGCTATGGATTGCACCGCGCTGACACTTACCATCATCGGCGCCGTCAACTGGGGACTGATCGGATTTTTTAACTTTAATCTGGTTGCATTTTTGTTTGGCAGCATGACCTGGATTTCCCGGATCATCTATGCCCTCGTCGGTCTTTGTGGGTTATATCTCATTAGTTTCTATATGAAAATCGGAGAGGTGGAAGCGTGAATGCGCTTCCACTTTTCTTCTGCTTATGTTATGATGAATGCAGATTCACAAGTTACATTTCCCTTGAAAAGTTACTCAGAAAGTGAGGAATCTGCGATGAAGATTACATACATAAAACACAGCGGTTATCTTCTGGAAAGCGATCAGGCACTGCTGCTTTTCGATTTCTGGAAAGGTACCCTGCCACCCTTAGCTCCAGAGAAAGACCTGTTCGTATTTGTCAGCCACCGCCACGAAGATCATTTTAATCCAAAGATTTTCAATCTGGCAGTTTCTCATCCCAAAATCCACTTCATCCTTTCCGATGACATCTGGCAGAACAAGGTTCCGGAGCATCTGCATGGTCTGACCTGGTTTGTGGATCCCGGAAAGGTCCGGGAGTTTAAAGAAGGCGGCGGTATCCGCGTTACTGCATTTAAGTCTACCGATGAAGGGGTTGCTTTTGTTGTGGAAACCGGGATTTTTTCTTCCGGCGCCGATTCGAGCACGGATTCTGGACTGAAACAAAAAATCGCTTTGACAAACCAGAAACACTTCACCATTTACCACGCCGGTGACTTAAACAACTGGCGCTGGAATGGCGAACCACTGGCCTGGAACAACAACATGAGTACCAATTACCAGCGGGAACTGGAAAAGATCAAGGCAGCCGGGTTCCACCCGGATGTCGCCATGGTTCCGCTGGATGGCCGGCAGGAAAATCTGTTTTACCTGGGGCTCGATGATTTTATGCGCACAGTCGGAGCGGATATGGTACTTCCGATGCATTTCTGGGAAGACTTCAGTGTGATTGACAGACTGAAGGGTATGGAATGCAGTGCCGATTACCGGGACCGCATTGTGAACCTTTCCAAAGAAGGAGAAAGCTTCTGGTATCCGGAGGCTCCGTCCCATGATGAAACAGGAGTTCTTTCATGATGACTTGGAATACCAGTTCCGAGGCAGGAGCCGATCCCGCACAGGAAATCCTGCTGCTCGCCATGAAAGCAGGACAGATCCAGCTGGAAAACGGAGCTGAAATTTTCCGGGTGGAAGATACGATCATGCATATCTGCCGCGCTTATGGCCTGCACTCTGTTAATACCTTTGTCCTGAGCAATGGTATTTTCCTAAGCTGCGGTGATGAGGACGAACCACAGTTTGCCAAAGTCCTGCAGATTCCGGTAAACAATACCAATCTGCGCCGGGTAGCAGAAGTCAACCAGCTTTCCCGCCGCATTGAAGATGATGGACTTGATCTGGAAACGGTCCGCCGGGAACTGAAGCGCATAGAGGAACAGCCCGGTTTTCCTGCGGCCCTGCAGATTGCAGTTGCCGGAGTCTCCGGTGCCTGCTTCAGCGTCATGTTTGGCGGAACTCCATGGGATTTTCTTTGTTCCATTGTCATCGGGAGCCTTTACCAGGCTTATACTTTGTATTTGGGAAATCCGCACTTTGGGCGGATCGTGCGCAGCATCCTCGGCAGTGCCTGGATCACCTTTTTGTGCATTCTCTGCTACCGGTTCGGTCCGGGGCAGAATTTTGATGCCATGATCATTGGCGGCATTATCCTTATGGTACCGGGAGTTGCCTTTACCAACGCCATCCGCGATATGGCCGACAGTGACTACATTGCCGGGTCCGTCCGGATGATGGATGCCATGCTGGGCTTTTTCTGCATCGCGATCGGAGTTGGTTTTGTCATTGCATTGTACGGGATTCTGGCAGGTGCACCACTGCTGCCCTGATCACTTCGAAGATTTCCGGACTGCTTCTGAACTGCCCTGATCATTTCGAAACGCTCCAGATTTTCTCATGACTTTCTAGATCGTTTTCCCGACTTAGATACTTTATGGAGGTTTCCCATGCTTCATCTACTGATACAGACCATTTCGGCTGCGATCGCCACAGTCGGTTTTTCCCTGCTGTTTGGCGTCCCGGCGCGCTATTATCCCAGCTGTGCTTTGATCGGCGGAATCAGCTGGCTGGCATATCTTGTGCTTGTTCCTTACAGTTCCGTCACCATTGCAACCTTCGCCGCTACAGTGATCGTCATTCTCATGTCACGCTGGTTTGCAGTACGGGAACGGTGTCCGGTCACAATTTTTCTGATTTCCGGCATCATCCCACTGGTTCCGGGCGCCGGAATTTACCGCGCGGCTTATTATACCGTGACCGACCAGCTTTATCTGGCGGTACAGACCGGTTTTGATGCTTTAAAAATGGCTGTTGCCATTGTCCTTGGAATTGTATTTGTCTTTGAAATCCCGCAGGCTGCATTTCAGATTGGAAATCATAAACGGCGCCGCTGACGCCGCCCTGATATGCCATGCGATAAAAATTAGTAGGAGGACTTATTATGCTGTTACTTCACAACGGACGGGTTATCGACCCGAAATCCGGACTTGACCAGGTTATGGACCTGGTGACCGACAACGGAAAAATTTTGGAACTTGGAACACACTTAACCGAAAAATACCCGGATGCAGAAACCATCGACGCTTCCGGTCTTGTCGTTGCTCCGGGCCTCATCGATGTACACGTACACTTCCGCGATCCAGGTCTCACTTATAAGGAAGATATTCATACCGGCGCAGCCGCTGCTGCGGCTGGCGGTTTTACCACGGTAGTCTGCATGGCCAACACCAAGCCGCCGGTTGATAACGTGGAAACACTGGAATATGTCCTCGCCGAAGGCAAAAAAACTCCGATCAATGTCTTAAGCGCTGCCAATATCACCATCGGCATGAAAGGTGAAGTGCTCACAGACATGGAAGCGTTAAAAGCTCATGGTGCAGCCGGATTTACCGATGACGGCATCCCGTTAAAAGATACTGCTTTGGTAAAAAAAGCAATGGAAGAATCTGTCCGCTTAAACGTGCCGTTAAGCTTTCATGAAGAAGATCCGGCCCTCATCACGAACAACGGCATCAACCGCGGCGCCGTTTCCGAGCATTTCGGCATTGGCGGCTCTCCGGCTGTTGCAGAAGATGTTCTGGTTGCACGCGACTGCATGCTGGCCCTGCACACCGGTGCCCTCATCGACATCCAGCATATCAGCTCCGGGCATTCTGTCCGCATGGTCGAACTGGCCAAACAGCTTGGTGCCCATGTCATGGCAGAGGTGACTCCGCACCATTTCAGTCTCGATGAATCCGCTGTCTTAAAGCACGGCACTTTGGCAAAGATGAACCCGCCGCTGCGCACTCTGGAAGATAAAGAAGAAATCCTGCGCGGATTAAAAGAAGGCGTGATCGACATCATCGCCACCGACCATGCACCACACAGCGCAGAAGAAAAAGCAAAACCGCTGACCGAAGCACCGAGCGGCATTATCGGCCTGGAAACCGCTCTGGCACTGGGTGTCACCAACCTGGTCCGTGAAAATGTCCTGACTCTGCCGCAGCTCATGGAAAAAATGAGCTTAAACCCGGCTATCCTTTATCATCTTGAAAAGAACAAAGGGCATTTAAGCGCCGGTGCAGATGCAGATCTGGTCGTCTTTGACCCGGAAGAAAAATGGACGGTAAAAGAGTTTAAATCCAAGGCTGCAAACTCTCCGTTCATCGGAGAAGAGCTTTACGGCAAGGTGAAATACACCATCTGCGGTGGAAAGATTGCTTATAAGGATTAGAACACTAAGAAATAGGGCCGTGTGAGTTGCCTTTCGGCAGCTCACACGGCCCTTGTCATATACTTATATTGTTATACTGCTAATCATCTTCCACCGGTGCCAGCTCGGTAGTCTCTACCTTCGGCGGCATCAGCTTGGAGAATACGATAAATGCAATGAATGCTGCAACCAGACCCGGGATAATGGACTGGCTGAATTTGATTCCGAACAGTACCCCTTTGGAAACATGCTCTAAGTAAACCACTACGATGGTTCCTGCGATCAGGGAAGCAATGGTTCCTGCAGTGGACGCTTTCTTCCAGTAATGTCCCATGACATACGGGAAGAAGGAGCCTGCTGCTCTTAAGGTAAAGCAGAACATCAGGATGGTTACGATGCTCTGGGTGTTAAACAGCGCAATGAACATGGAGCAAACACCTACCAGGCACATAACAATCTTGGTGACTTTCATAACGGACTCACTGGATGCATCCGGTTTTAATACAGCTTTGTAGATATCATTTGCGAAAATGGATCCTGCACCCAGAAGGTCAGAGTCAGAACTGGACATGGTTGCAGAAATGATGCCTGCAAACAACAGTCCGCAGATCAGAGCCGGCATGGTATTCATAGCCAGAACCGGAAGTGCATAACGTGCGCCTACGGATGCGAACTGGTCGGAGCTGAACTTGCCCATGTTGATCAGAGCCAGGGTGATGATACCCAGAACCGTCGGGATAAACGCATAAATAAAGTTTACCAGAGCTGCCAGCCATGCACCGCCCTTTGCTGCTTTCTCATCCTTTGCTGCATAGAAACGGGATACTGCTTCCTGTCCTACAGAGAAAGTAGCCACATACATAATAACAAGAGAAATCACACCAAACGGGCTGTAGCCCTGGAACAGGTTCATGGTTCCTTCCGGAACATTTGCTGCAACATTGCCCCAGCCGCCTGCATAGTTCATGGCAAACGGAACCGCGATGATCATACCAATGACAATTAAGAATACCTGTACGAAGTCGGTCAGGGTAACGCTCCACAGACCGCCCATGATCGAGTAAACGGTAACAACCACTGCCACAATAATAACAGCCACCTGATAATCAATGTTTAACATGGTGGAAAGAACAACTGCCGATGCAATGAACTGACCAGCCGTTACACCAATCAGCGGAAGCAGCATGATGATCGCAGTGATCAGACCACACTCTTTGCCGTAACGTCTGCGGAAATATTCCGGAACAGTCTTAACTGTAGCCGCACGGAACTTCGGTGCCACAAAACTTAAGATGACAAATGCAATACCCATGGTGATGATATACCAGGCTGCACTTAAACCATAACCTGACATACCATTCTGAACAACGCCCAGGGAACTTCCTCCGCCAATCTCAGTTGCTGCCAGTGTACCGGCCATTAATATCGGTCCCAAACGTCTGCCCGCTACCATAAAATCCGTGTTATTGGTAATCTTCGTGGAAGAATACCAGCCAATCCACAGCATGAACAGCAGATACACGACAACGATTGCTGTAACTATAATGTTTGTACCCATACACATACCCTCCTATCGTGTTTGACAACTTCGCGAAAAAGTTGTATAAATTGTTTATGTTTTAAGTTTAGCACAGGTTTTGTGTGTGCAAAACTGCCAAATATGAAAAAACACAACCAAATCTGTAACCTGGAGGATAATACCATGCTGAACATTGCCATATGTGATGATACACCGGAAGAACGGGAACTGGTATGCGCATTGGCCCGGCGTTATTTTGAAGAAAAAAACTGTCCGGTCCGCTTTTCCGTTTACGATTCCATGCAGTCTGTTCTGGATTCCGGCATTGCTTACGATCTTTATTTTTTAGATGTCCTGATGCCGGGAAAAAGCGGGATTCAGGGCGCCGCCGACCTCCTGAAGCTTTATTCCGATCCAGTTATCATTTTCATTACATCCTCCCTGGAATCTGCGGTGGACAGCTACCGTGTCTGCGCATCTGGTTTCCTGTTAAAACCGGTACACTGGGAGGACTTTCAAGAAACCATGGACCGGGTATCCGCACAAAAACTGACACCGCCTGCAGCATACCTTTCGGTTATCGTGAACCGGGTTCCTGTGCAGCTTTCCCTGGACCGGATCTCCTGCTTTGAGAACAGGCTCCACAAGGTCTACGCCACCCTGACCGATGGCAGCGTTATCGCCGTAAGCCAGAAGCTCTCCACAATTTTAGAGGAGCTTTCGGGGCAGCCGGTATTTCTGCGATGCCATCAAAGCTACATTGTCAGTCTGACGCATGTCCGCACTTTGGAAGACTCCTGCTTTCAGATGGAAGACGGCACTTCCATCCCGATTTCCCGTGCTTTCTATAAAGAAGCCAAAAATGCTTACTATCATTACCGCCTGCGCTAGTGCAAGCCGCATTCCCGGTTCGCACGATGTGCACAGCAATACACTTGCATCTCACAGAAACAAAGGAGATTTTTGCTTATGAATGACACAGCCTGCCATGTTTTCCAGGATCTGATCAATCTTTCCGTACGCATGATGCCGATTTTTCTCTGCCTGGAACCGAAAGACAAAAACCGGGAGACCATTGCAGCCTGCTCTGTCTACCTGTGGGCTATCATGATTTTCACCCAGTCTCTGTTTCACATTCCGGATCGGACGTTCTGGCTCTTCCAGGGATTTTTTTCGTGTCTGTTTTTCCTGGTTTTACTGGTCTTTTTTCAGGGCGCTGCAGTGGAAAAACTGTTTTTCTATCTGTCTGCCTGGATGCTCGCAGATCTGTCTTCCTTTTTAAACCGTTTTTCTGCCTGGTATTTCAAAAGCCTGATTCCTTTGTCTATGGAACAGCTTTGTACCATCATTTCGCTGGTCAATGCCACGCTCTGCGGTACCTTTGTATTCTTCTGGATGAAAAAACGGGCCAGGGAAATATTCCGAAGTCTTTCTCCAAGATTTTCCCTGCTCTTAGCTGGTTACCCGGCTTTGTTTTTGCTGATCCAGTTCACCGGTGAGCGTGCGCTCTTCCCGCATGGCATTCCATCCGGTCAAAGCCAGAGCCTGCTTCTGTTCTTCCTGATTCTCTGCGTCAGCCTGCTCTTACTCTATGTGCTCACGTTAAACAGTACCGCACAGATCGTAAAGCGCAAACAGACAGAGGAAGAACTTACCTTTGCCCGCCAGATGATCAACAAACAGCGCGAACATTATAACCAGACCCTTGAATACATCGAACAGGTGCGGATCATCCGGCATGACTTCCGGCATCATATCCATGCCCTGCTCTACATGGACAAGGAACAGCAGGTAAAATACTTGAAAAATCTCCAAAAAGAACTGGAAAATGCCGAGCAGCAGATTTTCTGCGAAAACCAGGCAGTAAACGGCCTAATCCAGGAATACGCAGGCCGGGCAGACAAAGCCGGAATTGCGTTCACCGCGCGGCTGGATCTGTCCGCCCATATTCCGATTGATGACCTGACTCTGTGTATCGTCATCGGGAATCTGCTGGAAAACGCCATGGAGGCTTCGAAAAAAATGACAGAAAATCCTTTCATCCGCATCCAGGCACGCATGGAAGGAGATCATCTGCTGATGCTGGTAGAAAACGCATATAACGGAAAAATTCAGGAGAAAAACGGAAAAATCCTTTCCAGTAAAAAAGATGGGGGGCTCGGGATGCTGAGTATCCAGCGCATCCTGAACCGCCCCGAAGACGAATTTGATGTTTACTTTAATGATGATACTTTCACGTCCATGGTCCGGATCGGCATAGACCCTTCGGTTCACCGATAGAACGCTCCCTCAGGGAAACTTTCTATACGGAAGCTATACAGAAGCAGCGGCCTGTCTGTCTTTCCGGATCATGATCTTCATCGCCTCAATCCCTACCTCAATGGCGCGCTCTTCCCAGCCGCTTGGATAATCATCGGCGTCATTGGAGTACTCTCCAAAATTGGTAGCGCTGATCATGACGCTGGAAGTACGGATGCCTAAGGATGCCCCGATCAAAAACAGGATGGAGCATTCCATGCTGGTATTCGTGGCGCCGCCTTTTAAGTAAGAATCCCACTTTTCTTTCAGTTCATGGTAAACCGGCTTCGTTTCCGGCTCTGCTTCGGTATAATAGGAATCTTTTGTGATGGTCACGCCGATGTTGTACGGATAGCCAAGCTTCTTTGCCGCTTCTTCCAGTGCTTTTAACATTTCATAATCCGGCACTGCCGGAAATTCAAACGGCAGATAATGATTGCCCGTTCCTTCCATGCGCACTGCACCGTTTGGGATCACGACATCTCCGAGTTTCACCTTCGGGGATGTGGAAGCCGCAGAACCGATCCGCATCATCGTATGGGCTCCGCAGGAATAAAGCTCCTCGATCGCGATTCCGGCAGATGGTCCGCCGATGCCGGTACTGGTTACCGTAACCGGAACTCCTTCCAGAGTCCCGGTATACGTCAGATATTCCCGATGATGGGCAATCTTCACCGGATTGTCAAAATGGTTTGCGATCAGGGTTGCCCGCTCCACACTGCCGGGCAGGAACACATATTTTCCAACCTGATCCGATGTTACCCCCAAATGCATAGTTTTTGCTTCTGCCATATTACACCCTCCACACTTTCTGCTGTTTTCAATCCGCAGTCTGTCATTTCACGAAGCCGGATTAAGCTTCTTTTTCCTCTCCCTGCTCTTTTTCAAAGCGGTAAATGGCCTCCAGAACCACCTTGATCTCCTCGTCCCAGCCGTTTGCCAGTCCTTCGTTTGCGGTTTCATAGATCACTTCCCCCGTGATCAGATTGCCGGATACCGCACTGATCATGGCAGCGCGTTTCTTCCGGCGGGTGCATACCGTGTAAAGCGCAGAGCTCTCCATCTCTACATTCAGGCATCCATAAGAAGAAAGTTTCTCGATCCATTCCTGGGTCTCTCCATAAAATGCATCGTCGGATGCGTTAATTCCATAGTAAACCCTGCCCGTTAATTCCGGCTGCATCTCCCTTGCCGTGTCAATGATGGTACGGGTCAGATCAAAATCCGGTACCGCCGGGAAACAGTCCGGCACATAAAACCGGCTGGTTCCCTCATTCTTCATGGAACCGGTGGAAATCATCAGATCGCCGATCTTAATCCCCTCCTGCAATGCTGCACTGCTTCCGATCCGGATCAGGCATTCTGCTCCGATGTTCATCAGCTCTTCCGCTGCGATCGCAGTGGAAGGGCAGCCCATGCCGGTCGAGGTAACAGAGATTTTTACGCCCTTATAATATCCGGTAAACGTCCGGTGTTCCCGGTTGTTTGCCACCAGTTCTGCATGGTCAAGATACTTTGCCACGCGGTCAGAACGCGCCGGATCGCCCGGGAGCAGGACATATTTTCCGATATCACCTGGTTTCAGATGAATATGATACTGTTTTTTCCCAAGTGTCTTACTTTCCTTATCAAGTGCCATAATCATGCCTCCTCTATATTTTTCAGTTTTTTCTCAGCAGCCATCGTTTTCTGAATAGAATAAATGGTCAAACCTGCAATCGTTGCCAGGTACGGAAGCATCTGGATGAACTCAGACGGGATTTTCAGTACCTGAAGGATATTCGACATGCCGTCAAAGAATGCGAAGATCATGGAGGAGAGCAATGCGCCTGCCGGCGTCGACTGTCCCATGGAACATGCTGCCAGGGCAATGAAACCGCGTCCTGCAGTCATATCACGCACAAACATATTTAAATAACCCATGGAGAGGTACATGCCGCCAAGTCCGGTCAGCACTCCGCAGAGTAAAATAGCCAGGAAACGGATCGCTGTCACATTCTGTCCGACACTGGAGGCTGCATTCGGGTTCTCGCCCACCGCACGCATCCGCAGTCCCATCGGGGTTTTGTAAAGGAAAAACCAGATCACGACAACCATGATCAGCGCAAAATACGTTAACGCATTATGACCGGAAAGAATGCTTCCGATCACCGGAATATCTTTGATCACGGGAATGTTGATCTGCGGGAAAGAGAAGCTCTTTAAAGAAGAGGAATTTCCCTTTTCACCGGTAGCCAGCTGCAGTACAAATACGGTTAAGCCGGAAGCCATGGTATTGACCGCCGTACCGCAAAGTACGTTATTCGCCTTTAAGATCAGGTGGAAATACGCAAACAGCGCGCTCACAGCCAGGGCAGCTGCCATACCTGCCACGATGCCCCAAAAAAGACTGCCGCCAAAGGCACTTCCCAGCACTCCGGCGAGTGCGGAAATCAGCATAATGCCTTCCAATCCCAGGTTTACCACTCCGGCTCTGGAACAGATCACGCCGCCAAGCGAAGAAAAGATGATTGGAGTCGCCACACGAATCCACATATAAATAAATTCCGGGCTGACAATATAACTTAAAACTTTCATTGCTTTGCCGCCTCCTTTTCCTCTTCTTTTGCTGCTTTCACGATCAGGCTCTGTCTCCAGCCCTTTAACAGCGCATCGGCTGCGATCAGAAACATCATAACACCCTGGATAATATCCACGACCTCACGTCCCACATCACTGCTGCGGGCCATGATATCTGCGCCTACATTCAGATAACCAATAAACGCTGCTGCAAGCGGAACCAGAAGCGGATTGCTTCTTGCAAGCAGTGCAACAACGATACCCGTCCAGCCATAACCAGGGGAAGTCGTCCATTTAAACCGGTTATACATACCAAGGATCTCAGCACCGCCGCCCATTCCGGCAATGGCTCCTGCAATAACCTGGGCCGCAACCATAAGACCGGTAACTTTTAATCCGGAATACTTTGCAAAAAGCGGATTCTCACCGGTAATACGCAGCTTTGTACCAAATGAGGTGCGGTACAGGAAAAACCACACCAGTACACACAGAATGATTCCAAGAACAATTCCCGCATGGATTCTGGTACCGGCAATCACCACCGGAAGTCCTGCAGTTTCTTCAAATTTTAAGGAAGCCAGGCTGGAGCTGCTCACTTCGCGGAAATGGTAACTGACCAGGTAAATGGCAAAAAACTGCACAACATAGTTTAACATAATCGAGGTTACCAGCTCACTGACATTCCATTTCATTTTCAACAGTGCCGGGATCATGGAAACAATCGCTCCGCAAAAACCGGCAAACAAAATTGCCACAGCCGGATGAAGCCCGCCCGGAAGCTTACAGGCAATCGCAACGATCATGGCTCCGGAGGTTCCGATAAAGAAGGAGCCTTCTGCGATCATGGAAAACTGACCGGAACCAAAAATGATGATAACCGCAAGCGCCGTGAACATCAGCGGTGCTGCTGCCTCTATGATATTTCCGATCCTTCGCAGTGAAGTAAATGGTCCGATAAAGAAACTGGTGATGGCCGTCATCGGATCATCGCTGACGATCAGAACGATCAGGGAAACCAGCGCACAGGCAATGAAAATGATCAGCGCCAGCTTGACCGCATCTACCAGCAAATTGATTTTTTTATTACTGTTCATGGCACGCCTCCCGGATTTCTTCCTCTGTCTGTTTCTGGATACCAAGCATATAGGTTCCAAGCTCTTCCTCGGTTATGCTGGCAGTGTCCTTGATATAAGCGGCGATCTTACCTTCATAAAATACCAGCAGACTGTCTGAGAGTCCCAGGACCTCATTTAGATCGGAGGTTACCAGAATGACGCCGTTTCCAGCATCCCTGGATTCCACCAGCCGTTTACGGATAAACTCGGTTGCACCGACATCGACACCACGGGTCGGCTGATCTGCGATGATCACCTGCGGATCACCGGACAGTTCTCTTGCCAGCACCACTTTCTGGATATTACCGCCGGACAGACTGTCAATCGAAACATCCTGGGATTTGCACAGTACCTGATACTGCTCTACCATTTCATCTCCGTAGTTTCGAACTGCTTTCCGGTTGATGATCCCGTGCCGGAAAAACGTTTTCCAGTTCAACTTATCCGCGATCATATTTTCTGTCAGCGACAGCTTCGGGGCAATTCCCATCGTCATGCGGTCTTCCGGAATATGGGCTACCTTCATGCCGCGGATCGCAGCAACGGAACTTCCCTTAATATTTTTCCCGGCAATTTCGATCGTACCGGATGCATAACCGCCCATTCCGGTCAGTGCTTCTACCAGTTCTGTCTGACCGTTTCCTTCCACACCGGCAATGCCAAGGATCTCCCCTTTCCTTAGCGAAAAAGAAATTCTGTCCACCGCCCGTTTGCCATTTTCACCAAGGATCACCAGATCTTTGATCTTTACCAGGGTTTCTCCCGGATGGCACGGAGCTTTTTCCGTGTTCAGGATGACATCACGTCCTACCATCAGTCTGGAAATGTCCTGCTCGGTCACGGAAGCAACCTCATGCACGCCCATGGTCACACCGCGGCGGATGATGGTAATGCGGTCACAGATCTGCTTAACCTCCTGGAGCTTATGCGAAATAAAAATGATCGTGTAATCATTCTGTTTCAGATGAAGCAGTTCATCAAACAGTTCCTGCGTTTCCTGAGGTGTCAGCACGGCTGTCGGTTCATCCAGGATCAGGATCTTCGCACCACGGAAAAGTGCCTTCAGGATCTCAACACGCTGTTTCTGTCCTACCGTCAGATCTTCTACTTTTTTATCCGGATCCACATAGAGGTTAAACTTTTTGCCCATCTCCTCTACCTGTTTTCTGGCATACGCCAGGTCAACCCGGATTCCTTTTACCGGTTCCATTCCCATGATGATATTTTCTGTTACAGTCAGGGACGGTACCAGCATGAAGTGCTGATGGACCATGCCCACGCCCAGCTTGATCGCCATCTGCGGGGATGTCATATGTACTTTGTTCCCATTGATATAAATTTCTCCTGATGTGGGCTGCTCTTCGCCAAACAGGATTTTCATAAGCGTGGATTTTCCGGCTCCGTTCTCACCGGAAAGAGCATGGATCTCACCACGGTTTACTGACAATGTCACATCTTTGTTTGCCATAACGCCATTGGAATAGACTTTGACAATATGGGACATTCTTAAAGCTTCTTCCGCCATTCTCAACACCTCACCTGCAACCAGTTTCCCTGTGTTTTTATTTTTTAATAGAAAAAAGCCGGAGGGGCCGGCCCTCCGGCTGTAAATATCATTTACATCACGGTTTCATGCTGTCACGCAGTGCTGCAACTTCATCTGTGCTCATATCAAATGCAGTACCAACGGTAATTTCACCATCGATGACTTTCTGCTCGGTCTCATCGATAAATTTCTGGATATCTTCCGGAACGATTGCTTTGTAGTTTTCGTTCTTTGCAAGACCTACTGCTCCGCTGTCAAGACCAAGGGTGTAATCCTGATCCAGGCTCATCTCGCCATTCTGCCATCCTTCGATTGCGGTGTAGATCGACTCACCAACATTCTTTAAGCTGGAGGAAAGAACATTTGCTGCAAGGTCCTTATCAGACTCAGCCAGCTCGGAGTACAGATCCTGGTCACATGCGATCAGATATTTGTCTGCATTCTGTGCTGCGGTTGCTGCACCAAGGATAGACTGGGATGCCGGTGCGTATACGATCTGTGCACCCTGGTTGTAAAGCTGGGTGGTCATCTCCATACATTTGGAAACATCCTCGAAGGAACCAACATAGGAAGTCATAACCTTGATCTCCGGATCAACATACTGGATACCCTCCAGATAACCTACCAGGAAATCGTTGATGTTTGCGGTATCCATGGAACCAACAAAGCCGAGAACCTTCTGGGAGGCATCGATCTTTGCATCGCCGGACTCTAACATCTTTGCTGCGAGTACACCGGAAAGGTAAGCAGCCTGGTTTGAGTAGTAATTTAAGCCCATCATGTTGTTGTCTTTTACAACATCACGGTCAACAGAAGCATCGAAGATCAGGTAGTTTTTATCTGGGAACTGTGCAGCAATATCCTGTGCCAGCTCTTTTACAGACCAGGTACCGGAAACGATCATATCCCAATCCTGCTCGGATACATCCAGATAGTTGCCTTCGTAGCTTGTCTCGTCACGGCCCATCTCTACGGTTTTGACTTCAGCACCCAGCTTGTCTTTTAACATCTGCATGCCGCTCTCAGCAGAATCGTTAAAGCCCTTATCACCAAGGCTTCCGTTGCACAGGTATACAACCTTTAACGGTTTGTCGCTGCCTTCGGTCTTTTCCTCAGCCTTAGCTTCCGTGCTCTCAGCTGCATCTGCCTTCTCTTCCGTCTTCTCTGCTGCCGGTGCTGCTGTGGTCTCCTTGCTGGAAGAACCGCCGCATCCTGCCAGGACGCCTGCTGTCATTGCTGCTGCCAGTGCTACGCTTACTACTTTCTTTTTCATGATGATCCTCCTCATTAGAATAAATTATGTACAAACTGCCTTGGGCAGCTGTATTTCTTTATGATCGTTATTCTCATTCTTCCTGTCTGTGTAACTCTTTACCCGATTCACACACACAAATCTTATCTTCTTCGTTCCATGGAAAAACGGTACCAGTTCCCATCCATCCAGTATTTGTGGTAGGAAACCGCATGATCGCCCTCCGACAGTACATCGTCCATCACGATCAGGATCGATGTCTTCGGCTTGTCGGTTTCTTCTTCCGTCCACTCCATGGCGCTCATGGAAAGTTCCGAGCGCTCTGCTTTCCGGTAAATCTGATTCAATACAAAATCTTCAATTTCTTTCTGGTCATCTACGGAAATGCCTGTTTTTTCTACCTCCAGCACCGGGATTACCGTTACCGAAGATGCAACATGCACTTCCTTCACAAAATATTTCGTATCCACGGCAAGTGCAATGAAAGATCCCCGCTCCAGACCCAGAAGATCACTTACCAGTTTTCCTCCATTCTGAAAGGAAATTATGGATTCGGTTCTTGTAACCGGCTGCTGGCATCCGGTCAGACACGGATTTACGATCTGGGAAATGCCGGTACGGCTGCGTTCCATCTGCCCCGTCACCGTCGTCTTTTTTCCCTGCATCTTGTAGATCAGACCATCCTCCTCCAGCTTGCGCACTGCCAGGCGGATCGTACTGCGGCTTACATTCCAGTATGCTGCCAGCGCATTTTCACCCGGAATCGTATCGCCTTCCTTTAAAGCCCCGCTGCTGATCCTTTCATATATGATATCGTAAATCTGAACGTAATATGGAATATTCAGTTCTTTCAGCTTTGGCAGACTTGCACAGTCATTCATAAATCAGGCATTCTCCTTATCCTCTGCGATCAGCGTTCTCATAGCTTCAATCGCTGTGCGGATTGCTCTGTCTTCGATATCGATATCGGTCTTTCTGCCGTTTGCCGAATAATCCTTATAGCTGGTTGCACTCGCCATAACACAGCCGGTACGGATGCCAAGAGATGCGCCTACGGAAAAGAGGACTGAACACTCCATGCTGGTGGAGGTTGCACCGCCTTTTTCATAAGCCTCCCATTTATAGATCAGTTCCGGTCCCACCGGTTTGGTTTCCGGTGTAGTCTGGGTGTAAAATGATGCCTTGGTAATGGTCACTCCGATGTTGTATGGCAATTCCAGTTTCTGTGCCGCCTGCTCGATGGCTTTTACAACCTGGAAGTCCGGCACTGCCGGAAATTCTACCGGAAGATAATGGGCGCTGACGCCTTCCATCTTTACCGCTCCGTTTGGGATCACAACATCACCAAGTGATACCTTTTTCGACGTGGATGCGCAGGTTCCGACGCGGAGCATGGTGTCCGCACCGCACTGGTAGAGCTCCTCTACTGCAATTGCTGCGGACGGTCCGCCGATTCCAGTACTGGTAACCGCTACCTTCACCCCGTCCAGTTCCCCGACAAATGTACGGAACTCCCGGTTGTAGGCGATTTCCTTCGGATGATCGAAGTATGCTGCAATCTTTTCGGTGCGCTCCGGACTTCCCGGAAGGAATACATAACGGCCGACTTCCCCTGGTTCCAGTCCAATATGCATCATTTTCTTTCCCATAACGACTTCTCCTTTTTTGTGATGATTTTCTTTATGGTTCTTTTTTCTTTGATATTTCCGGTTTCACTTCTGACCGAAACGAGAACCGTCCGTCTTTATTTCCAGTTATATCTTCCCGGTGTCATATCCTGAAAAACAGCAAACAGTCTTCTGACTGCCACTTCTGAATTGACACTGATGCAGGCTGCAATTTCTTCCCGGTCCAGATTTGGGACAAAGCCCATATCTTTCTTAATCATGCCCTTGAATGGTTCATGTTCATATTCCACACTTGCCCGGATCATCTTATAAATGCCAAGGCTCGGATCTTCCGCGATCAGCATAGCCAGCGGGTCATGCACTACGCAGGCATTTGCCATACCCATAGATACCCGGTGGAACTCAAAGTAGAACTTTAATACTTCGCGGATATATTCTGCAATTGGCTTGCACTCCTCAGAAGCGTATTCGCAGAGGTTTCTGACATCCCGGTCTGTAATGAACGTTTTCATAGTTACGTCCAGACCTACCAGTGTCAGATGAAACCCTGCTCCAAACACAACATCCGCTGCCTTGGCATCTCCGTGGATGTTGGCCTCTGCATAGTTATTGATGTTGCCTGGAACATCGATGCAGCCGCCCATGGACACTACTTTTTTCACTTTTTTCGGCAGTTCCGGATCTTTCAGATATGCCTTAGCCAGGTTGGTCATCCGGCCAGTCGTGATGATGATCAGCTCTCCGTTTAACTCATTCGCCTTGCGGATGATAAAGTCCTCCGCTTTTTCGTCTAACGGTTTCTGGCTGCTCTCTGGCAAAATCACATTGCCAATGCCGTTGTCACCATGAATGAATGCCGGAGCGGATTCAAACACGCCCTCTAAGGATTCATTTGCCCCAACTGCAACCGGCACTTCATAACCACAATTGGAAAGTTTGATCAGGCGGAGACTGTTGTCCGCTGACTGCTCTGCATTGTTATTGCCAAAACAGGTGGTAATTCCCTCCACATGGAAGTTTGGAGAACGCAGTGCATAAAGGATTGCCAGGGAATCATCCACTCCGGTGTCCGCATCGATTATAATATTTTTCATTTATAAATCCGCTCCTTTTTATCTTGTATGCTTATAATAAAACATGGCTACCATGTTTGTCAACACGATAGCCATGTTTTATTGTAATTTATGACAGCTTTTACAATTACTTGCCAAAATTATCATGGAAATTGCCCAATATTATTTTTTGATGGGCTTACAAAATTTCTTTTCTTGCCGGGAAAGATGGCTGCGCTCCGGCACGCGTTACCGCAATCGCACTCGCTTTTGCTGCAAATTCCAGCGCTTTTTCCAGGGAATTGCCCTCTGCGAGGCTGCACGCCATAGCACCGGTAAAGCAATCCCCCGCACCGGTTGTATCCACCGCTTTTGCCTTCACGGCAGGAACACGTTCCAGGTTTCCACTCTCATCCAGCGTGCAGCATCCGTCAGAGCCAAGTGTAATAATCGGATGCGCAACGCCCATCTCCTTAAGCGTATGAAGCTCGCGCTCCGGCTGGCAGGTTTCTCCCTCACGGCCAAGTACCTTCATGATCTCGGTCTGGTTCGGTTTTACAATGGTAAGTCCGCAGATCAGCTCTTTCGGAAGTTCTCTCGCCGGAGCCGGATCCAGAATGACGGTCTTTCCCGCTTTCTTTGCCATTTCTGCCACATAACAAACCGTCTCAAACGGAATCTCAAGCTGCAGGATCACAATGTCACTTGCCTCGATCACATGCTTCACGGAATCCACGTAGGCACGATCCACCAATTCATTGGCTCCCGGAATCACAATAATGCTATTGTCACCTTCTGCATTTACCGCAATCAGCGCAGTTCCGGTGCTGACTCCTTTTACAGTCCGGATGTACTCCGTGTTAACACCGGCATGTTTTAAACTTTCCAGGCTCATACGCCCTGCTGCATCATCGCCAATTGCGCCGAGCATGGTGACATCCCCGCCCAGATATGCGGCTGCATAAGCCTGGTTGGCACCCTTTCCGCCCGGTTTTAAATCCAGCCCCTGGCCGGAAACCGTTTCTCCGACTCCCGGCTGCTTTTGCACATGGGTCACATAATCCATGTTAATGCTTCCGACCACTACGATTTTCTTCATGTATCTTCCTCTGCTTTCCTCGGTTCTGCTATTTTTCTGCTGCTTTCTTTGCTGCTGCAGACTTCTTCGTGCCAGCGGTCTTAGCAGTCGCTGCTTTCTTCTCCGCAGTCTTCGTTCCAGCTTTTTTCGGCTCTACAGTTTTTTTCGCTGCCGCTTTCTTCGGTGCTGCCGGCTTCTTCGGTGCTGCCGGTTCGCAGGAGAATACGATCATTGCCATAGGCGGTACATCGACCAGCATGAAGTAATCCCGTCCATCGAACGCTTCCTTCTTTGCTGCCTTGACGCGGGAATTGCCCACACCGCTTCCGCCAAACTTCTTCGCATCGCTGTTGAAGATTTCTTTGTATCTTCCGGCAAACGGAAGTCCGATCTGATATTTTTCATGGACAACCGGTGCAAAGTTGCAGACAAAGAGCAAGGTTTCCTCCGGCTTATCGGTCTTTCTGGTAAATACGACGATATTGTCTGCCGCAGAGGTACAGTTGATCCATTCAAAGCCCTCCGGTTCAAAGTCTTTCTGGTACATAGCCGGATGGCTGCGGTAGAATTCGTTCAACGCTTTCACGTAGTCCTGCATGTTCTTGTGCAGCGGATATTCCAGAATGTTCCACGGAAGTTCCTCATTCTCATTCCATTCGGAGATCTGCGCAAATTCCTGTCCCATGAACAACAGCTTCTTGCCCGGGTGTCCGTACATAAAACCGTATGCGGTTCGCAGGTTCGCTGCCTTTTCCTCATACGTCTCACCCGGCATCTTTAAGAGCATGGAAGACTTACCATGCACCACCTCATCGTGGGAGAATACCAGCACAAAGTCCTCACTGTAGGCATAGAGCATGCTGAAAGTCAGCTCGCCGTAATGCTGGTTGCGGAAATAAGGATCGCACTGCATGTAACCGGTAAAATCATTCATCCAGCCCATGTTCCACTTATAGTCAAAGCCCAGACCATTCTCTTTCACGGAACCGGTGATCTGCGGCCATGCGGTAGATTCCTCCGCGATCAGAAGACCGCCCCTGATCTCCTTTTTGAAGATACTGTTTAAATGCTTCAGAAAATCCACGGCCTCCAGATTCTCATGGCCGCCGTAGATATTGGCCACCCACTCGCCATCGTTCTTGCCGTAATCCAGATACAGCATGGACGCCACTGCATCCATACGGATACCGTCTGCGTGGTACTGCTTTGCCCAGAACAATGCATTTGCGATCAGGAAGTTTGTAACCTGCGGCCGTCCGTAATTATAGATCAGGGTACCCCAGTGCGGATGCGCACCCTGCCTCGGGTCCTGATGCTCGTAAACACAGCTTCCATCGAAGCATGCCAGACCGTGGGCGTCACGCGGAAAATGAGCCGGTACCCAGTCCAGGATCACGCCGATACCCTGTTCATGCATGTAATTCATGAAATACATAAAATCATCCGGCGTGCCATACCTGCTTGTCGGCGCATAGTAGCCGGTTACCTGATAGCCCCAGGATTCGTCTAACGGATGCTCCATCACCGGCATCAGCTCCACATGGGTATAGCCCAGCTTTTTCACATACTCTGCCAGCTTCGGCGCGATCTCCCGGTAGTTGTAAAACTCCGAACCGGTTACCGGCTCCCCGTCTTCGTCCAGTTTTAATTCATGGCGCATCCAGGAGCCCAGATGCAGTTCATAGATGGAAAGCGGCTTGTCCTTGGCCGCCTCCAGCTCCCGGTTCTTCATCCAGACCTCATCACTCCAGGTGAACTGCTCCAGGTCCCAGACGATGGAGGCATTGTCCGGACGCAGCTCTGAGTAGTTTCCGTACGGATCTGATTTCAGCATCGGTTCCCCGCGATGGTTCTTGATCTCATATTTGTAAAGTGTTCCGGCCTTCAGCCCCGGCATAAACAGTTCAAAGACCCCAGAATCCCCAAGACGTTTCATCTGATGGCGGCGGCCGTCCCACATATTAAAATCACCGACCACACTGACACGCATGGCACACGGTGCCCATACGGCAAAATAAACACCGTTTACGCCGTCAATGGTCATCGGATGCGCACCCATTTTGCGATATACATCATAATAGATTCCTGCGTCAAACTTTTTCAGTTCTGCGTCTGTAAACTGAGACGGGAATGCGTATGGATCCTGCAATTCCTCCGTTGTCCCGTTATCGTAAGTAATCTCCAGGAGATATTTGCTCATCTTCTTCCCATGCAGGAGCACCGCATAATATCCGGCCTCGTCCTGCAGTTCCATAGGATAGCTCTTATTTCCAACCTTCGCTGCCACAGCTACTGCGTGCGGCATGAACACCTGGATCAGCAGTCCCTCTTCCACCTCATGCGCTCCCAGAAGGCGTTCCGGATTTGCCGCCTCGGAATACACGATTTCCTCAATTCCAGCCCAGTCCATTAAATCATATAATACCTGATCCATTGATAGCCCTCCCAAAATATAGAGTCGGAAATTCGACAAAAATTGCGACTTTTCAAATTTTCCGATCATTAATTCTGAAATTTATTATAGCCGATTTTTCTCGCGTTTTCCACTGGTTTAATCTAAATTTATCAAGTTTTCGTTAAGAAATCGCTGCTGTATTCTTCGGTAGGATAACATCAGGTCCACCATCCTTCCGTAGCTTTTCACGCCGTCGGCCTGGGAGTTCATTTTCAGATAAGTGTCATTCATCCGGGTTGCCGCCTCCGATACCCTGCTTTCATACCGGTTCCAGAAATCCGAATTTTCATCCAGGTCCTGCCTTGCTTCCCCGCAGAGCTGTTTCGTCAGTTCTATGTAGCGCTTCCTGTCTGCCCAGGCCAGGGCATTTCCCGCATAAACCCAGCCGGTCAGGTAACCGCTATAGCGGAACGCTTCATTTTCTGATGAAATACAGGCCAGATACCCGATAAAATTCGCCTCATCCTCCCGCATAAAGCCCTTCAGATGGGATAACTCATGGCAAAGGGTATGGGGCACGTTGTAATCTGGCATGTCCCCGTTATAGTTCGCTTCCACCGTAAACGGAGAGTAAACGCCACACAGCTGCTGCACGGAAAGGATCTGGGATACCAAAACCTCCTTTGGTTTTGGATAAAATCCTCCCAGACAGGAGAATTGTTCTCCTGCCGCCTGCATGGCTGTTACCGCTTCTGACCGCCAGGCACTGCGGTTCTCCCGATAAAACTGCCGGCCGGATTTTGCAGATTCATTGACCAGCTCCACCAGATCACTGCACAGGGCCTCCAGCTCTTCCTCAGTGTAAGTGCCATCCTCCAGACCGGCATAAGAAGAAAAAGAGGAGGCATAGTAATTGATGCCGCAGTTAACGGTGTATAAAAACAGCAGCGTACCGACGATCAAAAGCCACCGCCTGCCAATGACTGTCAGAATTTTTGCAGTTTCCGGTCGGATTAGCACCGCAGACAGACGCACTACATCCAGAAACAGCAGGCACAGCAGACCATACAGCCCCATCTCCGCTACAGAAAATGGCAGCAGCCCCGTCAATCGCCCCACACCTTCCACGATCCACGGGTAAATATGGTGGGCATACCAGGTGCCAAAGCCCGGAAGTGTCCGGGCAGAAAGCTGAAATACTGCTGTCAGAAGCAGCAGGGAGATTCCTGCTGCCACAAAATATTGACTGTCATATCGCTTATTTTTTTTCATGAATCTCTCCTGAAATGTGTACCCCAAATATTGTCCAATAACAGCATGTTTTAACTATAGTTTACTATATATTTTCACTGTTTTCCATACAATACAAAAAGCAGGAGCCAGAATCTTTGTACCATCTTAATACCGGGCAAAATACCTTTGTGCCCTCTTTAACTCTTTTTTTCTATAATGGAACTAACAAAAACAACGGTATCACTGCCCGACAGAAGATTGGAGCTGTATCCATGAAACCATTTTCCATAAAACCATTAAATTCTTTTCAGATCATTGTCCTGGGATTTGCCGGAGTCATTCTGGCCGGCGCACTTCTTTTAATGCTGCCGGTTTCCTCCGCCACCCACTGCGTTACTCCGTTTTTAAGTGCATTATTCACCTCCACCACCTCTGTCTGCGTGACGGGACTAATCGTGGTGGATACCGGTACCTACTGGTCCGTTTTCGGTCAGGCTGTGATCCTGGTGCTGATCCAGATTGGCGGCATGGGAGTCGTAACTGTCGCTGCGGCAGTCACCATTGTTTCTGGACGCAAGATCGGTCTGATGCAGCGCAGTACCATGCAGGAAGCCGTGGCCGCACCAAAGATGAGCGGCATTGTGCGCCTGACCGGCTTTATCATCCGGGCTACGCTCCTGATCGAGCTGTCCGGTGCCGCTCTGCTGGCCCCTGTATTTTGCAGAGATTTTGGCCTCATCCGCGGACTCTGGATGGCCATGTTCCATTCCATTTCCGCCTTCTGCAACGCAGGGATCGACCTGATGGGAATCCGCATTCCCTTTTCTTCCCTCACACTTTATGCCGCAAACCCACTGGTCAACCTGGTCATCATGGCACTTATCATCATCGGCGGCATCGGCTTTCTGACCTGGGAAGATATTCGCAGCAATCAGCTTCATTTCAGCCGGTACCGCATGCAGAGCAAGGTCATTTTAACCACCACAGCCATCCTGATCCTGTTTCCTGCCCTCTATTTCTATTTCGGAGAATTCCGGCAGGGAAGCTTTGGAATAAGGCTTCTTTTATCCCTGTTTCAGTCGGTTACTCCGCGAACAGCCGGTTTCAATACGGCAGACTTCAGCCAGCTCAGCGCATCCGGCCAGATGCTGACCATCATTCTGATGCTCATCGGCGGAAGCCCCGGTTCTACAGCAGGAGGCATGAAAACCACTACCCTCGCAGTTCTTACCGCCACTGCCGTATCGGTCTTTCGGCGGAACGAAACCCCGGAGCTGTTTAAGCGCCGGATTGCCACGGAAACTGTAGCAAATGCTGCCTCCATCCTGATGATGTATCTCAGTCTCTGTCTGACCGGCGCATTTCTCATCAGCCGCATAGAGGAGCTTCCCATGATGGCATGTATGTTTGAAACGGCCTCAGCGGTAGGCACGGTCGGACTCAGCTTCGGCATTACTCCCGGGCTCGGGAGTATCTCCCGGATCATCCTGATCATCCTGATGTATCTGGGAAGAGTCGGAGGACTGACTTTAATCTACGCCGCATTGTCCGGACACCGGATCCGGCTTGGTAAATATCCATTGGAAAAAATCACTGTGGGATAACACGTAAAGGAGCAAGATCATGAAATCAATTTTACTGATTGGCCTCGGCCGTTTTGGAAAACATATTGCCATGGAGCTGCATTCCCTGGGGCACCAGGTGATGGCAGTCGATCATAATGAGGTGCGTGTCAACGAAGCACTTTCTTTCCTGACCAGCGCTCAGATTGGTGACAGCACCTCGGAGGATTTTCTTTCTTCCCTGGGCGTACGCAATTTCGATGTCTGCATTGTTGCTATCGGAACTGACTTTCAAAGTTCTCTGGAAACCACATCGCTCTTAAAAGAGCTGGGTGCCAGACTGGTTGTCTCCCGGGCTGCCAGAGATGTCCATGCCAAGTTCCTGCTGCGCAACGGCGCGGATGAAGTCGTCTACCCAGAAAAACAGCTGGCCAAGTGGACCGCCATTCGCTGCAGCTCTGACCACATCCGGGATTTTGTTGATCTTGACGGAGATCATGATCTGTTTGAAGTCGATCTTCCTGACCAGTGGATCGGCATGAGTGTCTCGCAGATCGACATCCGAAAGCAGTATGGCATCAACATCATCGGAGTGCGCCATAATGGCAAAATTGAGTATTCGGTTACGCCGCAGACCAGTTTTTGCGCAGGAGACTCCATCCTGGTCCTTGGCCGCTACCACGATCTGCAGAAATGTTTCCGGATCTGATTTCGGAGGTGATCTTATGGGAAATCTGATTCTGATTCTCTTTCTCATCCTGTTTTTTACCTTCATCTATCTGCTTATGAGCCGGATTGACCAGATTCTGGACCGGCTGCGCAAAGGGAATCTGCGCATGGAACAGCAGCGGCCGGATCCTGACCGGAAAATGCCGGAAGAAAATGATTCTTTAGATTGATTTGCAAAAGAATCCGTTTTATGATGGAAATCAGAAAAACCATGCCCGAATATGGAAGGATCCAGCATTATGATACAGGATAACAATTTTTCTGAAACATATCATTCCGAAAGGCAGACCAGGGAGCATATCCTCGTCTGTCTTTCTTCTGCACCATCAAACCTGAGGATCGTGCAGACGGGTGCCCGTATGTCTGAGGCTTTTCATGGCACCCTGACTGCGCTCTATGTCCAGACACCGGATCATTCTGCCATGTCCAAAGAAGATCAGAATCGTCTGAAAGAACACATGCGTCTGGCCGAGCAGCTTGGAGCCTCCATCGAAACCGTATACGGTGACGATGTTTCCTACCAGATCGCGGAATTTTCGCGCCTCAACAATATTACAAAAATTGTCCTTGGGCGCAGCAATATCCGGCGGCGGCATATCTGGAGCAAGCCGTCCCTGACAGAAAAGCTGACAGAAATCGCGCCGAATCTGGATATCTACATTATTCCGGATGCTGCCTCCGCTCACAGCAGCTACCACCCCAGAGGGCATCTCCGGAATGCAGTCTGGAATATTCAGGCAACAGATCTGCTGCGCACCGTTTGCATTCTGATTTCCGTGACACTGACTGGTCTCTTCTTCTACCGGGCCGGACTGTCAGAGGCAAACATCATCACGCTTTATATCCTCGGAGTCCTGCTGGCCTCCATCGCCACGACCGGATGGAGCTGCAGTCTGCTGGCTTCTGCCTGCAGCGTTATTGTTTTTAACTATTTTTTTACCACTCCTCGCTTCACCTTTCATGTGTACGGAAAGGAATATCCGGTCACCTTTATTGTGATGTTTGCCGTGGCCCTGTTAAGCAGTGCCCTGACCACCCGTCTGAAGGATCACGCCCGCCAGTCCGCCAAGCTGGCCTACCGCACCAAGGTCCTGTTTGACACCAACCAGCTTCTGCAAAAGGCAGAAACCGACAAAGCAATCCTGAATACCCTGATTTCCCAGATCCAAAAATTACTCGGGAAACACATCATCATTTACCCGGTTCAACATGGGACATTAGGAACACCCATCCTCTCCCCGGATCCTGCTTCCACAGAAAAATCTGAATTTCTGACCTGCCCCCGGGAACGGGAGGTTGCCCTGTGGGTTCTGGCTCACAACAAACGGGCCGGTGCCTATACCGACACTTTTCCGGATGCTCTGTGCCATTATCTGGCCATCCGGGTACAGGATGCTGTCTATGGAGTTGCCGGCATGGAAGCCGGAGAGCATCCCATGGATTCCTTTGAATACAGCGTTCTGGTTTCCATACTGGGAGAAGGCGCCCTGGCCATGGAAAACCGCCAGAATATCCGGGAAAAAGAGCAGGCAGCTCTTCTGATGGAAAAGGAACGGTTCCGGGCCAATCTGCTGCGTACCATCTCCCATGATCTGCGCACCCCGCTGACTGCCATATCCGGCAATGCCAGTAACCTGCTCTCCAACCATTCCGCCATCGACGAAGCCACCCGGCTGCAGATCTACGCGGACATCTACGACGATTCCATGTGGCTGATCAATCTGGTAGAAAATCTGCTGGCTGTCACCCGCATTGAAGACGGCCGCATGAACCTGCGCATGGAAACCGAACTGGTCAGCGAGGTCATTTCCGAAGCGCTCCGTCATGTCAGCCGTCAAAGCGTTGAACATAGCATTACAGCAGAAAGCACGGATGATTTTCTGCTTGCCCGCATGGATGCCCGGCTCATTGTGCAGGTCATCATCAACCTTGTGGACAATGCCATCAAATACACACAAAAGGGCAGCCGGATCCAGATCCTGACCGACAGGCTGGCATCAAAGGTGCGGATCCGGGTCACGGATGATGGTCCGGGCATTCCGGATGAAGCAAAGCCTTTTGTCTTTGATATGTGTTATACCGGCGCAAACCGCATCGCGGACAGCCGCCGAAGCCTTGGTCTCGGACTCTGCTTATGCCGCTCCATTATCCGGGCCCACGGCGGAGAAATTTCCGTATCTGACAATACGCCCTCCGGCTGTGTCTTTACCTTTACATTACCCTGCGAGGAGGTAACTATCCATGAATAAACCGCTGATTCTGGTTGTGGAGGACGATGCGCCCGTCCGCAACCTGATCACTACCACCTTAAAGCTGCACGATTACCGCTTTCTGACCGCAGCAAACGGAGAAACCGCGCTGATCGAGACATCCTCCCACAATCCGGATATCATTCTGCTGGATCTTGGACTTCCGGATATTGACGGCATCGACATCATCCGGCAGATCCGCACCTGGAGCATGACCCCCATTATCGTCATCAGCGCCCGCAGCGAGGATACCGACAAAATTGAAGCTCTGGACAATGGTGCCGATGATTACCTGACCAAGCCCTTTTCCGTTGATGAGCTTCTGGCCCGCCTGCGCGTGACCCAGCGCCGCTTAAGCTTCATGCAGGAAACCATGTCCGCCCAGGATTCCGTGTTTGTCAACGGCCCTCTGAAGATTGATTTTTCTGCCGGATGCGCCTGCTTAAACGAGGAGCCGCTGCCTCTGACCCCTACCGAGTACAAGCTTCTGTGCCTGATGGCCCGCAACGTGGGAAAGGTCCTGACCCACACCTATATCACCGAGCATGTATGGGGGAGCAATTTTAAAAGCGATGTAGCCTCTCTCCGGGTCTTTATGGCAACGCTCCGCAAAAAGCTAGAATCCGCTCCGGGCGCGCCCCAGCAGATCCAGACCCATATCGGAGTCGGATACCGGATGCTGAGATTGTAATCTTCCATAATTTTATATTTCATTTTGTTTCAATTTGGGATATACTTTTGATAACACGTGACCGTGGAAACATGGAACAGTCACGATATTACAGACTAAGGAGGCTGAAATTATGGTTCGCAAAGAAAATACTGTTGCGGTTGAACATCTGGGCGGAGGCAAAGGTACCGCATATGTGCATCACATCATTTCCAAAGAAGAATTTTTAGGTCACGGAAGAATGTACGCTAAGGTGGTACTTCCTCCGGGCGCAAGCGTAGGTTGGCACCAGCACGTCCATGACACCGAGCCGTATTACATTTTAAAGGGACAGGCTGACTTCATCGACAACGACAAGTCTGTCACCAAAGTTGGCCCTGGCGACTGCTGCATCATCGAGGTCGGACAATTCCACAGCCTGGAGAACAACTCCAGCGAAGATGTGGAATTCATGGCACTTATTTATAATGAGCCGGGATTTTTGTACGAATAAAGATTCTTATACAAATTAACAGCAAAAACGGAGCATTCGCTAAGATCATTTGCGAATGCTCCGTTTTTATTGCTCTATTTTGTTTAATGTCTCAAATTCAAACGCACCAGCGCACGCTTGAGCGCTGCTTCTGCGCGCACTACATCAAGATCAGCCTGACCGGAGGAAAGACGGCGCTCCGCACGGGAACGTGCCTCTTCTGCACGGTGATAGTCGATCTCATCCGGCCACTCCACTACCTCTGCCATGATCGTTACCTGCTCCGGCAGAATGGTGATGAATCCGGACATGAGTGCTGCTTCCTTCTCGCCGCCGTTCTCATGGATCTTGAGGACGCCTGGCGCAACAACAGCAGTCAGCGGAATGTGGTCCGGGTAAATACCGATCTCACCCTCGGTGGTGGTCAGCTCTACCATGGAGACATCTCCGTCGTAGAACCCGCCGGTCGGGGTGACAACCTTTAATTTCATTCCATCAGCCATAGACATACCCCCTATTTCACGCGGGCAAGAACGTCATCGATATTACCTGCATTCAGGAAATACTGCTCCGGAATGTCGTCATGCTTGCCTTCCAGGATTTCCTTGAAGCCCTGAATGGTCTCGCTTAACGGAACGTAACGGCCTTCCAGACCGGTGAACTGTCCTGCTACGAAGAACGGCTGGGATAAGAATCTCTGGATCTTACGTGCACGGGATACGGTCAGCTTATCTTCCTCGGAAAGCTCATCCATACCTAACATGGCGATGATATCCTGCAGCTCTTTGTACTTCTGCAGAACCTCCTGCACGCCGCGGGCTACCTTGTAGTGCTCCTCACCAACGACACGCGGGTCGAGGATACGGGAGGTGGACTCCAGCGGGTCTACTGCCGGGTAAATACCCTGCTCTACGATGGCACGGCTTAATACCGTGGTTGCATCCAGATGTGCGAAGGTGTTTGCCGGAGCCGGGTCAGTTAAGTCATCGGCCGGCACGTAAACTGCCTGTACGGAAGTAATGGAACCGTTCTTGGTGGAGGTGATACGCTCCTGCAGAGCACCCATCTCGGTCTGCAGGGTCGGCTGGTAACCTACTGCGGACGGCATACGTCCAAGCAGTGCAGATACCTCGGAACCTGCCTGGGTGAAACGGAAGATGTTGTCGATGAACAACAGGACATCCTTACCACCTTTGTCACGGAAGTACTCTGCCATGGTCAGACCAGTCAGGCCGACTCTCATACGTGCTCCCGGCGGCTCGTTCATCTGACCGAATACCATGGTGGTCTTATTGATAACGCCAGACTCGGTCATCTCGTAGTAAAGGTCATTACCCTCACGGGTACGCTCACCTACACCGGTGAATACGGAATATCCGCCGTGCTCGGTAGCGATGTTACGAATCAGCTCCTGGATCAGGACGGTCTTACCTACACCAGCACCGCCGAACAGACCGATCTTACCACCCTTCTGATAAGGGCAGAGCAGGTCTACGACTTTGATACCGGTCTCAAGGATCTCAGTCTGGGTGGACTGTTCCTCAAAGGTAGGAGCTTTTCTGTGGATCGGAAGGTACTCTTCCACCTGTGGCTTTTCTTTATTGTCGATCGGCTCGCCCAGTACGTTGAAAATACGGCCCAGCGTATTCTCACCAACCGGTACGGAAATCGGTGCGCCGGTTGCAATGGCGTCCATACCACGTCTCAGACCATCGGTGGTTCCCATTGCGATACATCTTACGGTATCGTCACCAAGATCCTGTGCAACCTCGACGGTCAGGGTGCCGCCATCCTCAAGCGGTACCTTGATTGCCTCGTTGATTTCCGGAATCTTGCCCTGGGAGAACTTGATATCCATGACCGCACCGATGATCTGCGTGATCTTACCAGTATTTTGTTCTGCCATCTTGCTTCTCCTTTTATTTCTTTCTCGAATGCACTCCCTGGGAGCGCTATCGTTTTGGCAGGGCATCAGGCTCTGTCAAAACAGATTAATTGATCGCATTTGCACCTGCAATGATCTCCGTAAGCTCCTGGGTAATGGAACCCTGACGCGCACGGTTGTACTGCAGCTCTAACTTGCCCAGCATCTCTTCTGCATTGTTGGTTGCCGAATCCATGGCGGTCATACGCGCGCCATTTTCACTGGCAACTGCCTCCTGCAGCGCACCAAAGATCAGACTGCTCATATATTTCGGGATGATCATATCGAGCACTTCTTCTTCGCTCGGCTCGTAGTTCATGAGTGCTTCCGCTTTCGGAGCCTCTGCTTCGCCGCTTTCTTCCATGGTAAACGGAAGGAGCTTGATGAGCTTCGGAATATGAACTACGGTGTTCTTAAACGAAGTATATGCAAGATAGATCTCTCCGACCTCTCCGCGTCCGAATGCTGCCAGCAGTTCTTTTGTGAGATCTGCCGCATCCTGGTAAGCCGGCTCGTCGATCACCTCGGAGTAGTCCGCAGTGATCTCGTAGCCTTTCTTTGCCAGTCCGTCACGGCCCTTACGGCCAATGGCGTAGACCCGGGTCTTCTCCGGGGTCAGCGCCTCATTTCCTGCGATGAGCTTGACAATGTTGTTATTGTAGCCGCCGGCAAGGCCGCGGTTGGAAGTGATCGCAATGACCGCCTTTCCATCCGTATTGCCTGCCCGCAGGTATTTGTGGTCGATGGTTCCTGACTTTTTCAGCATGGAAGAGATCGTCTCATACATCAAGTCGAAATAAGGCTTGGAGCCTTCTGCTTTCTGTCTGGATTTCTGCAGCTTGACTGTAGAAACCAGCTTCATGGCTTTGGTAATCTGGCCGGTGCTCTGGATACTTGCTTTTCTGCGTTTAATATCTCTCATCGATGCCATGATCGTTCACCTGCCTTATCTAGCGCTGCTCTTTGCACTCTTTGATCGCTTTTACAAGCAGAGCCTCGGTCTCCTCAGACAACACCTTGGTGTCGCGGATTGCTGCCGGGATCTCCGGGTACTTGCTGTCAATATACTTAAATAAATCTTTCTCGAATGCCAGCACATCTGCAACCGGAATATCAAGAAGATGTTTTCTGGTTGCTGCGTAAATGATGATTACCTGGTACTCAACCGGCATTGGCTGGTACTGAGGCTGTTTTAAGACTTCACGGATGCGCTCGCCCTGTGCCAGCTGCTCGGTGGTTGCGGCATCCAGCTCGGAACCGAACTGCGCGAAGCTTGCCAGCTCACGGTACTGTGCCAGTTCCACACGGATCGGCGCTGCAATCTTCTTGATTGCCTTGATCTGTGCCGCGCCGCCTACACGGGATACGGACAGACCAGCGTTGATTGCCGGACGGAAACCGGAGTTGAACATCTCAGTCTCAAGGTAAATCTGACCATCGGTAATGGAAATTACGTTGGTCGGAATGTATGCGGATACATCGCCCGCCTGGGTCTCGATGATCGGCAGTGCGGTTAAGGAACCGCCACCTAAATCGTCAGAAAGACGGGATGCGCGCTCCAGCAGTCTGGAGTGCAGATAGAATACGTCGCCCGGATAAGCCTCACGTCCCGGCGGTCTCTTCAGAAGAAGGGACAGGGTACGGTAAGCGGCAGCGTGCTTGGTTAAGTCATCGTAGACAACCAGTACGTCCTCTCCGTTTTCCATCCACTCCTCACCGATCGCACATCCGGAATATGGTGCGATGTACTGTAATGGAGCTAAGTCGGATGCTGTGGAAACTACGATAGTGGTGTAGTCCATAGCGCCGAACTCCTCTAAGGTTCTTACAATGTTGGCAACGGTAGATGCCTTCTGGCCGATTGCCACGTAGATACAGTGAACGCCCTGACCTTTCTGGTTGATGATGGTATCGATCGCAATTGCGGTCTTACCGGTCTGACGGTCACCGATGATCAGCTCACGCTGTCCACGGCCGATCGGGATCATGGCATCGATTGCCTTGATACCGGTCTGTAACGGGGTGTCTACCGATTTTCTCTCGATTACGCCGTGAGCGACACGCTCAACACGGCGGAATTTGTCAGTCTCGATCGGGCCTTTGCCATCGATCGGCATACCCAGTGCGTTGACAACTCGTCCGGTCATGGCGTCGCCTACCGGGACCTCAACCACACGTCCGGTTGTCTTAACGATATCTCCCTCACTGATGTTCCTGGTATCACCTAAGAGAACGACACCTACGTTGTCCTCCTCCAGGTTCTGGACCATGCCGTATACTTCTCCCGGGAATTCCAGAAGCTCACCCTGCATGGCTTTCTCCAGTCCATGAACTCGAGCGATACCGTCCGCAACCGTGATAACGGTTCCGACGTCAGAGACTTCCAGTTTGGTAGAATACTTTGCAATCTGTTCTTTGATTACCGAACTGATTTCTTCTGGTCTCAAATTCATTGTCTGTTCCTTTCCGGCTTATTATGCCAGCTGAAGCGCGGATAACTCCTTCTTCAGCCCGTAAAGCCTTGTCTTAATACTGCTGTCCACCACGCGGTCTCCGATGCGGATGACCATGCCCCCGAGGAGGGACGCATCCACATCGTAGTGCATTTCAAACTGCACATAACCGGTGGTCTCAAGCAGTCTTTTTTCCAAAGCGGCCTTCTGCTCCACGCCCAGCTCCACTGCGCTGGTCACATAAGCAGCTCCGATCTTTTTGAATTCTTTCACCCTCTGGATGAAATATTCCAGAATCGAGATCATCTCGTTCTGTCTGTCTTTCTCAACAATGATGCTCAAGAAGCCCATCAGCTCCTCCGCAATCTTTCCGGAAAAGACCTGATGTAATAAGGTAACCTTTTCTTCTTTTACGATCTGCGGATTTCCGAGAACGGAAAAGAGTTCCGGGTTGTCCTGTAAAATGGGGAGCAGGGCACTGGTCTCTTCGTAGAGCGTGTCCATGATCTCTTTTTCCATGGCTGTCTCAAACAATGCATCACCGTACACCTTTGAAACTAGCTTTGCCATGTATGTTCACCCATTTCCTTCAAAGTCTCATCAATCAAAGCATCCTGAATCTTTACATCGATGGAGTTTCCAACCACCTTCTCTGCCATGTAAGCAGCAATGTCTACGATCTCCTGCTTCATGTCATCGAGGGCTTTCTTCTTCTCCAGCTCAACCTCGCGGTTTGCCCGCTCAATGATTCTGGCTGCTTCGGCCTTGGCTTCATCGAGCATTTCCTCCTCACGGGCTTTGGCTTTACGCCGTGCAGTCTCCAGAATGCTCTCAGCTTCTTTGTTCACGTCTCTTAATTTTGCCTCGTACTCCGCCTTCATGGACTCTGCAGAAGCTTTGTCTTCCGCAGCAGAAGCCAGTTCTCCGGCAATCTTCTGTTTTCTCTTTTCCAGCACATCGCGCACCGGATTGAAAAGCAGATAGGACAATGCAAAGAATAAAATGAAGATATTGATACCGGTCAGCACTGCGTCATGCAGAAGCTGCGGATCAAATCCGATCAATCTGTCCAAGTCTTACGCCTCCTTTCGTTCGTTACTGTTCGCTACGCTCTCCGTAACGTTTCTGTTCTTATGCGCCGAACGGCTTAACGAACATCAGGATGATAGCAACAACCAGACCGTACAGACCGGTGGTCTCTGCTACTGCCTGACCAAGAAGCATGGTGGAAGTGATATCGGATTTTGCACCCGGGTTACGACCTACTGCTGCAGCACCGTGACCAGCTGCGATACCCTGTCCTACACCAGGTCCGATACCGGCGATCATTGCCAGACCAGCGCCGATTGCGGAACAACCAAAGATAAAGTCCTGTCCTGAGATACCATTCATAGTTAAGTCCTCCTAAAATAAATTAATTGTGTCAATCCATGCCACCTCGATTCCGCTTCGCTTCATCTCGGTGCCGGGCTGCGCCCTATTCATCTGAATGTCCTCGTTCCGGCTTTGGAATGCAAGCATTCCGCGCCTGCACAAGTCCATCCATCTGAGCATGGCTTGGCTTATTCCATTTTGTCGTTGATGTATACCATGGTCAGCATACAGAATACGTATGTCTGGATCGCACCGGAGAATACATCACAGTAAACATGAAGTGCCGCCGGAATACCGATATTGGTAAAGATCGGCATCATGCCATACCATAATCCCATAATGATCACGCCTGACAGCAGGTTTGCGAACAGACGCAGGGAAATGGAAATCGGGTTCGCGATCTCACCGATTAAGTTGATCGGGAATAAGATCGGTGTTGGCTCAAACAGGCTGGTAAAATGTCTTACGCCCCTGTTCTTGATGCCCTGGTAGTTTACAATAAAGAACGTAAACATACCAAGCAGGAAAGTAACGCCATAATCTGCAGTCGGAGCACGCAGTCCCAGCAGACCGCTTAAGTTACAGAAGAGGATAAATACAAAGATCGTTCCGATGTAGTTGATGAAACGTCTTGCATTGCCTCCCAGAATTCCTGCAGTCATGCCCTGCAGTGCCTCGTACGCCATCTCCAGCACATTCTGAAACGTTCCGGGCTGGTCCGTTGCCTTTTTGAGGGTCCGGTTTGCCAGTACCGCAAGAATCAAAATCAGCGCGGTGATGATCCACATGCCTATGGTCGTTGTTGTGATCCAAAAATCCTGACCGAACAACTGGTATTTTAATACCCCGTGTATCATAAAGTCAGGCTCATTGGAAATCAGCATTCCCATTCACGGTTCCTCCTTTCTCTCATGATATCCCCGGACGGTCTTGCTCCGTGCTTTCTGCCTGGACAGAAGGCTCAGGATCTTTTCCACCGGAAATTCTGTGAATCAGTGGCTGCAAGTATGCACCTGCTTTCATGCCCATAGCGCCGATGACCGCTGCCAGAAGATCGATCTTAAGCACTTTCCAGTAGATCAGAAGTGCTGCCACAAACACAAGCTTGCGCAGCATGCTCTGCGCAACGGTATATTTGTTCGCATAGTTCTCACTTCCGCTGTCGAGTACCCGCTCGGTCGTCACCGCCATATGGATCAGCATGCAGATCGCTCCTGCTGCTCCTGCAATCAGTCCCAGGACTACCGGAATAACCGGATAGGAAACCTTGGGAAGAAGCAAAAACGAAAGAACGATCAGGACCAGATTGTAAAAAATAATCCCGGCCGACATCTCCGCAAGCAGCCGCTTTGTTGACTTACTCAGCCATCTCATTGTGATCTGCCTCCTTTGCTGTCTGACCTTGCACCTGCACCCGTAATACGGCTTGGCTGTTTCGGTTTGCTGATTCCACTGCGCTGCTGTCCGGCCTGCTGCTCACGTCTTAGACGTTCGTCCTCTTTTTGCTCCTGCAAAAGAGTATTCTTCGCCATAATCCAGCCACAGCGTCCGCCAGCCAACACCCCAAGGATCAGCATTGGTACCATGAGCTTCGTCCCAAAATGGGAATCCACCAGATAACCTGTATAAATGCACAGGAGGATTGGAGTCAGTACGCTAAGGCCAAGCTGTGTTACCATGGCAAGACTACGGAATACGCTTTTCTTATAATGCACCAACGCTCACCTCTTTCTGCATTTTTGCATGTACTACATATTATAACCAAACTTTTTGGTTTTGTCCATTATGAATAGTTGGTTCGGCAAAAAATGGTGAATCTTGCACATTGCAAACATTTCTGTCTTTTTTTTATCGAACATTTTCACAAAAACAACCGATAAAAATTGTCAAACTTGCCACTTAAAACCACATTTATACCAAAAAAACCGTCACACCCTGAAAATGTGACGGTTTTAACAGATTCTTTGCAGAAGAAATTTCTTCTTATCTTATATAGCACTTATGAGATCTTTTTGATTCTCATTTTTTCGTGATTTTTATTTCGTACGGATGAAGTTCCAAACCATTACTTTATCTCTTCATACGGAACCCGGTTGATGCCCTCTTCCACAGCAGCCTTTGCTACTGCATTCGCTACTGCCAGGGCAACTCTCTTGTCAAAGGAAGACGGAATCACATATTCTGCATTCAGTTCCTCCTCCGGAATGACGGAAGCAATCGCATGCGCTGCCGCGATCTTCATCTTCTCGGTAATGTCTTTCGCACGTACTGCAAGAACGCCCTTGAAGAGTCCCGGGAATACCAGCACATTGTTGATCTGGTTCGGATAATCAGAACGTCCGGTACCAACTACGGCTGCACCGCCTGCTTTTGCCTCATCCGGCATGATCTCCGGAACCGGGTTTGCCATGGCAAATACAATACCGTGGTTCATGGTAGCTACCATTTCTCTAGTTACCAGGTTCGGTCTGGACACACCAACAAAGATATCAGCGCCTTTTAAGGCATCAGCAAGTGTTCCATGCTCTTTATTCTTGTTGCTGATATGGGAGATTTCTTCCTGACCAGAATTTAAGTTTGCATCGCCCTCACAGATAATGCCGTGGATGTCACACATGATAATATTTCCAAAGCCCATTGCAATCAGCTGCTTACCAATTGCCACACCAGCAGCACCAGCGCCATTGATGACAACACGGAGCTCGCCCATCTTCTTGCCGGTTACTTTCACTGCATTCAGAAGTGCAGCACCTACTACGATAGCAGTACCGTGCTGGTCATCGTGGAAGACCGGAATGTCACAGCGCTCTTTCAGCTTTTTCTCAATCTCAAAACAACGCGGAGCTGCAATATCCTCCAGGTTGATGCCGCCAAAGCTCTTGGAGATCAGGGCAATGGTATTGACGATGGTGTCCACATCCTTGGAATCCACACACAGCGGAAATGCGTCTACATCTGCAAATGTTTTAAAGAGTGCGCACTTTCCTTCCATAACCGGCATACCAGCAGACGGTCCGATATCGCCAAGTCCCAGCACTGCGGTTCCGTCTGTGATGACAGCAACCAGATTGCCTTTACGGGTATAATCGTAAGCCTTGTCCTCATCCTCTGCGATCAGCAGGCACGGCTCTGCCACGCCCGGGGTGTAGGCGATGGACAGCTCCTCCGGAGTTGTAACCTTCGCACGGGAAATGACCTCAATTTTTCCCTTCCATTCTTTGTGTTTTTCAATTGCAAGCTGCTTCTTATCCACCAGTTTGTCCTCCTGTATTTGTTAAATTTTCTACATTCACATCATTTTTTTCAAAACGGCTGTTAACTTTCTGTCAGAATCTGGCATTGCCGTCCCGCATGCGCCTGACCGCGTAACGGTGCCGATAGATCTGCCATTCTGGTTTTCTGATGCGTTACAGCTGGTTTCATTCTAATACAAAGTAGAAAGGGCGTCAACCTGACAGAAAAGAATGTTTTCGTCACTGCTCATATATCGCACAAACAACAAATTTTGCACCATAGCTTCTATTTCAACATTTTGTTGCCTGGACAACGGATTTTCTTTGCTATTGCGTTTATAATAGAATCATATGTAACTGCTAGCATAAAACAGTTACGGGCAGATTTTATCCAACATTCAAGGAGGTTTATCATCATGAGCTTTATCAAAAATATCGACAAGTCCCAGGTTCTCACATTAAAAGATGAGGTTTCCTACCAGAAAGGCCAGGTCGTCAGCAAGACCCTCGCCCAGAACGATGCCTTAAGCGTTACCCTCTTCGCGTTCGACAAGGACGAGGAGATCAGCACCCACGAATCCGGCGGTGACGCGTTCGTCACCTGCTTAGACGGCGTTGGCCGCATCACCATCGACGGCAAGGCATATGAACTGCACGAAGGGGAATCCATCATTATGCCGGCAAAGCATCCGCATGCCGTGTATGGACAGGAGCAGTTTAAGATGCTGCTGGTTGTGGTATTTTAGTTGTTGAGAAAAAAAGATTCAACTGGAAACAAAACAAGACTTGCCCAAACAAGCGGTCTTATTGTATACTTGGTCTCAGCTGCGGTCATTTCAAGGACCGCGCAGTGCGGCTGCCTTGCCGGATAATATGAGAAAAAGTTTTAAGTTTATAAGATACCCAGAGGGGAGTCGCATGAAAGGTCCAAAGACCCGGAATGCGGCTTCCTTTGTTTTATTTCTGACAAACTTTTAGAAAACCTAAAAAATTTTTAGTTTTTGCTTGCCTTTTTCTCTGGCACTCTGTATACTTAGAGGCAGTTGTATTTGAGAAACATCATCATTTTGTACAATAACGTGGCAATCAAGCGCATGGCCACCTAACAAAAAGGGAGGAACACCTACTATGAGTCGTTTGGAAATCACCAGTCCCAACCAGGCTCAGCTCATGATTGAGGAGCTGTACAAAGACCTGGAACGCCGAATCGAATCCAGTCCGCCAGGTCTCTGCCCGGTTGACATGACCAGAGCCTTTGTGGAGATGTGCCACACCCACACCTGCGGCAAATGTGTCCCGTGCCGTGTCGGTCTGTGGCAGTTAAAGAACCTGCTCACCGATGTTATGAACGGGGAAGCCACCATGGAAACCTTAAAGCTCATGGAGGAACTGTCCCAGAGCATTATGAACGGTGCTGACTGTGCCATTGGCTACGAAGCTGCCCATACCGTATACCGAAGCTTAAAAGAATGCCGTGAAGACTATGAGGAGCACGTTCATCAGGGCCGCTGTACCTGCAACTACACGCAGCCGGTTCCGTGCGTTTCCCTTTGCCCGGCCCATGTGGATATTCCGGGTTACGTTTCCCTGGTACGCGAAGGCCGCTACGCCGATGCCATCCGTCTGATCCGCAAGGACAATCCATTTCCGACCACCTGCGGCTTCATCTGTGAACATCCGTGTGAGGCCCGCTGCCGCAGAAACATCATTGACGACGCCGTCAACATCCGCGGATTGAAACGCTTCGCAGCAGATTATGCTGGCAAAGTTCCTCCGCCAGCCTGTGCTGCTTCCACCGGCAAAAAGATTGCCATCATCGGCGGCGGCCCGGGCGGCTTAAGCGCAGCTTATTACCTACAGCTCATGGGACATCAGACCACCGTTTTTGAAATGCTCCCGAAACTGGGCGGCATGCTCCGCTACGGCATCCCGAACTACCGTCTGCCAAAGGAGCGTCTTGATGACGATATCAACGCCATTCTAGAGACTGGTGTGAAAGTCGAGTACGGAAAACGAATCGGTACTGACATTACGATTCAGGAACTGCGCAAGGAATACGATGCCGTGCTCATCACCATCGGCGCAAGCACAGATAAAAAGCTTGGCATTGAAGGAGAATCTGCAGAAGGTGTCATCTCCGCAGTCCGCTTCCTGCGTGATGTCGGAAAGAACTTAAATCCGGATCTGAGCGGACAGGAGGTTGCTGTCATTGGCGGCGGCAACGTTTCCATGGATGCAGTCCGAACAGCAAAACGTCTCGGCGCAAAGAAGGTTTCTATCCTCTACCGGCGCCGTGTAGCTGATATGACTGCACTTCCGGGTGAGATTGAAGGCGCTGTTGCCGAGGGCATTGAAGTAAAAACCCTGATGGCTCCGGCCCGGATCGATGTCGATGAAAACAACCATGTGCGCGGTGTCTATGTCACCCCGCAGATGATCAGCAAGATCAAAGGCGGCAGAGCCAGTGTGCGTGCGACCGGCGAGCCGGATATCTTTGTTCCGTGCCAGACCCTGATCGTGGCGATCGGACAGGATATTGAATTCCAGCACTTCGAGGAAGCCGGTCTTCCGGTCAACCGCGGCAAGATCCAGACCGAGCGCTACGGCGGTTTCGACAATATGCCTGGCGTATTTGCAGGCGGCGACTGCGCGTCCGGCCCGGCATCCGTCATCAAAGCCATTGCCGCTGCCAAGGTCGTTGCGGCAAACATCGACGAATATCTTGGTTTCCGTCACACGATCAGCTGCGATGTTGTGCTTCCGGAGCCTGATCTGCGTGACCGCATTCCATGCGGCCGTGTCAATATGACCGAGCGCGAGGCCTGCGAGCGCGTCTGCGATTTCGAAGGCGTGGAAAACTGCATGACCGAAGCAGAAGCAAGACAGGAAGCAAGCCGCTGCCTCGGCTGCGATCACTTCGGCTATGGAATCTTCAAAGGAGGTCGTGAAAACAGATGGTAAATTTAAAGATCGATCATAACGAAATCTCGGTTCCGGAGGGAACCACCATTATGGAAGCGGCTGCCCTTGCAGGAATCGACATTCCAAAGCTCTGCTATTTAAAAGATATCAACGAGATTGCGGCTTGCCGCGTATGTCTCGTGGAGGTTGTCGGAAAAGAGCAGCTGGTAACCTCCTGCAACAATAAAGTGCAGGAGGGACTGGAAATCCTGACAAACAGTCCGAGGGTCCGTGTGGCAAGAAAACAGAATGTACAGCTCATTCTCTCCCAGCACGACTTTAAGTGCGCAACCTGTGTCCGCAGCGGCAACTGTACCCTGCAGACGCTTTCAAACGACTTAAACATCATCGACCTTCCGTTTAAAGAGCGTGTAGAACATGCTCCATGGGATAAGAATTTCCCGCTCATCCGTGACACGGAAAAGTGCATCAAGTGCATGCGCTGCATCCAGGTCTGCGATAAAGTGCAGGGACTGGGTATCTGGGATGTGACCAGTACCGGTTCCAGAACCACCGTCAATGTCAAAGGCAACCGCAAGATCACCGATGCAGACTGTGCCCTCTGCGGCCAGTGCATCACCCACTGTCCGGTGGGCGCCCTGCGCGAGCGCGATGACACCGAAAAAGTATGGGATGCCATTGCAGATGAAAAGAAAACCGTTGTAGTCCAGATTGCTCCCGCTGTCCGCACTGCATGGGGCGAAGCCATGGGAATGAAACGCGAAGACGCTACCGTCGGCAAGATTTTAGATGCCTGGAAGCGCATGGGCGCGGACTACGTGTTCGATACCTCCTTCTCCGCCGACTTAACGATCATGGAAGAAGCAACCGAATTTCTGGAGCGGTTCCAGAGCGGTTCCTTAAACAACTGGCCGATGTTCACCTCCTGTTGTCCGGGCTGGCTGCGTTTTGTAAAAACCCAGTTCCCGGAGATGGTTCCGCAGCTTTCGACCGCGAAATCCCCGCAGCAGATGTTTGGTGCTGTCATGAAGACCTACTTCGCCCAGTCCATCGGCGTGGACCCGGAAAATATTGTGACCGTATCCGTTATGCCCTGCGTTGCAAAAAAGGCAGAGGCAAACATGGATTTCTACTATAAAGAATACGCAGGGAAAGACGTGGACATTGTGCTGACCACACGAGAGTTCACACGCATGCTCCGCGAAACCCACATCCGGCCGGAAGTGCTGACTGACCGAAAGCCAGACAGCCTCATGCAGGAGTGGACCGGTGCCGGCGTCATCTTCGGCGCAACCGGCGGTGTCATGGAGGCGGCACTTCGAACCGCTTACCATGCCCTGTCCGGCAAAAATCCGGACCCGGATTTCTTTGATGACATCCGTACCGTCAATGAGGATTATGCACTCACAGAAGCAAACCTCGACTTTAACGGAACCACGGTCCGCACCGCCATTGTCAGCGGCCTCGGCAACACAAGAAAACTCCTCGAGGCGATCCGGCGCGGCGATGTATCTTATGACTTCGTAGAAATCATGGCCTGCCCCGGCGGCTGTGTCGGCGGCGGCGGACAGCCGATCTGTGACGGCAAAGAACTTGCAGGTGTGCGCGGTGAAAACCTGCACTTCCTCGACAAAAACAGTAAGATCCGGTTCTCCCATGAGAATCAGGACGTGGCAAAGCTGTACCAGGATTTCCTTGAACATCCTCTTTCCCACAAGTCCCACATGATCTTACACACGGACCACAATGCATGGTCCATGCACGATCCGGAGTAATGACGGTTCGTGCGATGTAATTCATTTCCTCATTATCCTTCTAAATATGGTGTGCCGCCCTGCGGTATACCCACAACTGCCAAATCAGCGGAGGTGCCACCGGCACCTCCGCTGATTTTTTTAGACAAAGAAACGCCGCCCATTTTGCGGACGGCGTTTCTTCTATATATAATACTTCTGTTTCACTATCATCTGTACTTATTTTTCTACCGGTACATGCCACTCCCAGTTGCGGATCTCTTCGAGGTCCTGACCGTACTCGGCAATGTACTGCTTGTGCTCTACCAGTTTGTCGTTCATCTTCTGGATCAGGAAAGAACCACGATTGCCAAGCTGCGGCAGATGCATCACGGCATCTTTCACCAGGCTGAAGCGATCAAGCTGGTTCTGGACACGCATGTCGAACGGTGTCGTGATGGTACCTTCCTCCTGGTAACCATGAACAGACATATTGTGGTTGTTGCGCTCGTAGGTCAGCTCATGAATCAGGGTCGGATAACCGTGGAATGCGAAGATAACCGGCTTATCCGGAGTAAAGATTGCATCGTACTCTGCATCGCTTAAGCCGTGCGGATGTTTATGGTCGGACTCCATCTTGAACAGGTCAACCACATTTACAACGCGGATCTTCAGCTCAGGAAGCTCATCTCTCAGAATGGTAACGGCAGCCATGGTCTCCAGGGTCGGAGTATCGCCGCAGCATGCCATAACAACATCCGGCTCCTCGCCGCAGTCATTGCTTGCCCACTCCCAGATACCGATACCCTGGGTGCAGTGCTTTACAGCCTGCTCCATGGACAGCCACTGGCAGCTCGGATGCTTGGATGCAACGATCGCATTCACATAGTTCTTACTCTTGATGCAGTGATCGAAGCAGGACAGCAGGCAGTTGGTATCCGGCGGGAGATACATGCGGACAACGTCTGCTTTCTTGTTAGCGATATGGTCTAAGAATCCCGGATCCTGATGGGTAAATCCGTTGTGGTCCTGCTGCCATACGTTGGAAGTCAGGATGAAGTTTAAGGATGCGATCGGACGTCTCCAGGACAGCTGGTTGCAGACTTTCAGCCACTTTGCGTGCTGCGCAGCCATGGAATCCACGATACGGATAAATGCCTCATAGCTTGCGAAGAAGCCATGACGACCGGTCAGCAGGTAACCTTCCAGCCAGCCCTCGCACATATGCTCACTCAGCATACCATCCATGATACGGCCATTTCTTGCCAGCTTATCATCGGTCGGAAGCAGCTCGCCGTTCCAGTCGCGGTTCTGCTCCTCAAATACTTTGTAAAGACGGTTGGACATGCTCTCATCCGGTCCAAAGATACGGAAGTTCTTGCTGTCCTCATTGAGCTTAAAGATATCACGGATATAGCCGCCAAGTTCAATCATATCCTGAGCCTTGGTCTTGCCCGGCTCAACTGGAATGCCATACTCGCGGAAATCCGGGAGACGCAGGTCTTTCAGCAGCAGTCCGCCATTTGCATGCGGGTTTGCGCCAAGACGGGCATTGCCCTTCGGAGCCAGCTCAGCCAGTTCCGGGATCAGGCGTCCGTTTTCATCAAACAGCTCTTCTGCGTGGTAGCTCTTTAACCACTCCTCTAACAGCTGTAAATGCTCCGGCTTCTCCATGCTGATCGGCACCTGATGGGCACGGAAGGAGCCCTCGATCTGCTGTCCGTCTACTACCTTCGGACCAGTCCAGCCCTTCGGAGTGCGCAGGATGATCATCGGCCACTTCGGACGCTCCGGGTCCTGCTCATCTCTTGCATGCTTCTGAATAGCCTTGATCTCCTCGATCACAGCGTCCATGGTCTCTGCCATCTTCTTGTGCATAGTCATCGGGTCATCGCCCTCAACAAAGTATGGCTTCCAGCCGCAGCCCTCGAAGAAGGACTTAATCTCGTCATGCGGGATACGGGAGAAAATGGTCGGGTTGCTGATCTTGTAACCATTTAAGTGCAGGATTGGAAGAACTGCACCATCGGTGACCGGGTTTAAGAATTTATTGGACTGCCAGGAAGTCGCAAGCGGTCCGGTCTCTGCCTCGCCATCACCTACAACTACCGTTGCGATCAGGTCCGGGTTATCGAACACGGCGCCAAATGCATGCGCAATGGAATAACCCAGCTCGCCGCCCTCGTTGATGGAACCAGGCGTTTCCGGAGCGCAGTGGCTCGGAACACCACACGGGAAGGAGAACTGCTTGAACATCTTCTTCATACCTTCCTCGTCCTGGCTGATATTCGGATATACCTCGCTGTAGCTTCCGTCCAGATAGGTGTTGGCGATCAGGAAGTTGCCGCCATGTCCCGGGCCGGAAAGAAGGATCATATCCAGATCATAGCGCTTGATGGCACGGTTGCAGTGCACATACACAAAGTTCTGGCCAGGAACGGTTCCCCAGTGTCCTACGATTTTCTTTTTGATCTGATCCATGCTCAGCGGTTTCTTTAAAAGCGGATTATCTAACAGATATAACTGACCGGCAGACAGATAGTTTGCCGCACGCCAGTAGGCGTTCATCTTTTCCAGCATTTCCTCACACAGAGGCTGCTTTTCCAGACAGGTGTTGTTCTCCATGATCTTACCTCTTTCTTTGCTTACGTCGTTTTGCTGCTGTCTGCGCAACATGGGAAACGTTGCGTTTCTTGCTCAAAAATTTTGGTTTGTTATTTTTCTAACGTTTACGCATTGTATTTTCGCACATACAATCCAATCTGTAAAATGCAATTTCTGCATTATATTCATATCAATTTGATATGGATATGCCGCAAACCGTGGATTTTCCTTGATTTCTGTAATATAATGGAGACAACTTTTTGAGAAAAACAGACTGATAAACTTGGAGAATATACCATGACATCTAATTTCGAATACTATAAAATTTTTTACTATGTCGCAAAATACGGCAACTTAACCCGCGCCGCCGCTGCTTTAAACACCAGCCAGCCTGCCGTAACCCGCGTCATCCACAAGCTGGAAGCAGACCTTGGCTGCCGTCTCTTTATCCGCAGCAAATCCGGAATGGAACTGACCGCCGAGGGAAGCCGCTTCTTTGAATACGTCTCCGCCGGATGCCTGCAGTTTTTCCGCGCTGAAAGCCACTTGAGTGATCTGCTGCAGCTGGAGAATGGCAGCATCTCCATCAGCGCCACAGAAACCGCCCTCCACTCCTGGCTTTTTGAAGCTATGGAAAATTTCCATGAGGAATATCCCGGGGTCCACTTCCAGATCTTAAATCACAGCACCCAGGATTCCATCCAGGCTGTGCGGGACGGTAAGGTGGATTTTGCCGTAGTTTCTTCTCTCCCGCTCCATATTTCTGAGCCTCTGCGCATGAAAAAGCTGCACACCTACCGTGATATTCTCATCAGTGGAAAACGCTTCTCGGAACTGAAAGGTCATCCGGTCTCCCTGCGCGAGCTGGCCTCTTACCCCTGGATCAGCCTGACCTCAGAATCCATCAGCCGTACTTTTTTAAACACTTACTTTGCGCAGTACGGACTCTCCTTCTCGCCCGACATGGAGCTGGCCACCACCGACCTGATCCTGCCCGCCGTGCGCCACAACTTAGGGATCGGCTTCATCCCCGAGGCCTTCGCCCACAGCGAACTCGCCGCCGGAAACATCTTCCAGATCCAGGTGCAGGAGCAGTTTCCGGAACGGAACATCCTGCTGATCTCCGACTCCGAATATCCGCAGAGCGTGGCATCCAAGGCATTCCAGAAATTCGCGAAAGAAATAAGCCCCGTGTGAACTGCCATTCGGCAGTTCAC
>NZ_QUIK01000002.1:145078-185784 GCF_003480105.1 Clostridium sp. AM42-4
CTGCCATTCGGCAGTTCACACGGGGCTGTTAAGCCTGATAATATTGTTATTCTACATATGCGATCAGCTTCTCGCCCTTCTCATCGGTATCGATCACGATGGTCTGGCCCTCGCTGATGTTGCCTTCCAGGATGATCCTTGCAGCCAGCGTCTCTACATTCTTCTGCAGATAACGTCTCAGCGGACGTGCGCCGTATGCCGGGTCGTAACCGTGGTCGGTTACAAAGCTCTTGGCATTGCCGGTCAGCTCTACCTTCAGCTCGCGGTCTTCCAGACGGCGGTTGACATCGGCTACCATCAGATCCACGATGTGGCTGATGTTATCCTTTGTTAACGGCTTGAAGAGGATCGTCTCGTCCAGACGGTTCAAGAACTCCGGACGGAAGTGGGCACGCAGATCCTGCATGACCATAGCCTCAGCCTCCGGCTTGATATTGCCGTTTTCATCGATGCCATCCAGCAGATACTGGGAACCGATGTTGGAGGTCATGATCAGAATGGTGTTCTTGAAGTCCACGGTCTTGCCGGTGGAATCGGTGATACGGCCATCGTCCAATACCTGAAGCAGGACATTGAATACATCCGGATGTGCCTTCTCTACCTCATCGAAGAGGACAACAGAGTACGGTTTTCTGCGGACGGCCTCAGTCAGCTGGCCACCCTCATCGTAACCAACGTATCCCGGAGGTGCTCCGATCAGGCGGGCTACAGAGTGCTTCTCCATGTACTCACTCATATCGATACGGACCATATTGTTCTCATCGTCGAACAGTGCCTCAGCCAGGGCTTTCGCAAGCTCGGTCTTGCCGACACCGGTCGGTCCAAGGAACAGGAAGGAACCGATCGGTTTGGTCGGATCCTTGATCCCGGCTTTGGAACGAAGGATGGCTTCGGTTACCTTTTCCACGCCTTCATCCTGGCCTACGACCCGTTTGTGCAGCACGGTATCCAGATGCAGGATCTTGCTGCGCTCGCTCTCGTTTAATTTATTTACTGGAATGCCGGTCCAGCGGGAGATGATCCGCGCGATCTCATCCTCAGTGACACTCTCATGCACCAGGCTCAGATCCTGATTCTTGACCTTTTCCTCCTCGGCTTCCAGTTCTTTCTGCAGCTGCGGCAGCTTGCCGTACTGCAATTCTGCTGCTTTATTTAAATCATACTGCTGCTGGGCAGTTGCGATATCGCGGTTTACCTGCTCGATCTCCTCACGCAATGCGGACAGATGGGAAACAGAATTCTTCTCATTCTCCCACTGAGCCTTCTTGCTGGCGAATTCGTCGTGCAGCTCTGCCAGATTCTTCTGCAGGTCAGCCAGACGCTCCTGGCTCAAATGATCTGTCTCTTTCTTTAACGCAGTCTCCTCGATCTCCATCTGCATGATCTTTCTGGAAAGTTCATCCAGTTCGGTCGGCATGGAGTCAAGCTCGGTCTTGATCAGGGCGCAGGCCTCATCGACCAGGTCGATCGCCTTATCCGGCAGGAACCGGTCAGTGATGTAACGGTCAGAAAGCACGGCTGCTGCCACCAGGGCAGAGTCCGTGATCTTGACACCGTGGAACACTTCGTAACGCTCCTTAATACCACGCAGAATGGAAATGGTATCTTCTACGGTCGGCTGGTCTACCAGCACCGGCTGGAAACGACGTTCCAGGGCCGCATCTTTCTCAATGTATTTCCGGTATTCATCCAGTGTGGTCGCACCGATACAGTGCAGCTCGCCTCTGGCCAGCATCGGCTTTAAGAGGTTGCCCGCATCCATGGAGCCTTCGGTTTTACCGGCTCCCACAATGGTATGCAGCTCATCGATGAACAGAATGATCTGTCCTTCGCTCTTTTTGACTTCTTCCAGGACCGCTTTTAAACGCTCCTCAAACTCGCCGCGATACTTCGCACCTGCGACCAATGCGCCCATATCCAGCGCAAACAGCTTGCGGTTCTTTAAGCCTTCCGGCACATCGCCGCGGACAATACGCTGGGCCAGTCCCTCGACAACCGCCGTCTTACCAACACCAGGCTCACCGATCAGGACCGGGTTGTTCTTGGTCTTTCGGGAAAGAATCTGGATTACGTTACGGATCTCGCTGTCACGACCGATGACCGGGTCAAGCTTCTGGTCCTTCGCACGCTCTACCAGGTCGTAGCCATATTTTTCCAGGGTGTCATAGGTTGCTTCCGGATTGTCGCTGACAACTCTCTGGTTGCCGCGCACCGTAGACAGTGCCTGCAAAAAGGTGTCGCGGGTAATGCCATACTGACGGAACAGCTCCTTCATGGTGCGGTCCGCATACTTTAACATGGACAGGAAAATATGCTCTACAGAGACATACTCATCGCCCATGGCTTTGGATTCGTCCTCCGCATTGATGAGGACTTTATTTAAATCATTGCTGATGTAAACCTGGCTGGAACCGCTTACCTTCGGCAGTCCTGCCAGCTTCTGCTGTGCTTCATTGGTGATCAGCTCTTTGCTGATGCCCATCTTGGTTAACAATTTTAAAATGAGACTGTCATCCAGTGTGAGCAGACTGTAAAGCAGATGCTCCTGTTCAATCTGCTGATTGCCATATTCGTAAGCAAGCTTTTCACAATTCTGGACGGCTTCCATTGATTTCTGGGTAAATTTGTTTATATTCATAAATCACACCTCCATTCCTTTTAGTGCAACGTCATCTTTTATCTCATCTGTTATACTACTTCTATAACATTGACTGTACTATAGCACATGTTGTTAGCACTGTCAATAGGTGAGTGCTAATTTTTTTGTGAAGAATTTGTGTTTCTCACAATGCCATCTTCTGCAACTGCAAAAAGAGCTGGTTTTTCATCTGGAGGAATCCAAAAAAGTGCTTTCCAGTTAATTTTTACCGGGATAACTTAGCAGGAATTTTCTTTATCATCCAGTTTCCTGCGTACCCGCAAATGCATCCCACAAGAACGCCTGCGAGCACATCCGTCGGATAATGCACATACAGATACAATCTGGAAAATGCGATCAGTACAGCCAGCACCAGTGCACCTTTCCAGATTTTTTTCTCCCCGGCAAAAAAGAGTGCCGACACGGCAGCGAAGGCTGCCGCCGTATGACCGGACGGAAAAGAATAATCTGCCGGTTTTGAGACAAGAAGCTGAATCGACGGATTTGCTGTAAATGGGCGTGCCCTGCCTACCAACGGCTTCAAAATACCATTACATAAAACCATATCCAGTACCAGAGCCGCAAGCACCACCATACCGTACTTTCTTGTTTTGGGGATCAACAATAAAATACAGGTAAGGACAATCCAGATAATTCCCACATTTCCTATGCCTGTGATCAGACACATCAGCGAATCCCCAAGCGGTGTCCGAAAAGTCTGGATCCAGTCTAATATTCTTAATTCCATAATATTGATTCACCCTTCCTTTGATTTCCGGCAGCAGCCCCAAACCTGTCCTGCCCGGAAAATCATTTTTTCATTTCTATAGGATATCGAATCGTACCTATCATATAGTATCTCGATTTTACCAACCTATTTTTAACAAAACAACGGTATTTTCTAAACAAATTCGAAACTCTGAAAATTTCATCGCAATACATGGACTCCCTTGTCCACATGCTCTGGCTGTCTTCTATTTCCTTGCATTTAATTGTTAACTAATTTTCAATTATAGGTTGACAATCATATCTCCCCGTGCTATTTTATTTCTCAAAGCCAATTTTTATTTACCATATCAAAGGAGATCCGATCTTATGAGCACAACGCCTGATATTTCCACCGATCCACAGCTTTCCCGCGAGGAAGCGCTTGCCATCTTAAACACTCCGGATGGAGAACTTCCGGAACTCATCGCCCGTGCAGAAGTCCTGCGCAGAAAGTATAAAGGAAACCATGTAAGCATCCATATCCTGACCAATGCCCGCAGCGGAAACTGTTCCCAGGACTGCGCTTACTGTGCCCAGTCCTGCCGATCCAAAGCTGAGATTGATAAATACAAATGGGTAGACGATGAGAAATTATATAAAGACAATGACTTTGTCAACGAGCATCATCTGTCCCGCCACTGTATCGGCTTAAGCGGAATGAAATTCACCGACGCGGAAATCGAAGATCTGGCGAAACGGATCCGTAAAATGAAAGAAACCGGTACGCATCTGTGCTGTTCCATTGGTTTTCTGACCGAGCATCAGGCAAAAATTTTAAAAGAAGCCGGACTCGACCGCATCAACCACAATTTAAACAGCAGCCGTTCCTATTATCCCAACATCTGCTCCACCCATACCTTTGAGCAGCGCGTGGCCAACATCAAAATGCTTCAGGAACTGGGATTTGAGATCTGCAGCGGCGGAATCATCGGCATGGGCGAGTCCAAAGAAGATGTTGTCGACATGCTTCTGGAACTCCGCGAGATCCAGCCGGAAGCACTCCCGGTCAATTTCCTGCTTCCGATCCCGGGCACTCCGTTAGAGCACGCCGATATTTCTGGGCTCACAACGGAATACTGTCTGAAGGTGCTCTGCCTTGCCAGACTTCTGGTCCCGAAATCTGATATCCGCTGTGCTGCCGGACGGGAAGTTTATTTTAAGGGAAAAGAAAAAGACCTGCTCCGCGTGGTGGATTCCATTTTTGCCTCCGGTTACCTGACCGCGGGCGGGCAGGGAATCCAGGATACCATCCGGGCCATTGAGGAAGCCGGTTTCACTTACGAAATCGAATCCGCTTAACAAAAAACGAAAGGAGTTCACTATGACAAACCAGACTACCGCCGGATCTTTCCGGAGAAGCAACACTTATGCCATGACTATGATAGCGCTTATGACCGCTGTCACCTGTATTCTCGCACCGCTGTCCATCCCGATCGGGCCGGTGCCGATCTCTCTTACTAATTTCGCCATCTATCTGTCTCTTTACCTGTTGGACTGGAAAAAAGGGACAATCAGTTATTTCATTTATTTACTGCTCGGCTTTGCCGGACTTCCTGTCTTTTCCGGTTTTACCGGTGGCGTTGCCAAGCTCGCCGGACCAACCGGCGGTTACATAGTAGGCTTTATCCCGATGGCAATCATTGCCGGATTTGTGATTGACCACTACAAAAAGCGCTGGCTTCAGCTGGTCGGCATGATCGTCGGCACCCTGGTCTGCTATGCACTCGGAACCGTATGGTTCTGCTTCCAGGCCAACTACACGGTATCGGCTGCCCTTGCAGTCTGCGTTATCCCATTTATCCCGGCTGACCTCATCAAGATGGTGCTTGCCATGAGTATCGGTCCGGAAATCCGCAAAAGACTGGGTTCTGTGGTTCAATAATAGCAACAACTGTAGTATAATGGATGTCATGAGTGTCTCCATGAGACAACGAATCGTAAAAACACAAAACCTTAAACAAGCGAGGAAAAAAACATGACATCCATCCGAGGTCTCCTGATCAGTCATATGATCTGGAAAAATATGAATCATAATGCGCCACATAAAAAGCATTCTGCCGCAAGACACCGCTGGCAGGATGCTATTTTCAATAAAGACCGCTTGCCAGAAGCCTACACCTGGTCTGCAGAGACCACACCAGGCGGCACTGCCTTTCAACGTGTCATCCGTACAGACACCGGACGTACCGGACGTGTACTCCTATATTTTCATGGAGGTGCCTACCGGGACGGCCTGGTGCCATCCTACCGCAATTTTTCCACCGGCTTTTTTCAAGCAGCCAATGGCTGCGAGACCATTTACCTGGATTACCGGTGCGCTCCGGACTACCAATACCCCACACAATTAAATGAAGCCCTGGATCTTTGGGATAATCTTACCAAACGGCAGGGTTATGCGCCGGACCAGATCATACTGGGCGGTGACTCCGCAGGCGCCAATCTGGCCCTGGCTCTGCTCTTAAAGCTGCGGGATCTAAACAAAACCATGCCGAGAGCCGCATTCTGCATCTCCGCCTGGACCGACATGACCTGCAACACCCAGAGCTTCCGTGACAATTACGGAAGGGATGTCATGTTCGGCAACAAGGGAAAAACTCTGACCGAAGAGCGCCTGCAGGCACTCATGCAGGGAAAGATTTCTTACCACCGGCTTCTGGATTTTATCCGGGAAAGCTTCGCCCGTGAACAGCGTTTTAAATATTATGGAAACAATAGCCGCATTATAGCACATTTTTCGGAGGAGTTCTTATGAAACAAACATCATCAGCATCTTCAGACAGCATTGTCATGACACGTTCCCAGTTTGTCTCGGAACAGATAAAGAAACTGCAGAATTTTTTCACTGCCCTGCAAAGCATACTGATTGTGATCCTGATTGGACTTGTCAGCACCATGATGGTCCAGATCGGACAGATCCAGGGCACAGCCCGGGTCATCAACTATGCCGGACTGGTGCGCGGTGCGACCCAGCGTCTGGTCAAGCTCGAAATTACCGATGCCCCGAACAATAATCTGATCCAATATCTGGACAATATTCTGACTGGTCTGAAATACGGCACCGGCGAATACGAGCTGGTGCGCATCCCGGACGATACCTACCAGCAGAAGCTGGATGAACAGGTTGCCTACTGGGAAAAGCTAAAACAGGAGATTCTTCTGGTCCGCGAAAACGGATATCTGAAAACCGATGTGGTTGGCATGAGTGAGACCTACTTCGACCTTGCCGACCAGACCGTAACCGCCGCTGAGGATTATTCCGAAATGCTGGCACGCCATATCCGGTCGATCGAATACATCTCCGCAGCCGATATGATCCTGCTTCTTGTGCTGATTCTCCGCCAGTATATCACCGCAAGAAAAATCGCAAAAGCAAACAAAATCCTCCAGCAAAAGGCGTATCTTGACGTTCACACCGGCCTTCCTAACAAGAGCCGCTGCGAGGAGCTTTTGCAGGATTCCAGCTTTATCTCGGCAGAGGAACCCATCGGCTGCCTGGTTTTTGACCTGAATAACTTAAAAACCGTCAACGACTCCCTGGGGCACTCTGCCGGAGATGCGCTGATCTCCAATTTCGCACGGATCCTTAGAAACACCATCCCATCCATGGATTTTGTGGGACGCTACGGCGGCGATGAATTTATGGCTGTGATCTACAACACCGATGAACCCCAGATCATGTCCCATCTGAAGGCATTAAAGGAAACGGTTGACCGCTTCAACCAGTATGGAAAGCACACGCCAATCAGCTATGCATTCGGCTGGGCAGTATCCACCGAGTACAAAGAATGCACGCTGCGGACGCTGTTCGACAAGGCAGATCACTACATGTATCTGAATAAGCAGAAAAGTAAGATGGGGCGGGAATATAGCTCGGGGAAATAATTGTTATTTTCTCCGGTTCTGCCAGCAGATCTGCTCACCCTGCACAAGCGGATACCGTGCGAGTTCTGCCCCATCCAGATTCTCCGCATGCATGTCCACGCCTGTAATCTGGTGATTTTCGTAGGTAGTGTAGTAGTAGATTCCCTTGTCTGCATTGCAACAGGAAGTATAAATCGTGATCTCATACTTTTCGCCGCCTACATCACAACAGCCTCTCTGCTGCTCTACGGAGTGCAGGATATGGAAGAACTGGCTCACGCTTGCGCTTTCAGAGTCTTTCGATAAAGAATTTGCACGGACATAAGCAGCCCGTATAAAGCGGGATGCAGAAGATAGATCGCCCGGCAGCCCCAATGCACCCATACCGCGACTGTAGGCCGTAAGGTCAAGACCCGGTGCGAAGGTGTTTTCCGGCTGCCTCGGAGACAGACCGCGGTAATCATTTAAGCGGAACATCTGCTGCGGAAACGGCGGGTTGTTTGTGAGGACTCCGGCCGGATTATCATAAATATGAAGTCCGTCTGCCACGGCTTCCACTACGATGGTTTCTTCCCGGTCCGCGATCATCCAGTGGAGCTGGGAAACCGGATATTTTTCATTGAATGGCGTATTCGTGATCTGGATTTTTGAAAGCAGCGCACGCACCTCTTTCACAGTTGCGCACTGTCCCAACAGCCACAGCGGCAGTTCAAACTGCGCAACATTTTCTTTTGTTCCATCGGTTACGGGTTCTCCGTACACAGCGTTTCCCACAAAGTTCAGACCGGCCATGCCGAGCCCTTTTTCATTTACCGCATCGTAATAAAGCGGATAGTTATCCGCAATATGTGCCATGCCGATCATGGCATAATGATGCTCCATCTCACCAAGGAAACGGAAATGGAACGGATAATTCCGGGGTGTGACTGTAACCTCCTCCCCGTACGGAAATTCGTAATCCAGATTCCGTCCAAAATAAAAGTCTTTTGTTTTATAGACTGCTGCTGTACACATCGCGGTTCCTCCTTCTTTATCATTCCATATATTTCCAGCATTTTAACACCATTATAATGCAATTTTGTTGTTTAAACAACATTCAAATGCAGCCATATCTATTATACTCTAACCATGTTGTTACGTTACTGATATTATTTGTATTGTAAGGAGGAAATATTTATGAGTCAGAATATGTTTTGCTATCAGTGCCAGGAAACTGCAGGCTGTACCGGATGCACCAATTCCGGTGTCTGCGGAAAAACTCCGGAGGTCGCTGCCATGCAGGACCTTTTAGTATATGTTACCCGCGGGATTTCCGCTGTCACCACGCATCTGCGCAGCCTGGGAACCGAAATCAGCGCTGAGATCAACCATCTCATCACTGTGAATCTCTTCACCACCATCACTAACGCGAACTTTGACAAAGAGATGATCGTTGCCCGCATCCGCGAAACGCTGGACACCAAGGAAAATCTCTTAAAGCAATGCCCGGATACCTCCGTGCTTCCGGCTGCCGCACTCTGGAACGGCGAGGAACATACCTTTGCAGTCAAAGCGGCCCTGGTAGGGGTTCTCTCTACCAAGGATGAGGATATCCGCAGCCTGCGCGAGATGATCACTTATGGTTTAAAAGGACTTTCCGCCTACAGCAAGCACGCGAATGCCCTGTTAAAGGAGAATGCGGAGCTGGATGCTTTCCTGCAGCGCGCCCTGGCCGCTACGCTGGATGATTCCCTGACTGTCTCGGATTATGTAAACTTAACCCTGGAGACCGGAAAATACGGTGTGGAGGGTATGGCTCTGTTGGATGCAGCCAATACCGGCGCTTACGGTCACCCGGAAATGACCCGTGTAAACATTGGTGTCGGCAAGCGCCCGGGCATTCTGGTTTCCGGCCACGACCTGCGCGACCTTGAGATGCTGCTGATCCAGACACAGGGAACCGGTGTAGATGTATACACCCATTCCGAGATGCTTCCGGCTCACTACTATCCGGCTTTCAAGAAGTATCCGAACTTCGTCGGCAACTATGGAAATGCATGGTGGAAACAGAAAGAAGAGTTTGAGAGCTTCAACGGACCGATCCTTATGACGACCAACTGCATCGTGCCGCCGAAGGACAGCTATAAAGACCGCCTCTACACCACCGGTGCAGCCGGATATCCGGGCTGTAAGCACATCGGCGGTGAGATTGGCGAAGAAAAAGATTTCTCTGAAATCATCGAACAGGCAAAACGCTGCGCCGCTCCGACGGAAATTGAGCAGGGTGAGATCCTGGGCGGCTTTGCCCACAACCAGGTGCTGGCCCTGGCTGACCAGATCGTAGACGCAGTAAAAACCGGTGCGATCCGGAAGTTCGTAGTTATGGCTGGCTGTGACGGACGGGCCAAATCCAGAAACTACTACACCGATTTTGCAAAGGCACTGCCGCACGATGCCGTGATCTTAACCGCAGGCTGCGCAAAGTACAAATATAATAAGCTGGACCTGGGCGATATCAACGGGATTCCGCGTGTGCTGGATGCCGGACAGTGCAATGACTCCTACTCCCTGGCTGTCATCGCACTGAAATTAAAGGAAGTTTTCGGTCTGGACGACATCAACGACCTGCCGATCGTCTACAACATCGCATGGTACGAGCAGAAAGCGGTCATTGTCCTGCTGGCGCTTTTATACCTCGGTGTGAAGAATATCCACTTAGGACCGACCCTTCCGGCCTTCTTATCCCCAAATGTTGCGAAGGTTCTGGTGGAAAACTTCGGCATCGCGGGCATTGGAACAGTTGAAGAGGATCTGAAATTATTTTTCGAGTAATGGAGTTTCTGCAAAAATGCACCGCAAGCCAAAAGCCTGCGGTGCATTTTCAATGTCTCACTGATGTTTGATATTGACATCCATCTGGTTGAACGGGATCTCAATGCCGTTCGCATCGAACACTTCCTTAATACTTTCCAGCACATCCCAGCGGACCTGCCAGTAATTTTCCGTTTTGGTCCAGCCGCGGCAGCCGAGCATAACCGCGCTGTCGGCCAGCTCATCCACAAAAACGGTGATGCCGTCCTCTGCCAGTACAAGCGGATGCTTCTCGTACACCTGACGGATCAGCTCTTTTGCCTTTTTGATATCGGCGCCATAACCGATTCCTATCACCAGGTCTACCCGGCGCTTTTCCTGGGAAGTAACATTTACAACCGTGCTATTGGAAATCTGGCCATTTGGGATCGTAATCTTTTTGTTATCGACCGTAATGATGGTGGTGTAAGCCAGGCCGATACTCTGTACCGTTCCCTCGTATCCGCCGCTCACAATGTAGTCATGCACGCCAAACGGACGCAGCAGCAGCAGCAGGATTCCGCCTGCCACATTCGCCAGGCTGCCCTGCAGGGAAAGGCCAACAGCCAGTCCGGCAGAACCCAAAAGCGCGATGATGGAAGCCGACGGGATACCGATCTTATCGGCCGCGATAAAGATTGCCAGCGCGTAAATGCAGGCATCTGCCACAGAGATCAGGAAACGGCTGATACTCGGATCCAGATTCATGCGTGTAAAGGTCTTATATAAGAACTTGCGCACGGCATGCACGATCCGGTTTCCGATCACCAGAATGAGAATGGCGATCACCAGACGGTAACCAAAGCTCATAAGTCCCGGAAGCCAGCTCTTTACGGTTTCTAAAATTACATTGGGTTTTAAATTCTGCAGATCCTCATGCACCTCTTCTGCCACTGCCTTGGTTTCCTCCAAAACAGTAGAAAGGTCTGCATCCGTTTCTGCTGCCGTGAGCAGCATCAGCTTTGTCAAAAACATCATTGTGGTTCTTACCCTCTCTTATTTAGTAGTGCTTCGATCTCCTGCTCCTCCTGGGAGAACAGCAGATTCCGGTTGTACTGGTAATAGCGCTCGCATTCATAATCCTGCAGGAAATGAACGCTGTATGCCCCGGTATTGAGTTCTGTCACAAACAGCACCAGCTCCTGGCTGTTTGCAAAAGCCGCTTCCATAAAGTCAAACGCATGCTCCAGCGCTGCGCCCGCCTCGTCGAACAGTTCCTCATAACGGTCACTGTCCACGCCAAAACGCTCACGCAAAAGCGCAAAGCCCTCGTCCCAGTCGGTGATGCCGCTCTTTAAGAGTGCCATGGAATCCTCTTCCAGTTTGGCACTCACCGCACGGCAGGTGCGAAGCTGTGCGCGGGAGAGCAGGGCATTTTCCAGCCGGTTGGTCCAGTCTGCGCGGAATTGACCGGCAAGTGCTGCCAGGGCATTTGCCAGCACACCATCCCGGCTCTGCTCTGCTGCCTCCACGCCCCGCTTCCCGATTTCCGCATTCTGCTTTGCTCTTATCTCTTCCAGGAAACCTGCACTCTGCAGCTTTTTCATCTGCTCCATACGCAGACTCATCATCTCTTCCATATAAATAAGATTTCGGAACTTTTCATTTAATCCTGACAGAAGCAGGCTCACCACGCTGATGCGCTCATCAAAGGACGCCCGCTGCAGCTTGTCCACCGCAGCCTCGGAAATATGACCCGCAAGCACCTGCTCCACCTGGTAATCGTCCTGGTATTTGTAATACAGCTCCAGATAATTTGCAAAGTCCTTCGCAATCTTTGGAAACTGCAGATATTCTCCCACCAGTTCCCGGTCCATCTTGCGGCCCTGCTTTTCGTAGATCCAGATCAGCTCGGACAGATCTTCCCAGCCACGCGGCGTCACAAAGCGCTTGCCGTCCACCGTTGTCTCGATCTGACAGAAATTCTGCGGCCGCACGCTCAGATAAGAAAGGATCGCCGGATGCACCCCGGCTGTCTTTGCATACTCTTTCCAGACGTTCAGATCCGGCTCCACATCGATGCGACGGATCCGGTCCATGGTGACAATATCGAACTCGCGCACTGACTTGTTGTATTCCGGCGGGTTTCCTGCTGCCACAATGATCCAGCCCTCCGGAATCTTATGGTTTCCAAACGACTTGCCCTGCAGAAACTGCAGCATAGTCGGTGCCAATGTTTCCGACACACAGTTGATTTCATCGATAAACAGAATGCCCTCCGGCATTCCACTCCGTTCCATGCGCTCGTAGACCGATGCCACGATCTCACTCATCGTATACTCGGTAACGGCATACTCCTTTCCGCCGTACTGTTTATGCTCGATAAAGGGCAGTCCCACCGCACTCTGCCGGGTATGATGGGTGATGGTGTAAGCCACCAGACCGATCTGACATTCCTGCGCCACCTGCTCCATAATCTGGGTCTTGCCGATTCCCGGCGGTCCAATCAGAAGCATCGGGCGCTGGCGGATGGAGGGAATCTCGTAAGCCCCAAACTCATCCTTTGCCAGATACGCGGCCACAGTGTCTTTGATTTCCTGTTTTGCCCGCTTAATGTTCATGATTCCTGTTCTTCCTTTCCAATGTAATTCTATCGTAACTGTTCCGTACCTTCACAGTTACGTTCCGTCCGTCATGTTCGCTGCCTGTGACATCGTTCTCCAGCAGCTGCTCCTAAAGCGGACCGACCTTCGCTGCCTTACTGCCAGAAGATTGTCCGCCGCTGTTCTCCAGCAGCTGCTCCGGCTCCAGGATCAGTTTCATGGCCCAGGCCGGGACAGAAATATCGGTATACTGATCCTTCAAAAAGACGAAGGCGGTATCATACACCGGCCGCTTTACCGGGTAGATCCCCTCTCCGTCTGTAAAATACAGCAGTCCCTTCAGGCGGTGAAAAGCCCCCTGACGGATCAGCCCATTCACATACTCGAATGCCGGACGGAAATCTGTGCCGCCCTGCCCGATGATGGTAAAATCCCGCATGTAGGCTTCCATCTCTTCCTGATTCGTAATGAGACGGTCCTGCTGCACCTGTTCATCGCACTGGATGATGTGGATGTTGGTCTTCTTAAAATAACTGTCCGACTGACAAAGCACGTCGTAGGTTTCCTCCAGAAAACACCGCACCAGATCCCCGGAACAGGACATGGAGGTGTCGATCACCACAACAAAATCCTCGATCCGGCTGACTTCTTTGGATTCCAGCGGCTCGATGAGCGGCATATTGCCATACAGCGAAAGCCCATAGGTATAAAAGATCGCATCAAAGGAATCTGGGTCGACCTGCATCTCCTCCCGCAGCACCGAAAAGCGCTGCAGAAAGTGACGGTAATCATACCGTTCCCGGTTCTCCACCTGGATCTGCTCCAGTATGCTTTTATTTTCCTCATCCTGCTGGTTTCCCATGGTTTCCATCTCGGTCTGCACCTTTTCCCGGTTATTGCTCCACTGCGTCTGGCGCACCATGGGAGTCTTCGGGGAATCCTCCGGGAGATCCCAGAAACTGTGGTCATCCACCAGAAACTCCGCCGCCAGACGCTCCAGCCTCCTCGGCTCCAGCTGCTCTTCCTTCAGCACGCGATACACACCCTCTGCATTCAGCACAGTAAGCTTCGCATGCAGCCGTCCGTACCAGTCCCGGCGAAACGGCGTCGGTGCCACACGAATGCATTTTACATACATGTCGTCCAACATGGATTCCACCGCAATATCGCAGGCCAGGTTCCAAAGTTCCGGTTCCCGTTTGCCGCGCGTGTCCATATGGCAGAACAGGCAGTGCAGCACCATGTGCAGATATGCCCGGTTCACATGCACGCGTCCCCTCTGGTACAGATCGCAGACGTAATCTGGATGATAGTAGATCACAAATCCATCTGTCCCCACACCACGGCAGCCCGGGTCTGCCTCAAAGCCAAGCGAACTTAACGAAAGGTCCAGATAGCGCATATTCAGGTACAGTTCATTCCTGGCATTCCGGAAGATCCGGGTACAAAGTTCCACCATATTCAGTTCTTCCAGCTGTCTGTGCCTGGTTGGATCGATCATAGTTTATGATTTCCCCTTTCTTCTGTTTCAAAATTCAAACCGGCGTTTCCGCTTTGGCGGCTGCGATTTCATGAGATTTTCCACGTCATCAGTTAAATTCTGCGTCGTTTCAGCATCCTGCACTGCACCTGCAGACTGCATCGAATCTGCAGCCCGCAGATGATGCCGCCGTTCCATCAGCCAGCTCACCATTTCCGTATCGCCGGATTCCTGAGCTATCTGAATAAATGTGGAAAGCTGGGCAGAGAAATTCTGAAGCGGCTGATTTTGTTCAGTATTCCGGAGTTGTTCTGCTGCAAGTTCTGGCTGCCGGGTTTCGCGTTGATCCTTCCTTGGCATAAGCACCTCTTCTACCAGCCACGGCAGTTTCCCTGGTTCCAGGTTGCTCACGTGATTCTTCTTCATGTTATCTGCCTGGATCAAAAGCCGCCCGGCCATCTCCCAGTGCTCCCGGATATAAGTCTGGTACTGTTCCCGGAATTTCTCCGATAATTCTTTGGGATAGAGCAGCCTTCCCAATGCCAGCTCTGTGACCAGTTCTTCTTTTTCCTGCACCTGCACATGTGGAAAAAGCTCATCGTAGCCCCGGTACTGGAACACCCGCCCGGCAAAACAGTACCGGTAACGGTGCCCGCAGCCATGCGTCTCGATGCAGACAATGCGGGCTGGTGTATTCTCAACCGAATCCTCGAAATACTCCGGAAAGATCAGTCTTGCCTCGTATTCTTCCGGCAGTTTCTCCGAAGACAGATCCAAGTTTTGCTGTTCTCTTTCCCGCTGCTTTGTTTCTCCCGGTTTTAAGATTTCCTGTCCTGCTTCCTTTCGCCCCGCCTGCCGCAGCGGCTGAATCATTGCTGTACACGGGTAGGAATTTTCTGAACTGAAAATTCCGTACGATACAGTTGTGGCTGCGGATTTTGCCGATTTGGAATGCGAAGCATCGGCAAAATCCCGTTGCTGCACACGCATGCGTGTGCAGTAACAATGAATCTGCACCCGCAAAGTCTGCCGGAGTTCTGTCAACATCTCCTTTAAGCAGGAACGCTCACCCGGAAACTCCGTAATATCCAGATACTCTACTGCAGGTACACCCGCAAACAGCCCGGCACCAAGGTCCAGCACCCGGCTGTAACAATAAATTCTTTTAAGTTGTTCACACTCATAAAATCCGTACGCACCGATCTTTCTGACATACGGTGGAAGATGAATCTCCTCCACAGAACTGTGCGCCAGCACATAGGAGCCAAGCTCTGTCACCGGACAATCCTCAAAACGCTCCGGTACATAGATCACCGCCTCCGGGTCTTCAATCTGATCTATACGGATTTCATCGTTAATTCTGGTATAAATAAACTTCATCGTAATGCCTCTATATTCTAACTTGTTGCTGAAAAACAACAAACAAATCCTGCTGTTTGCGCAACGCATGAACGGTAATAACTGCGTTACACTTTGCAGTCACACGGTTCTCTAATATATTAGAAAACTTTGGGGCAAAAGTAAAGCCTTGTTTGTTGTCTCTGTTTCTCCTATAATAACGATAATGGAAAGGAAGTGTTAACATGCCATTGGTCAAAGGTCCTTATACCTCCAAAGACTACTGGAATTTATCCAGGATTGACCATATGCATTCAAGACAGATTGACAACATGGCAAAAATAGAATACGATGTAGGCAGCTAAGGAATGTGAGAATTTCCATATGGCAAACCAAAAACCCCAGAGGATCCTAATTAATCCTCTGGGGTTTTCTTCAAATAAAAACTTTCAGTAATTTCATTTATACAAACAAATAACGGATCCCGAATAACTCGGAACCCGTATTTTAGAGAGCGCGAGACGGGACTCGAACCCGCGACCCCGACCTTGGCAAGGTCGTACTCCACCAACTGAGCCACTCGCGCATATTTTGTTGTTGTCTCTTGGACAGTTCATATCTTACCACAAGTTTTCTAAGATTGCAAGCACTTTTTCAAGTTTTTTTGAAATTCGTGAAAACCATGTGAATAAGAATCTTTGTATATCCAAGTGCCTTGGACCGGAATCGAACCAGTGACACGAGGATTTTCAGTCCTCTGCTCTACCAACTGAGCTACCAAGGCCTGTCCTGCCAAAAAGCTTTAATGCCGCAGGCCGGAATCGAACCGGCACGGGAGATTAGTCCCGCAGGATTTTAAGTCCTGTGCGTCTGCCAGTTCCGCCACTGCGGCATATCCTTTTCAGGAAATGGATGGAGGTGGATTCGAACCACCGAAAGCACAGCTAACAGATTTACAGTCTGCCCCCTTTGGCCACTCGGGAACCCATCCATACTAGCTTCGACAAGCAAAAATTATATTATCATACCAACTGCCAAAAAGCAAGCAGTTTTTTGCTTTTCCATTTACTTTCCATTTACTTTTATATATACAAATTGCCAAAAAAGGCCTCCGCACCGTGGTAAGTTCCCGGTACGAAGGTCTTTTCTTTATCTGATTTACATCATTTCTCTATATTCTTCCGCAAAACTGCAGTCTATATGCGTTCTGTCATACAGACACCGGCCGAACATTCCTTACACCAGCACCCCACTGGACAACAGCACGCCGCTGTGCGCCGGTACCTCCAGTGTCAGATATCCGTGGTCTGCATGGTAGTCTACCCGTCCTGCGTTATAGCCGCTCTCATAGGACATCATCATGCGGGTGATCACATCTTCATCGGTAATGCCAAGCTCCCAAACCGGCACGCTGACGGTTCTGCCATCGCCGCGGTTGTTGATGATGATCGCGCACTTATTTTCCCCGCTCATGCGGCCATACATGATGAGCTGGCGGTCTGCCTGCAGCTGCTTTAAGGAACCGCGGCGCAGGGCCGGAAGCTTCTTGTGCAGGTCAATGAGATAACGGTGATACTCGATCAGTTCAAAATCCTCGGATCCCCACGGATACGTCCGGCGGTTATCCGGGTCAGTCCAGCCGCACACGCCTGCCTCGTCTCCGTAATACAGGGTCGGTGCGCCAGGCCAGGTCATCTGCACCATGATGGCTTCCCGGAAGGTTCCGTAATTAATTCCAAATTCTGCCATCTTCGCACCCGCACTGGCCAGACGTCCCACGATCTGGTTGGTCCTGGTCAGGAAACGACTATGGTCGTGGTTTGACAACTGGTTCATAGCCACCAATACAGACTGGGTCTGCATCCGGCTCATGTGGTAATACATAGATCGGAAAAAGCTGACGCCATCACCGTAGAGGGCACCATTATACTCATCGCTGTGCTTTTCCATACCGGTTAAAAACCAGGTAAGCGGCTCCATAAACGCATCGTAGTTCATGACGGTATCCCACTGGTCTCCGGCCAGCCAGCTGCTTGGGTCCCCGTAATGCTCTGCCAAAATGATAGCCTTCGGATTTGCCTCTTTGACATGCTTCCGGAATTCCTGCCAGAATTTGTGGTTATACTCACTGCTATGGCCCAGATCGGCTGCCACGTCCAGACGCCAGCCGTCTACCTGGTACGGCGCAGATACCCACTTACGGGCAATCTTCATAATGTATTCGAACAGCTTCGGCGAATCCTCGTAGTTTAACTTCGGCAGGGTATCGTGTCCCCACCAGCCGTCGTAGGTACCGTTATCCGGCCACGCATCCTCATTATAAAACTTAAAGAAGCTGCAGTACGGACTCTCTTTGCTCTCATAAGCACCTGGTTCGTAGCTGCCCTGGTTGCTATAGATCTTCTCGCGGTCCAGCCACTTGTTAAAGGAACCACAGTGGTTAAACACACCATCGATGATAACGCGCATGCCGCGCTTGTGGACCTCTTCCATAAAGCGGGCAAAAAATGCATCGCTGGCAGCCAGGTTTTCCGGGTCTGCGCTGCGCATCTGGTAGCGGGTTGCATGGTCATTGTTCACTGCATTCTCTGCCACCGGTTCTCCGCCGTCTTTAACGATCACGCCATAGTGCGGATCGATGTGGTCATAATCCTGGCTGTCATACTTGTGGTTGGATGGGGAAACAAACAGCGGATTGAAGTAGATGACCTCCACCCCCAGATACTGCAGGTAATCCAGCTTGTCCCACACGCCCTGCAGGTCACCGCCGTAGAAACAGCCTACATCCATCGTAGACGGGTTAGTGCTCCAGTCCGTAACCCGGTGTACCGGACACCCAATGTAGACATACTCACACTCTGTCACATCATTGCTCTTGTCTCCATTGCAGAAGCGGTCCACAAAGATCTGGTACATGACTGCGCCCTTCGCCCACTCCGGCGTATGGAATCCCGGGGTGATGCGGAATGCGTAGCAGCTCTGGATGTCCATGGTAGCTCCTAATCTGTTAAAATAGCAGATTTCATTGTCCTTCACCACCTGGAAATAATACCGCTGTGGCTCACTGTCCGCCTCCATCCGGTATTCATAGTAATCAAACAGGCGGTCCGAAGATACCTTTCGCATCTCTGCCTGAATATTTTTATCTTCCTCAATATAAAAAACCCGGTCGACATCGTCCTTCGCGGTGCGAAAGCGGAGCGTTACAGTCTCGCCCGCGTCCGGTTCTTCCGGTCTGCGGTAATCCTGCGTCTCATCCGTAAACAATGCCTGCCGGTTCATTCCATTTTCCTGATGCTCATCAAACATAACCCCTGCTCCTTCCTCCCAGGTTTTTTGTTTCTGCCCTGATCCTGTCTGCGCGTTACGCAAACAAAACTTTTGTATGACTATTTCCCCCGATGGAATCGTATAATCTCATTTTATATGATTTTCATGTCAATGACAACATGTTTATTATCTGAAAACAAACATCTACCATTTATGGGTAGGAATTTTCTGAACTAAAAATTCCGTACAGTACAGTCGTGGTAGCAGATTTTGCAGATTTGGAATGCAAAGCATCGGCAAAATCCGCTGTTGTTTGCGCATTGCGCAAATAACAGCGAAAGAGCCAGCGGGGTAGCTGGCTCTTTCAGGAGAAGGTATTTCGTTTCTTATGGGGTGTAGCAAAAACTATATAATGTATTGGGGGGTTTACGTGTATTATAATAGCACGGACCAACCAATAAGTGTTAACAAACATGAACAAATTTCAAAACTTTTTTTGTGCACTTTGCATAGTTTCATTTGTTTTGCCCCGCTAAGCAAACGCATCTATGCCTTCTGACTTCTTTTTATTTCTGGAACAATGTCTCAAACTCTTCCTGTCCGATTTTCTCTTTCTCGATCAGCAGGGCGGTACAGCTCTCCAGCACATCCCGGTGCTCCAGGATAACGTTCTTTGCTTTTGCGTAGCACTCGTCGATGATACGCTTTACTTCCGCGTCAATGGAAGCGGTCACCTCATCACTGTAAGCACGCACATGACCGAAGTCTCTTCCGATGAATACCTCATCATCGTCGCTGCCGTAATCGATCATGCCAACCTTCTCGGACATACCATACTGGGTCACCATGGCACGCGCGATCTTGCTGGCATGCTTGATATCCTGGGAAGCACCGGTCGTCACATCACCGAAGATGATCTCCTCTGCGATCCGGCCGCCTAAGGATACCATAATATCCTGCAGCATCTTGCCCTTGGTGTTGAACATCTCGTCCTCACCCGGGAGCGGCATGGTGTAGCCTGCTGCCCCGACGCCGGTCGGGATGATGGATACCGTGTGAACCGGTCCCACATCCGGCAGTACATGGAACAGGATCGCATGACCAGACTCGTGATATGCAGTAATCTTCTTCTCTTTCTCAGAGATGACACGGCTCTTCTTCTCTGCGCCGATGCCAACCTTGACAAATGCGCGGTCGATATCGCTCTGGCGGATAAAACTGTGGTTTTCCTTTGCCGCAAGAATGGCGGCCTCATTCATAAGGTTTTCCAGATCAGCTCCGGTAAAGCCGGAGGTTGTCTTTGCCACACGGGCCAGGTCTACGTCTTCTCCAAGCGGTTTTTCCTTGGAATGCACCTGAAGGATCTCCACGCGGCCCTTCACGTCTGGACGGCCAACTGCAACCTTACGGTCAAAACGGCCCGGACGTAAGATAGCCGGATCCAGGATATCTACACGGTTGGTCGCTGCCATGACAATGATGCCCTCATTGACACCGAAACCGTCCATCTCAACCAGAAGCTGGTTTAAGGTCTGCTCGCGCTCGTCGTGGCCTCCGCCCATGCCGGTACCACGTCTGCGGGCTACGGCATCGATCTCGTCGATAAATACGATACACGGTGCTACCTTCTTGGCATCCTCGAACAAATCGCGGACACGGGAAGCACCGACGCCGACAAACATCTCTACGAAGTCAGAACCGGAAATGGAGAAGAACGGCACACCAGCCTCACCAGCTACTGCCTTGGCAAGCAGGGTCTTACCGGTTCCAGGAGGGCCCACCAGGATCACACCTTTCGGGATCCTCGCGCCTACACTGGTGTACTTCTGGGGATTTCTCAGGAAATCCACCATCTCTTCCAGATCTTCTTTCTCTTCCTGGAGACCTGCCACATTTTTAAATGTCACATTGCTGGTGTTTGTCATGCGGGCACGGCTCTTGCCAAAGTTCATCATCTTGGCATTGGTACCACCGCCTGCACCGGCTCTCATGTTCATGATGACCAGCATCAGAATCACTGCGCCTACAGAGATCACAACCGGAAGAATGATGCTCATCCAGTAACTGGTCTGCGGAACATCGTTCATACTGTAATCAATGTCTGCATCCTGAAGCATCTGCTGGACCTGGTTTACATCAGAAACATAGGTCACATAAACCTCACCTGCATGGTTGGAAAGACGCACCTCACCGGTCGGTGTCTGCTCATTCTGGTAAATGACCAGACTTCCGACATCTCCATTTTCCAGTACCTGTTTAAACTGCTGGTAACTCAGCTCATTCTGTTTGCGCCCCGGCATAAACGCCAGCGCCAGTACGATCAGAAGCAGCGGAAAAAGCAGCCAGCTGCCCCGAAAACCACTTTGCTGTTTCACTCACCGGCCTCCTTACTGATCTACCTCAACCACACCGATAAACGGCAGGTTGCGGTATTTCTGGGCGTAATCGAGACCGTAACCTACTACGAACTCATCCGGGATGGTGAAGCAGGTATAATCGACCTTGACCTGCTTTTTCACACGGCGCTCCGGCTTGTCAAGCAGGGTGCACAGGTGAATGCTCTTCGGTCCGCGCTGCTTCAATACCTCGATCAGGTAAGAAAGGGTACGGCCGGAGTCGATGATATCCTCCACGATCAGGACCTCTTTTCCTGCCAGGGACTCATCCAGGTCTTTTACAATACGGACAACGCCGCTGGATTTGGTGTCATCTCCATAACTGGAAACAGACATGAAATCCATGGTAACCGGAACGGTAAGGCGTTTTGCCAGCTCACAGGTGAAAAATACGCCACCCTTTAAAATGCAGATCAGATGGATTTCTTTTCCCTCATAATCTTTGCTGATCTGTTCTGCCACTTCGCTGATTCGCTTGTTTACATCTTCTTCCGGCAACAATACTCTGATCTTATCTGCCATAATCTTTTCCTCCGTCGCAGGTTACCTGCAATATGTTTTTTGTTTTGTTATCTATCTTATAGTATTCGCTGATCCGGTAACCCACCACCCACAATACATGATCGTTCTCTGCAAGAAGCAGAATGTGGTCCCGGTCTTCTTTTGGGATCTTTTCGTCGATCATAAAACGGGCAATGGTTTTACGTCCTCCGGACGGCAGGATCAGGTAATCCCCCGTCTTTCGGGTTCTAATGGACAGCGTACCTTTGATTTTATCATAGTCAAACCATTTCGTATACTGGTTTTTGGGAATTTCCTGGCCTTTTTGGCGAGAAAATACTGTCATTTGGAGCGCTTGGTCCATTTCCAGACTATATTCTTCACCGTATCCGGGACCTGCTGCTTCTGTTTTCCGGGAAACCATGTCCGGTCCGGTATTTCGGGTCAGCGCAAGCGTCTCATATCCAATCATTGCGATCAGACCTCCCGGAAGATTGATCCTGCTTCCCACCTGCTTTTCTGCCAGCTCCGTGATCTGATGGAAATGTCGGCTGGTTATATTTTTCCAGCCCGGATGAAGCAGGTTTAACATATGCCGGATCAGGTAGGTTTTCAGAATGTCTGGCTGCGTTCGGAATGTGGCAAGGGGGATTTCTGCGCGGACGCAGTCTTTTGCAGCCTGTTTTTCCGAATCCCAGAACTTTGCAGAATCCTTGTTTCCAGAATCGCAGGAAGCATCTCTTTTCTCCTTGCCGTACAGCGCCCCGGCTCTCTTCCAGATTTCTGCTGCCTGATCTGCCAGATACGCATCTGCCTGCCCGATGATCTGCCCGGCCTGCAGAATGTGTTCCTCTGCCTGTGCGTTCACCGCACGTTTCAGCAGAGGCAGCACCTCGTTCCGGATCCGGTTTCTGGTGTAATCACCGGACTGGTTCGTGCTGTCCTCGCACCAGCCAAAGCCCTCTGCCCTTAGATACTCACGGATTTCCCCGCGCCCCACACAAAGAAGAGGCCGGATACGCCGTCCCTGCACCGGGCGGATGCCGGAAAGTCCCGTCAGGCCGCTGCCACGGAGCAGATGATGCAGAATCGTCTCTGCATTGTCATTCAGATGATGCGCCAGCGCAATCTTCACCCGGTGTTTTCCTGCATTGCCCGGACCCGCTGCCGGATCAGCCAGACATTCTCCTGCATTGTCCGAACCCGCCGCCGAATCGTCCTGGCTCCCTGCTGACTCCGTCTGGTTTCCCACAGGTGCTTCCTGTTTTCCCACCGAAAGCTCCTGCTCCCACGCCGCAGCCTGCTCTTCCAATATCTGGTAGCGCAGGATCCGTCCCGCTTCTTCCTCCGAAAGTCCATGCTCTGCCGCATATTCCGGGACCTGGCAGTGTGCCGCCAGAAACGGGATCTGAAGCATTTTGCAAAGCTCCCTGGCGAAGGCTTCATCCCGCTCTGCCTCCGCACCGCGGATCCCATGGTTTACATGAACCGCACGTAAGTCGAAACGGATCTGCTGTTTTTCTGTTTCTGGCCCAGCTACAGTTCCTGTAACCTCTGCAGCCTGGCATTCCAGCCCCATCTGCGCCAGCTCCTTTAATACTACCAGAAGACACACCGAATCCGCTCCACCGGAAAGCGCCACGATCACACCGTCTCCCGGCTGTATCATGTTCTGTTCCCATATATAGTTTCTTACTTTTTGTAACATCTTATCCTTCCTGTACTCTGGTTTATACCTGTATTTTGTTCCTGCCGCAAGCAGTGATTCCGCTGCTGTTCACACATGCGTGCCCAGCAATGGGTGTTTGCCCTTTCATTCGCTACCGTTTCCAGATACCCGCCACCAGCACTGTCATGTCATCATTCATGCCACCATTCTGGCAGGCAAACCGTAAGATCCGTTCCGCCATATCCTGGGGTGTTTTTACCGGCATGGATTCCAGATACTCCTTCAGGGTTGCTTCTTTTTCCAGACCCGGACAAGCCTCCAGCACTCCGTCTGTCATCATAATGATCCGGTCATCGTCCCAGAGCTTCCGGGAGAGCAGCACAGGCTCTGCCTGGGAGAGCACTCCCGCCGGAAGATTTCCTGCCTCCAGCACCTCTGCCGTTCCACCGCTTAAAATAAACGTAGCAACGGCCCCCATTTTCATAGCCTCCAATAGCCCGCTGCAAAGATTTACACAGCAAAGATCCAGTGTGGCCGGATGCTGCTCCACTCCGGCCAGCAAAAGAATGGTATTCACCATTTTTAGTGCTGAGCGGGCGGAAAATCCTGTTTCCAATAGCTGCTGCACCAGCTCGATCACCTTCTGGCTTTCCCTGGCAGCCGTTTCCCCACTTCCCATTCCGTCGGACAAGCTCATGATAACCTGCCCGGGCAGGCTTCCGAAATACGTATAGTTATCCCCGGAAATGCCTGTCCCATTCTTCGGCATACGTGCTACCCCATAGATCATCCGGTATTCTCCCGGTTCCAGGAAACGCACGATCCCCGGCTGCTTTGTGATAAGCGCACGAGTATCTGATGGCGCATACCATCCCTTTCCGCCCACAGCCTGTCCAAACAGCCCTGCCGCATCCTTCGCTGTCATACACCGGTTTCCAAGCGTGTGAAGAGTCACATAAGCCTCCCGGTACCGGTCTTCATGCTCCAAAAGCAGCATATTATCTACCGAGATCTGATGCAGCCGGAACAGGCGGCGGACCGCCTCCAGCTTCTGGTCCGTAATATCTGCAGCCTGTCCCATCTGCTCTGCAAATTCATCGAGCATGGCCGCCAGCTCCCGAAACTGCACCATGACCGTATCACGGCTTTCTAAAAAACGGTTCTTCCATTCCAGATTCATCGTGGCCCGCCCCAGGTTCCGGTTTAACTGGGCCAGATATTCCTCTTTGTTACGGCAGGTTTCCAAAAACAGTCTCGGCATATCTTCATACTCCACCCGCCCTTTCTGTTCAAACGAGCGGAGGAGATAATATAAATAATAACTGTCTTCCTTGTTTGCATCGCAATACAGGTTACAGCGGCTGCACTGGCCACACACCATTGCGGCTGCCGTCTGCATAGCCGCCTGGGCATCCTCCCTGGTCAGCCCTTTTTCATCCTCCATCCGGTCATTGCAGGCTCTGGCCAGGCATTCTAACGACTGGGCCATCTCACGCAACCGTTCTGCTGTATAGATATGAACATCCGCCATGTCCCGGCGCCGTTTTCGCTTCCACACAAAAAATCCCCTCCTGAACCACAATATATGCTTCAGGAAAGGATCCTATGCCTGTTATTTTTCTGCAACTACAACTGTATTGTACGGCAGCTTAGTTGTTTTTAGGTGCAGGTTTTAAAAGGATTTCATCTGGCTTGACCAGACCCAGCTTTTGCTTGGCCACTTCCTCGATATACTGCTTGGTCTGTACATAGACCCGGCGTTCCTCCAGCTCTGCCGCCCGCTTCTTTTCATTTTCAACCTGGCGAGTCAGGGCTTCTTCTTTTGCCTGATACTCCATAACCTTCTTTTCCATGGAAGTATTCTTGACATTCACAACCACTGCCAGGCTAAGTACCACGACCGAGATGCCGATCACGGCCAGACGGTTTCCCAACCGGTCCTTATTCTTGCGCTTTCTGCGCCCTGTTTCCCGCGCTTTCATATTCCTCACCAACTTCTTTGTTCCCTTAACCTTATTTATGTTACCTTCGTAATTTCATTCTAATGCATCGAACCGCCCTTTTCAAGACCTTTCGCAAATTTCTGCTGATAATCCGGTCATAAAAAAGCATCGAACAAAAAATACTGCCTATGATGTAAAAGCGCAGTGCCCCGTCATTTTCCCGGTACAAAAACAAAAACGTAAAAAAACCGGACCAGATCCAGTAGCACAGATCTTCCAGCCCGGTCACCAGGTTCTTGTGCGGAACCAGAAACCGGAACAGCCGAAGCCCGTCATACACCACCATCAGGACAATCCCAACGCCAAGCCCAAGAAGCAAAAGCCGTGCTTCCCGGCATACCTGTGCCATTAGCCAAACAGCCGGGTCAGAATCGACTGTCCGGCCTTCCGGTAAGCTTCATTTGAAGAATAGGCCAGGCTGTCCACCTGCCCATCCACCTCCAGCTCTCCCTTTTCTACCGTAAGGCGGCTGACATGAAGCTCCTTCCCCTTGATCGTCAAAAGCCCCATGTCCGTGTCCACCACCACCTGGTTTTCATCGAACGATACCACTTCCCGCACCCCGGTCAGGCTCGCCGCGCTCCGGTTTTCCAGCCGACAGGCATGGGCACGGATTCCGGATTTTTCTTCCACGAAAAAACCTCCCCACCTGAACTCATGGTTTAGTATATGGGGAGGCTGGTGGTGTTTATGCTTCATATCACATATTCACGCTCACTATCTTAAAGATACTCGAACATTTCCTTTGCATCTTCCTTGCGGATGGTTTCCTGCACGCTCGTGATGCGCACTTTGACGGATTTATTGCCGAAGGCAATTTCGATCACATCTCCGGCCTTCACGTCCGCACTGGCTCTTGCCACTTTATCATTGAGCATCACGCGACCACTGTCACAGGCTTCATTCGCTACCGTTCTCCGCTTGATGATGCGGGATACTTTCAGATACTTATCCAGACGCATATCATGTCTCCTTCTAATGGATGAATTCCCCTGCAATGTCAATTGCGCTTCCAGCAGATCAATTCCTGTGCGCCAATTCCTTGCTAATGGGTAAAATTCCCCCTATCACGCGAAACGCATTCTAGGGGGAATCTTTATTTTACTTTACATTTTAAACTAAATTTTCTTGGCTGTGCTAATTACCGGAATTTTTTTAGTTACTACGTTTATTTGCAAATTAAGCGTTTACAAGATCCTTTAATGCCTTACCAGCTTTGAACTTCGGGGTCTTGGATGCCTCGATGATCATGGTCTCGCCGGTTCTCGGGTTGCGGCCTTCTCTTGCTGCTCTCTCAGATACCTCAAAGGTACCGAAACCTACTAACTGGATTTTATCGCCTGCCTTCAGAGCCTCTGCAACTACATCGGTAAATGCCTTTACTGCAGCCTCTGCGTCCTTCTTGGAAAGGCCTGCCTGCTCAGCTACTGCTGCTACTAATTCTGTCTTGTTCATTATTAAATTCCTCCTAAATGCGATAACGGCCTGAACGGACGTTTTTTCGTAATTCATTTTGCCCTTTCATTTATATCTGTTTTGCTATGCTTTGTCAAGGTTTTTCGCCTTTTTCTTTCCCTTAAATACCAGAACGCAGCGGGGCGGCACCATGCAGTTCTTCTGGTTGGAAACCTTGCGCTCCTGACCCTCCGCATAAAAGCCTCCGGCTGCGCTGTCGCTTGTGTCAAATGACAGACTCCACTCCAGGTCCTTCGGAAGGTTTGGAAGGGCAAAGCCGTGCGGCTCCCAGTGCATGTTGAAGATGACAAAGAAAAAGGCATCGTTTTGCCCGTCTGGCTTCTTCGCATAATTTCCGCAATAGAGGATGCCGATCTGGCGGCGGAAATTCTCAAACTCCGGCTGCCAGGCATTGACTCCATGGTAAGAGATGTCCGGGTGGCCGCAGGCCAGGTAATCCATCACTCTCGGTTCCTGCTCCATGTGAAAGACCGGATGTGCCTTGCGGAACGCGATCACATGCTTCACAAATTCTAAGAGCTCCTGGTCCCATTTATTTAAATTCCAGTTGATCCAGGAGGTTTCGTTATCCTGGCAGTAGGCATTGTTGTTGCCGTTCTGGGAATTGCCGGATTCATCGCCCGCGAGGAGCACCGGGGTTCCCTGGCTTAAAAAGAGCATCAGCATGGCATTGCGCAGCTGTCTCGCACGCAGCTCCTGGATTCTTTTCTTGCGCACCGGGCCCTCTGCGCCGCAGTTCCAGGAATAGTTGTAGTCGCTTCCGTCCCGGTTATTTTCCCCGTTGGCCTCGTTGTGCTTCTGGTCGTAGGAGACCATATCCAGCATGGTAAAGCCATTGGTCCCCGCCATAAAGTTTAGCACACCACATTCTGCCGGGTTTCTGCGGTTGCGGAAGATCAGGCTGCTCATCTGCTCCTCATCGCCCTTTAAGGCACGGCGCATATCAATCAGAAAACCTTCGTTGTATTCGCCCAAATGCTTCTTTTCCCCGGCTGCAGGCTTTTCCGCCTCCCAGGAGATCGCCCAGAGCTTGGTGTCGGCCAGATACGGGTCCTTTGCAAGAAGTGCTGTCGGCGCATAACCGGTTAAGTGGATCCCATCTACATGGTATTCACGCACCCAGAAGCGTACCGTCTCCAACACAAACTCCGGCACTTCTTTTCCGGAAAAATAAAGCTCCAGCACAATTTCCAGCCCAGCCTTGTGCAGCTCCCGCACCATATACTTAAACTCGGTCACCGGATTACTTCCCTGGTCCGCATAAGATGCCTTCGGCGCAAACATGCAGGCTTTTGTATAGCCCCAATAATTCAGGCGTCCCGTCGGCTCACTGTTTCCATAAGGATTTCCTTCCACATTCTCCGGCATCATAACTTCCTGGAATTCCACCGCCGGAAGCAGCTCCAGCGTCGTGATCCCTAACTCCTTCAGATACGTGATCTTGTCCACCACGCCCCGGAAGGTGCCGCGGTGCTCTGTGCCGGAGGAGGCATGCTTTGTCAGTCCGCGTACATGTGCGCGGTAGACAATGCAGTCTTCATACGGAATATGAAGCGGCCGGTCCCCCTGCCAGTCAAACTCCGGCTCCACGACCGGTGCCAGCAGAAGATTCTTTGCCTGGCTTAATTTGCCCCAGCGCTCCCGCCCGGCAAACGAGCGGCCGTATGAATCCGGGAAACGTTTTCCATCTGCTTCAAATGCATAGAAAAAAGAAGTAAAGTCTCCCTTCAGTGTCATAGACCAGACATGTCCGGTCTTTCCGGTTTCCGGAAACGGGATGTGAAACACCTCGTGAAACTTTACTCCTTTTCCGCTTTTTTCTTCTTTTGCAAACAAAAGCAGGCTGCAGGCCTTCGCTGCAGCCACAGTTGTTACATGGATCCCCCCGTCTATCCTTGTGAGGCCCATTGGATACACTTTACTGTCATGTAAATCGATCTGATACGGCTCCAATTTTGCCCACCTTTCCCGCTACAGAGTATTCCGCCTCCATAGCGTACTGTTTTTTATTTTTGCCTGCCAGCTTATGTTTCTTACGGTCAGCACAGCGCATGCACCAGTAAGCGCAAACCTGCTTAACCGTTACTTACGGTCTTACTTCAGGCACAGCTCTACCGGACAGTGATCCGATCCGAATACCTCTGTGTGGATCTTTGCGGACTCCAGGCGGTCTTTTAAACGGTCAGAAACGCAGAAATAGTCGATACGCCACCCTGCGTTCTTCTCCCGGGCTTTAAACCGGTATGACCACCAGGAATAAATGCCCTCCTGCTCCGGGTAAAAGTAACGCCAGGTATCGGTAAAGCCTGCTGCCAGAAGCTCAGTAAATTTGTTTCGCTCCTGGTCAGTAAAACCAGCATTATTCCGGTTTGTCTTCGGATTCTTTAAATCGATCTCCCGATGTGCCACATTGAGGTCTCCACAGAAAATGACCGGCTTCTTTTCATCCAGTCCCTTCAAATAAGCCCTCCATGCATCTTCCCATTCCATGCGGTAGTCCAATCTGGCTAACTCATTCTGGGAATTCGGCGTATAGCACGTAATTACATAATATTCCTGAAACTCTGCAGTTATGACTCTTCCTTCGTGGTCATGCGCTTCTATGCCGATCCCGTATGTCACGGAAAGCGGCTCCTCTTTCGTAAACAGCGCAGTTCCGGAATACCCTTTCTTTTCCGCATAATTCCAGTACTGATGATAGCCGGGAAGTTCTAAGTCGATCTGGCCTGCCTGCAGTTTGGTCTCCTGCAGACAGAATACATCGGCATCTGCCTCGTGGAAAAAGTCCAGAAAGTTCTTTCCGACACAGGCCCGCAACCCGTTGACATTCCAGGAAATCAGCTTAGTCATACAAGTTCTCCTTATACACGCCGTCCGCGATCAGCTTCCGGATGGAAGCAACAACCGCTTCCTTGTCCTCTTTATAGGTAACACCAAACCACTTATCCCTGGTCTCCAGCACACGCACCTGCGCCTTGCCAGCCTTAATCTGCTGGTCAATGATCTTCGGGAGCAGATACTCTGCCTTTACATCGCCCTCTTTGATGCTGTCCAGAAATTCCGGGAATCCTGCTTCCAGCGCATCTAAGAACTTCGGCGGAAGTCCCCACATATTCATGGAAACATACTGTTTTTCGTCAATCAGCACTGGGGTTCCCTGCTCATCATTCGCAAAAAGGCCGTTTCCGCGCCGCTCGATATCGTAAGTCTCGGTTACATCTTTTAAGGTTCCGTCCGGGTTTACCTGGCAGACTCCGCGGGTTACCGTGCCGTTTTCACTCAGCGTATTCTCCAGAATGAAGCCACCCATGCACATGTCATACACGTCACCATCGGTCTTCATTTCGTTGACCATGTAGTCATGGATCTTAAAAAATCCTTCCCTGCCATAATAATCATCCGCATTGATGACCAAAAATGGCTCATGCACCATATCTTTTACCGTCAGGACAGCCTGACCGGTTCCCCAGGGTTTCTTTCTGCCTTCCGGCACCTGATACCCTTTTGGAAGCGCATCCAGTTCCTGAAATGCATATTCCACATGGGCGATCTTCTCAATGCGGTTTCCGATGATCTCGCGGAAGTCCTTCTCCAGGTCTTTCCGGATAATAAAAATGATCTTGTTGAATCCGGCCTGCAGCGCATCGTGAATGGAATAATCCATAATGATCTCGCCTCCCGGTCCGACCGGTGCCAGCTGCTTAATGCCGCCGCCAAATCTGCTGCCGATTCCGGCTGCCATAATTACCAATGTTGTATCCTTCATGATTGTTCCCTCTCCAAATACCCAACGTATTCTGGTGCCGGATGCCGACACCTTGCCATAATGTACCTAAAATCATAACACAAACCGCGCCAAATAACAATATCACACAGTAACGAACGAGGGCCGGAAGGTTTCGTCCCCGCCATTCGGCGGGGACGGAACCTTCCGGCCCATTTGTGTTTACTGTACAATATTGTTACTTCAATACTCCCGGCTTCGGGAAGTAGCGGAACAGTACCTTTGCGATGATCTTCTCACGCTTTACATAGGTATTTTCCCAGCGGCGTGCATCCATGGAGTAGTTCCGGTTGTCTCCCATCATGAAATAGCAGCCCTCCGGCACTTCAAAGTGCATCGGTGCTTCCGGGATCATCGGCTCGCGGATATACGGCTCGTCGAGCGGTGTGTCGGAACCGTCGATATAAACCTTTCCGTCTATGATATCGACTGTTTCACCCGGAAGACCAATGATACGCTTTACATAGTAGATCGATTCGTTATCCGGGAAACGGAAGATCGCGATATCTCCACGCTTCGGGTCACCAAAGTGGTAGGAAAGGCGGGAACCGATGACACGGTCACCCGTCATGATCGTGTTCTCCATAGAACCACTTGGCACTTCGCTGTTTGCGATGATAAACGTATTCAGTACAAACGCAATGAGTGCTGCAGACACAATGATCTTGACCCACTCAAGGATTTCCTTTAACCAGCCGCCTGACGGCTGCTGCTCCTCTTTGCGGGAACGTTTCTTCTGGCTCTTTACAGGCTCCGCATGCGGTACTTCTGTTTCTTTCTGTGTGTTACCAGTCTTGATTGCTTCTCTCCGGAGCTCCTGTGCGATTTTCTGTGCTTCCAGCTCAGCAGTCTGTATTTCTTTCCCAGAAAATGCTTCTGCATCTTTTCCTGCCGTGCCCGGAGCCGCTGTATGTTCTTTGGCAGAAAAACTTTCTGCGTTTTTTTCTGTCTTTTCTGCCGGATCCGCAGCTGCTGTATCACTTTCCGCAGAAGCCTGCTGGCCTTCTGTATGTTTCAGACTGTCCGGTTCCCCGGCCCAGTGCTGTCCGGCCCGCATGCCGTCGAGTCCGCCCAGAAGCGGATCTTTGTTTGTTCTGTCTTCACTCATGAAATAACCACCTTATTTATTGCGGTACTTGTCCAGGAGCTTGTTGATGCGCTTGGTCGGGCTCAAAAGCTCGCTTAAGGAATCATCGTGATTTAAGTTGTCGATGATCAGGGCAATGTACTTACTCATATCTACATCAATGTAGTACGGTCTGGATAACAGCTCCGGAGTCTGGTAAACCACGTTGGTGGTCAGGATCCGGTCAATCAGGCCGTTCTCATAATATTCATCAAATTTTGCCAGTCCGTTTGTGAACAGGCCGAAGGTTGCGCAGATAAATACTTTTCTTGCTTTTCTGCGCTTTAATTCTTTTGCGACATCTAGCATGCTCTCGCCGGAAGAGATCATGTCGTCGACGATGATCACATCCTTGCCCTCTACGCTGGAGCCTAAGAACTCGTGAGCCACGATCGGGTTGCGTCCGTTCACGATCTTGGTGTAGTCACGGCGCTTGTAGAACATACCCATATCGAGTCCGAGCACGTTTGCAAAATACACAGCACGGCCCATACCGCCTTCATCCGGGCTGATGACCATCATGTGGTCACTGTCGATCTCAAGCTCGGTCTCGTTCTTTAACAGATGCTTGATGAACTGGTAGATCGGCTGAACGGTCTCGAAGCCCTTTAACGGGATCGCATTCTGCACACGCGGGTCATGCGCATCGAAGGTGATGATATTCTCGACGCCCATGTTCATCAGCTCCTGCAAAGCCAGGGCGCAGTCTAAGGACTCACGGCCGGAACGCTTATGCTGGCGGCTCTCATAGAGGAATGGCATGATAACATTGATACGGCGTGCCTTACCTGCTGCTGCCGCAATGACACGCTTTAAGTCCTGGTAATGGTCATCCGGAGACATATGGTTGGTCATGCCGCACAGGGAATAGGTCAGGCTATAGTTGCACACATCTACCATGATGTAAAGGTCATCGCCTCGAATAGAAGATTCAATGGTTCCCTTGCCTTCGCCGGAACCGAAACGCGGGGTTTTTGCATCAATAATGTAAGAATCTCTCTGATATCCTGCAAACGCGATGGTTGATTTATGCTCACTCTCGCGCTCTTTTCTCCACTCGACCAGCCAGTCGTTTACCTTTGCGCCTAATGCGGAACAGCTCTTTAACGGGATCAGTCCTAATGGTCCTACCGGAATGGTCTCAATGGTCTTCTCTTCGTAAATCATCTTATCCTCCATGCTCTGTGTGTATTTATTTGTTTTGGGCAGCAATCAATATTTATTGCCGCAATATCGCTTCTTTTATATCATTATGCCTCAGTTAAGTCAAGACAATCCCCACAAACTTTCGCTTTTAAGCTGGGACTGATTTCTTTTTCACAATCTTATGCCGGATACCAGACCGAAAGCAGCTATCCGCCTGCATACCATAAGCAAAATCTTTTCATGTTCCCTGTTTCCGGGCCATCACACGCTTCTTCATGCGGATATCTGCCCCGTAAAGAGGAATGATCCGGTAACTGCTCATGATCCGGGAAGTCACACGGTCGGAATAAGTGTCCTTTAACATGCCCATGGAGAGATTCGTGGAAATGATCGTCCCCTTCTTTCTGCCAATGCGCTCGTTGATGCAGTAAAAAAGCTGGGAAGAAACAAAGGAATTATTTAACTCCGTTCCCAGGTCATCGATGATCAGCATGTCGCACTCCACAATGTAGCGATAGCTCTCCTCGATATCGTCCTCGCTGTCGCGCCCGAATTTGTATTTGGAAAAGATCTCAAACAGCTCGTTGGAGGACAGATAAATAACAGAGATGCAACGGTCGATCAGCGCCTTTGCAATGCAGTTGGTAAGAAATGTTTTGCCGACGCCGGTACCGCCGGTAAACAGAATGCTGTTTCCTTTCTGCGGATACTGCTCTGCAAACTCCCGGCACTGCCGCACCACAATCTCCATGTAGGCGCGTTCTGTCATGCCAAGCTGCGGCACCTTTTCCGTATCATCGTAAAAGTCGAAACGGAGACGGTCGAAATTTTCCTCTTTCAGGATTGACTCGATGTTGGACTGGGCGTAGAGAATGTTCAGCCGCTGGCGCTCAAAACAATGACAGCGTTTTCCATTCACATAGCCGGTGTCCTGGCAGTCCGGACAGTCATAGCGCAGCTCCATATAATCTGCCGGAAAACCGGCCGCCTTTAACAGCGCCAGCTTCTGCTCCCTTAAGTCTGCCAGTTCTTCCTTTAAGTGTACGCGGGCATTCAGGTCTCCACCAAGGACTCTTCTGGCACAATCTGCTGCCCGGCTGCTGATCTGCCGGTCCAGCTCCTGAATTGCCGGTACTTTCTTATATACTTCCTCGACCCGCGCTTCCATGGCGCGGCGCTGTAAGCGCTGCCGTTCTTCATACCCGCGCATAACTGCGTTGTACTGGGAATTGCTCAGTGCCATTGTTTGCTCTCCTTCTTAACTGCTAATTGCTGTTTTCTACCGCCCACAGTCCCTGCGGCAGTCCCTTTTCTATTTACTGTTCCCCGATCCAGTCCTTCACCTGGTTTAATACCATGGAATCGTAATCGGTATTTCTCTGTTCAAAATTCAGGAACTGGTTGTTCGGCTGCCGGTTGTTTTTCTGGGATTTCTGATTCTTCTGGCCTTTATACTTTTCGTCCAGCACGGAAATATCCGTCAGGCTGTGCACGCCGGCTTTTCTCCACTCGGAAAGGATCCGGTCCGCATAGCGGAAGCTCGGATTGTGTGTCGCCTCAATGGTACGGTTGCACGCTTCCAGAACCACCTCTTTGGTAAACCCATACTCGCCAAACCAGCGCTCGATCATTTCCCGCTCCATTTCCCCCGGGTTTCTTCCGGTCAGGCCAAATGCCCGCATGACGGAAAACGAGTTCTTCGTAAAGCCGCTTGCATAAGCCTTGGCCTGCTCCACGGTCGCAAAGCCCTTTTCGTGCCAGCTGATGGCAACCGTCTCAATATAGCGGATGCTGGTGTGGCCTCCCTGCACACAATGCTCCACCAGGTATTCCAGAAGCTCAGCCGACATATGAAGCCCATCGTAAAGATAGGCAAATACCTCCAGCTCTCTCTGGGTAAATATCTTATTCAGATAACGCTGGGCAATGTAGAGCAGCTCTGCAAATTCCCCATCGCCCTGCAGGCGGTTTACCTGGTCCTGGCTATACACCGGACGCGTCGTTTTCGCCCCGGCACCGCCAGCTGCCAAAGTGGCAGACACCTCACCAGTCCGGCCCACACGGCGGATATCTTCTGTCCCGTTCTGGGAAGCCGCAGCCGTCTGGTCTGATGCCGCTTCTGCTGTCCCGTTTTTGCTGGCAGCCGTACCCTTTGCAGCAGCCAGTGCTTCCCCGGTGCTGATCACGCCAAGCTTTTCCCAGTAGGCCAGCGCACGCCGGATATCTGCCTCTGTATGGTTTAAACCGTCCGCGATCTTTCCGGGACTCATGGGTTCGTCCTTGTGCCGGAGCAGATACAGGTATACCTTCACATATTCCCCGTTTGCTTCCGCCAGATACCGGTCAATAAATTCGTTGGAAACCAGGGTTGCATCCACCTGGAAATGATATGTAAAACTCATAAAAACCTCACCTTTCCTGTCTGCTAACATCTTACCACATCCAAAATTAAAAAGAAATAGCTGAGTTTATCCACAGAATTCCTTGTGGATAATGTGGATAATGTGGATATAATGTTTTCCCATGTCCCGAAAAAAGGCGCGAAAACCGTCGAATTATAGATAAAACCGTGGTTTTTTAAATTTTCAGATACTTTCTTATGTAAATTAAAAAATCCACATAGTCCCTTTACATAAAAAGTGGAAAACTATGTGGATAATGTGGATAACTATTTGTTAAGAAGCTTTTCCCCAACTTTTACAATGTCTCCGGCGCCCATAGTTATCAACAAATCACCGGTGGAACAATTTTTTAAAAGAAATGCTTCAATTTCTTCAAATGATGGGAAATAATGCACTTCCGAGCCCAGCTTTTCGATGCGGGAAGCGATATCTGCGGAGCTGATGCCCAGCGTATCTGTCTCCCGCGCCGCATAAATATCTGCAAGAACAACGGCATCTGCCGCAGAAAGTGCCTCTGCAAACTCATCTAAAAATGCCTTGGTCCGGGTATAAGTATGCGGCTGGAATACACACCAGAGTTTTTTGTGTGGATAATTCTTTGCAGCCTTTAGGGTTGCTGTGATCTCCTGTGGATGATGTGCGTAATCATCGATGATGGTAATGCCATTCAGCTCGCCCTTCTTCTCAAAACGGCGGTCCGTTCCGGTAAAATGAAGAAGTCCTTCCGCGATTGCCTCATCCGGGATAGCCAGCGCCTTTGCCGCAGCGATAGCAGCCAGTGCATTGTATACATTGTGCTCACCAGGAACACCCAGCGTGATCGTTCCGGCTTTCTTTCCCTGCTCCATAACCGTAAAGGCCGGGCGTGCGAACGCATCGTATGTAATCTCTGCCGCGCTGTAGTCACTCTCTGCGCTATGACCAAAGGTCACCACCTTGCAAGGCAGCCCGCCGCAGATCTCCTCATAGTTTTTGATATCACGGTTAATGATCAGAAGTCCCTTTTCATCCAGCTTCTGTGCAAACAGGCGGAAGGAATGGCGGATATCATCCAGATCCTTAAAGAAATCCAGATGGTCTGCTTCTATATTTAAAATGATCTCCATGGTCGGGAAGAAAGAAAGGAAACTGTTGGTGTACTCACATGCCTCGGTCACAAACAGCTCCGGTCCGCCCACACGGATATTGCCGCCGATGGAATGCAGGATTCCGCCGACAGAAATGGTCGGGTTCTTTTCGGCTGCCAGTAAAATCTCGGTCAGCATGGAGGTTGTCGTAGTCTTTCCGTGGGTTCCGGATACCGCGATCGCCTCTCCGTAGTTTTTCATAATCTGACCTAAAAGTTCTGCACGGCTCATCATCGGGATACCACGGCGCACAACCTCGGCATACTCCGGGTTATCCGCATGGACTGCTGCGGTATAAACCACCAGGTCGATATCATCGGTGATGTTTGCTGCTGCCTGGCCATACATGACCTTAGCACCTGCCGACGCAAGGTGATCCGTCAGTTCACTCTCATGCGCATCGGAACCGCTGATGCGAAAGCCCTCCTGCATTAAAATCTCTGCAAGTCCGCTCATGCTGATGCCGCCGATGCCGATAAAGTGAATGGCAATGGGTTTCCTGAAATCTATCTGATACATAATGGCTTCCATCCTTTTCCTTATTAATTTCATGATTAAAATTCTTCTTATATATTATATTGCCTCATATTCTTTTCCTTTTTACTTCCTTTTGCGGGAAAAGTCAATGTTTTTCTAGTCTTTCCATGGAAATTGTAATATAATCGTATAGAAAAAACCGTTGCTGTCTGCACGATAGCCACAGCATCCGGTAAAAGAAAAGAAAGGAGAAACAGTCTGTTTACAGAGGTATCTTACTATGAAATCTAACCATACACCGAAATCGCTTGCTGGTGCCGTTCCCGGCTTCTTTGTCAGCCTGTTCGGCATCCTCGGATGGCTTTTTCAGTCCATTCTTCACCTGTTTACCTGCGGGCTGATCCTCTGCGGCCTCATTGGCCTGCTAATCTATGCCAAGGTGCGCCCGGAGCTCGACCACTGCCGGGAAGTTGCCTACGATAAGCTCGCACAGATGCAGCGCCAGGACTTCAGTATGCTGTCTGACACGGAAATATACGATAAAAACGACCAGCTCATCGGGCTGATCAATGCCGGACATTACGAATATGTCCCGATCAGCCAGATCAGCATGAATCTGCAGAATGCTTATATTGCCCAGGAGGACCGGCGTTTTAAATCGCACACCGGTGTCGACTGGATCGCGACCTTCCGCGCCGGTCTTGCCCTCATCAAAAACCGCGGTGAGATCACCCAGGGCGGAAGCACCATCACCCAGCAGGTGGTAAAGAACACGTACCTGACCCAGGAACAGAGCTTTACCCGCAAGATCGTGGAGATCCTGCTGGCGCCGGAGATTGAGAAAAAGTATTCCAAGGCAGATATCATGGAATTTTACTGCAACACCAATTTCTACGGCAACCACTGCTATGGCGTGGAAGCTGCCAGCCGCTACTACTTCGGCAAGGATGCCAGCGACTTAGAGCCTTACGAGGCCGCTGTGTTAGTCGGCATCAGCAACAGCCCCACCGCCTACAATCCCGTCCGCAACCCGGAGGCTTCTTTGGAAAAACGAAACGATGTCCTGCACAGCATGCTGGAGGTGGGGTATCTTACGGAAGATGCTTACAACAGCGCCATCAGCCAGCCTTTAAACATCGTTCAGGAGGAAGGCGAGGGAAGCAACGAGAATTACATGAGCAGCTATGCCATCCACTGCGCAGCCCTGACGCTCATGAAGCTGGAAAATTTCCCATTCCAGTATACCTTCAAAGACAAATCCGATTACGACTCTTATATGGAAAATTACCAGGCTACCTACACGGAAAAAGCCGATGATATCCGCGCGGGCGGCTACCGCATTTACACCACACTCGACCAGAATCTCCAGCAGGCCTTACAGACCCAGCTGGACGATGTCCTCTCCCCGTACACGGAGCTTCAGGATAACGGAAAATATGCCCTTCAGGGTGCCGGAGTCATTGTGGACAACCAGACCGGCTGCGTGGCTGCCATTGTCGGCGGACGCGGCACCACAGACCCTTACAACCGTGCATACTTAAGTGCAAGACAGCCGGGAAGTACCATTAAGCCGCTCATCGACTACGGTCCGGCGTTTGATACCGGCGAATATTATCCGGCCCGCTTAGTCAACGACCACAAATTTGAAGGCGGCCCTTCCAACAGCGGCGGCTCCTACTATGGCAACGTATCCGTGCGGGAAGCCTTAAACCGGAGCTTAAACACCGTAGCATGGCAGATCCTGACCGATATCGGGGTCGATTACGGCCTGAACTATCTGAGAGAAATGGAGTTCCAGAAGCTTACTTATATCGATAACGGAGTTCCGTCCTTAAGTATCGGCGGATTCACCAACGGCGTCCGCGTTGTGGACATGGCTAAGGGCTACAGCACACTGGCAAACGGCGGCATCTATAACGACCAGACCTGCATCCGCAGAATTGATCATGAACATAACGGAGAATTAACAAAGAACTTAAAGCCGCATACCCAGCTGGTCTACCAGCAAGATTCCGCCTATATGCTGACCGATGTCCTGAAAGGGACTTTAAACGAGCCCTACGGAACCGGTTATGGCCTGGCACTGGAAAGCGGCATGCCTGCCGCCGGTAAGACCGGTACCACCAACAGCAGTAAAGACACCTGGTTCTGCGGCTATACCCGCTACTACACCACCGCAGTCTGGGTCGGCTACGACACCCCGCGTGCGATGCCGGGTATCTACGGAAAAACCTACGCCGGAAGGATCTGGAAGCAGGTCATGGACCAGATCCACGAGGGCAAGGAGCTGTCAGACTGGGAACAGCCTGTTACCGTGGAAATGACAACCGACTCCAAGAGCGGCATCACCGATCTGTTCAGCTCCACCTTAAATGAACGGGCACAGCAGAGCCTCCACGATAAGGAACAGCGCAAGCTGGAAGCAGACCTGGAAACTGCAGTAACCGCATTTGAAGACAAGACCATCGAGACCGTGGAAGACACTTACTGGGTCAAGGAACAGTATCAGAGCATCATCTCCAGGCTGAACCTGATGGACGGAAGCGAAAAACGGACCGAGCTTCTGGAGCGCATGACAAAGCGCAACGAAGAATTCACCCCGATCATCAACGACATGAAAGACACCATTGCCCTTTACGAAGTACAGAAAGCAAAGGAAAAAGCAGAAGCCCAGAAAAAGGCAGAAGAAGAAGCCATTACAACACGGAAAAACCTGGAGATCCAGACCCGGAAGAACACCTTCTTAAGTGCCCTGCGCGATGTAGAAAACCTGGAATACCAGTCTGAGGATGCCGAAGACATTGCACAAAATGCCATCGACAAGCTTTCCCTGGTAGAAAGCTACGAGGAAGCTGCTTCCTACAAAGAACGGCTCCAGAAAGCCATTGACCGCATTGCCACCCTGCCGACGGAAGACGAATGGGAAGCAGAGCAGGAAAAGAAGGAAGAAGCAGAAGTAGCCGCACAGGCTGCGAACGAGCAGAAGATCGGTCTGGAGCAGCAGTCCCTGCGGAATTATTTAAGCCAGGCAAAACGCAGCTGGACCACCTGGTCTTCCCAGATGACCGACAATGCAGGACCCGGAATCGATCATAATTCCGGAACATCCCGCTTCCCGGGATCCGGCACAACCACTGCCCCCGGCTCTGGCAGTTCCCAATCAGCCGTCACTACAGGACCAACAGGAGGAGGAAATTAAACGATGAATCAATATAATCCTGGCAAACAGGCTGAGGCGATCGACAACGTAACATCCACCTCTGGCAAATCGGCTGAAGTAATCGACACCGCGAAAATCCAGGCTGCTCTGGAAAAACGGGCCGACCAGGAGACTACTGCTCTCCCACGCCTGACCGTTCCGGATATCAGCGAAGATCCTTCTTCCCCAGATCCGGAACCGGCCGCCGGCCACACAACCGATCTCTCCGGTAAGATCCGGACTGCCAGACAGATCTCCGAATCCGGAGCAGGCAAAAAAACTTTCTTTAAAAAACGCAGCACCGGCCACTCCGCAAGAGAACGCTGGTGGGACCCTTCGGTCCGCTCCTGGTTTTATACTTTCATGTGCATGAACATGCCGCTTGTCGGCTGGTTCTACCTCTTCCATGAAGCGAAACACGAAGAAGACCCGCAGCGAAAGGAATTCGCCCGGGCCTACCTGTTTTACAAACTCGTATTTCTCATTACGGGACTGGTTGTCCTGCTGATCCTTTTGTTGATCGGGCTGGGACTCTTAGACCAGCTGCTTGCCTACATGGAGATGCTGTAACAATATCACACAGTAAACACAAATGGGCCGGAAGGTTCCGTCCCCCCCCAATGGCGGGGACGAAACCTTTCGGCCCTCGTTCGTTACTGTGTGATATTGTTTA